>DATMQL010000301.1:0-4386 GCA_035566815.1 Steroidobacteraceae bacterium | reverse complement strand
AGGTTTACGTCCCAACCCCCTCATTCGTAAGAAACACTTAGCGGCACTGTCACGGAAACGACATGCCGCCGTCAGACTCTAGCCGCCAAGGTCATTAGACCTTAGCCACATAAGCGACGAACATGGCCAACGCCAACTCCCAACGTGCTCGCCGGACGAAGGTACGGACGCTGTTCTTGTCGGACATCCATCTCGGTTTTAAGCGCGCCCGAACCCGTGAACTAAACGAGTTTCTCCAAGGCGTCGATGCCGAATGCATTGTGCTCGTCGGCGACATCGTCGACGCGCTCAGCATGGCGCGCCGCTTTTTCTGGAGTCCAGAACACACCCAGATCGTGCGCACGTTGCTGGCTCGCCAGCGCGCCGGCACCCGCCTGATCTACATCCCCGGCAACCACGACGCGAGTCTCGGCGTGATGGCCGAGATGCTGCAGGGCCAGCTTGAGGTTCACCGCGAGTGGGTTCACCAGACCGCCCGAGGCGAACGTCTGCTCGTCATGCACGGCGATCAGTTCGACGGGGTCGTTTCTTGCGCCCCCTGGCTCACGCGATTGGGCGACACAATGTATGATGTGGTGGTCATGTTGAGTCACAGTGTCAACAACCTGTTACGTGCCATGAAGCGCCCCTACTGGCCGGTGGCCGAGCGCATCAAGCTCAGCATCCCCGTCAGCGTCCGCTACATCGCACAGTTTGAGAACATTGCCTCGGCTCACGCCCGGGAGCAGGGCTACGACGGCGTGGTCTGCGGCCACATCCACCGCGCGAACCTGAAGCGCATCGAGGGCACGCTCTACTGCAACACCGGCGATTGGGTTGAATCCTGTTCCGCCCTGGTTGAAAAGCACAACGGCGAGCTCGAACTGCTGCGCTGGCCCCACAACGTGCAAGTCGCCGGCCGTCCCGCCGCCGACCTCCTTGCTGACGCAGCGTGAGAATCGCGATAGCAACGGACGCCTGGGCACCGCAAACCAATGGCGTAGTCACCACCCTAAAAGCCACCGTCGAAACCATCACGCGGCTCGGCCACGAAGTCCGCGTCATATCGCCGCAGGGAATGCTGAGCATCCCGGCGCCGAGCTATCCGGAGATACGGCTGGCCGTATGGCCGGTGCCACACATCCTTCGGGAAATGAAGGCGTTCAGGCCCCACGCGATCCACATTGCGACCGAGGGCCCGCTGGGCCTCGCGATGTGGCGCTACTGCCGCCACCGCCGTGTGCCTTTCACGACCTCTTACCACACGAAATATCCAGAGTACCTCCGGGCACGCTGGCCGATCCCGATCGACGTCAGCTACGCGTGGTTGCGTCACTTCCATAATGGCGGCGCCCGGACCTTCGTGAGTGCCGGCAGCCTCGATCGCCAGCTCGCTGAGCGAGGATTCAAGCACCGGCATCTCTGGCGGCGGGGCGTTGACCTGCAGTGTTTCCATCCGGGTCCGGCGCATCCGGATTACGCCGATCTGCCGCGCCCAATCATGGCGTACATGGGGCGTTTGGCGGTCGAGAAGAATATCGACGCCTTCCTCAACCTGAAGCTCCCGGGTACGAAGTTGGTCATCGGCGATGGGCCGCAGCGCGCCGATCTCGCTGCGCGTCACCCCGAAGTCAAATTCGCGGGCTTTCGTCACGGCGCAGAGCTCGGCCGCATTGTCCGTACGGCCGATGTGCTGGTATTCCCGAGTCTTACCGACACCTTCGGTCTGGCGATGATCGAGGCGTTAGCGTGCGGCGTCCCCGTTGCCGCGTTTCCAGTGCCGGGTCCCATCGATGTCATCGAGCAGGGTGTGACCGGCGTCCTTCACGAAGATCTCCATGTCGCAGTACGCTCGGCCCTCAACCTCGACCGGAGTGTTTGCGCGCAGCGCGCGTCGGCATTCACCTGGAACGCGGCGACGGAGCAATTTCTGGCCGGCCTCGAGCCGATTCCTCAGGCCCTTCGAGCAACTCTGGCTGTCCGCCGCAGTTCCGTTATCATCTCGCGCATTCTCGCGCGTATGAAGGAGCCTGCCTGACCAATGCTCGCCTACTGCGGCCGCCCCAGATCGGCATCTTTCTGCGATCGTTTCCCTTAAATAGGCCGACGCTATTCGCGGGAAACGATCGCAGAAAGCTGCTCGATCTGGGTCGCCCTCGCTACGGCGATCATTGGTCAGCCAGGCTCCAAGCGAGCGAAACCGGAGACGCCAACTGATGGAAACCGCCGACCTAAGCCACCACATCTCGCGCCGCTTCAATGAAGACCTCGAAAGGGTCCGAAGCAAGGTGCTCGGCATGGGCGGTTTCGTCGAGCAGCAGCTCCACAAGGCGATCACGGCTCTCGTCGAGGGTGACAGCACTCTCGGCGAATCCGTGGCGATGGACGACTACCAGGTCAATAACATGGAAGTCTCCATCGACGAGGAGTGCAGCCGCATCCTCGCGACGCGGGCTCCTGCGGCAGGCGACCTCCGCGTAATCGTCGCAATCATCAAGACCATCACCGACCTGGAGCGCATCGGCGACGAGGGCGAAAAGATCGGTTACATCGCTTCACGCCTGGCGACGATGGAGCGTCCCGCAGACAAATACCGTGAGATCAAGCATCTCGGCCGCGTCGTTTCCGAGATGGTCCACGAGGCATTGGACGCGTTTGCGCGCATGGACGTCGAATCCGCATTGAGGGTTGCCCGGCAAGACCGCCTCGTCGACGAGGAATACGAAGCGATCCAACGCCAGAGCATCACATTCATGATGGAGGACCCGCGCACGATCCGGCGCCACCTCGACGTCATGTGGGTCGTGCGGGCCCTCGAACGCATCGGCGACCACGCCAAGAACATCAGCGAATACGTGATTTATATGGTCCACGGCAAGGACATACGGCATACGTCTTTAGACGACGTCGAGCGCGAGCTTGGCCAGGGAACTCCTGCCGCCGGAAGCGTCAAATAGAACGGCTTCCCCCGGCGCGCAGCGCCGGCTAATGTAGCGGGTCGCTTCGACCCGCAGGAAAGTTGGGCCGCAGGCCCTATAAAATGCTCAAAAATCGTCGCCTGACCAATTTCGCCGGCTTTGCAGCCTGCGTGGCTCTTCTGGCCTACGCCTATTACACCCAATATGGGCTCGGTCTCGAGCCCTGTCCCTTGTGCATATTCCAGCGAATCGCCATTGCGGCGCTGGGGGTCGTGTTCCTGATTGCGGCCCTGCATAACCCCCGCGACTGGGGCGCGCGCGTGTACGCGGTGTTGATAGCGGCCGCCGCGCTCTCGGCCATCGGCGTGGCGGCTCGCCACGTCTATGTGCAGCACCTTCCACCCGGCTCACTGCCTTCGTGCGGGGCGCCTCTGGACGTGTTGCTGAAGTTCACCCCGGTCACGGAGGTGATCCGAAAGGTACTAACCGGTAGCGGTGAATGCAGCGAGGTGACTTGGAAGTTCCTCGGCCTCGCAATGCCGGCGTGGGTCCTGATCTGCGCTCTCATCCTTGGCGCATTCGGAGTCACCGCAAACGCGACGGTTCCGCAGCCAGCTCGCGGCTCGCCCCGTCTGGCCGCGTAAACGCTCGGCGTCCTTACGCCAAGAGCCTCCGCATCACCCCAACATAGATGCGATGAAGGGCGTCGATATCGGCGACCCGCACGCTCTCGTTGACCTTGTGGATGGACGCGTTGATCACGCCCAGTTCCACCACTTGCGCACCTAGCGGGGCGATGAACCGCCCGTCAGACGTCCCGCCGCCCGTGGAAAGCTTCGGTCGCGCGCCCGTAACTTCTTCCACCGCTAATCCCACCGCATTCGAGAGGTCCCCGGGTGGGGTGTAGAACGGCTCGCCTGATACGTACCACTCGAGCGTGTATCGCACGCCGTGCTTCCGCAGGATTCCTTCCACGGTCTCCTTGAGACCTTCTTGAGTCTGCGCGGGCGAATATCGCAGATTGAAACGAGCCTTGAGCTCGCCCGGGATAACGTTGGGTGCGCCCGTCCCGGCGTTGAGGTTCGAGACCTGGAAGCTCGTCGGCTGGAAATACTCCGTCCCGTTGTCCCACACCCGGCTCGTGAGCTCTGCGAGGGCAGGGGCGAGCGTATGAACGGGATTCTCCGCGAGCTGGGGATAGGCCACGTGCCCCTGCACGCCGTGAACCGTGAGCCTTCCACTAAACGATCCTCTACGGCCGACTTTGACGGTGTCCCCGAGGGTGCTTTCGCTCGAAGGCTCTCCTACGACGCACCAGTCGATCCGCTCGTGACGCCCGGCGAGCATTTCTGCTACGCGCTTCGTGCCGTCCACTGACGGACCTTCCTCGTCACTCGTGATGAGGAACGCAATCGTCCCCCGGTGCTTTGGATGCGCTCTCACGAACTCTTCGGTGGCGGTGACCATGGCCGCCAGGCCACTCTTCATG
>DATMQL010000300.1:0-5121 GCA_035566815.1 Steroidobacteraceae bacterium | reverse complement strand
CTGCCCCTTCTGGGGGGTGGCCTGCGAAATCGTCAGCGTGCCGGCGGGGAAATGCTTACGGGTCTCTGGCCAGGCGATCGTCGGGTTGTCCAGCGAATCGCCGGGCTCACCTACGTAGACAATCATGTCCCACACGGCCGGGCCTTTCTTGGTCCGGTCGATCAGGTTCTTCTCGAGGAAGTCGTGCGGCGCAGCCTTCATCTCCGCCGGCGTCATCTCTTTCACGCCATCACGGGGGATGAAACGCCACTTCACGGGATGCTCGACACCTTTGGCGTCCACGAACTTAAACGTGTGGATGCTGAAGTACGGCGTCTCGTAGTAGTTCGCCGTCGGGTTGTGGTGGCTCGCGAGGTCGATCAACGGCTTCGCGTCGGGGTGGCTGGCGACATAGGCCTTCATCTTCTCGGGATCCGGCATGCCGGTCTTCGGGTCCGGCTTGGAGGCGTCGATCGCGTCCCTGAAGGAACTCGGGGACGACGCCGCGAAGATCGGGACGTTGATCATCGTGATGTGCTGCAGGCCGCCACCTGTCAGGCGAAACTCGAGGGCCATGCCGCGTGGGGCTGGAGCCGCATCGGGTACATCGGGGTTACCACCGCCGAGCGAGAATCGGGCGACCACGGGGATGGTCTTGCCGGTGAACAAGGGAGAACGGCTGAGAGCAGCCGCGTCGGGGGTGCCAACAAACTCACCGGCTGCGCACGTTCCCTTGATATGGTTTCTGCGCTGGCCGGGATGCACGCCGAAGGTTCCCTCGAATGACGCGATCATCTGTGAAGGTGTTACATCGGCTGCGGCAGGCGCAGTTGCGGGCGCGGCTCCGGCCAACATCGACGCCGTAGTCGCCGTCGCGGAAGCGAGGGCCAGGAACACCAGCCGCGAGCCGCTGCTGAAGAGAGAAGAATTCATGAGGGGGGGCACTCCTTCAGATGAGAAGAGTTGGCCCGGCCCACCGGTTGGTGTTGCGGGGGCCCTCTCTTTGCTGCTTGTTGTTCGGACGGCATCGTGAACCTTTGAGTCAGGCGATGCAATCCGATTCAATGGGATAATCGCACCACTCTTTGTACGGCTGGTGCGTGAGAAGAGACCGGCACGCGGGGTCAGAACATTGCACCCTTCGCGAGCGGTTGTCGGCTCTCACTCGGGGGGCGGGCTCTGAGTCCCGTGTCGGCTCTCAGTCGGGAGTCAGCAGCCTTGGTCGACCGCGTAGCTGATCAGAGGTCGATGAGCTCGACTTCTTCGGGGTCGATGGGGCGCTCGAGAAAGCGGGTGCCGATGCGGACGAAGCGCTCGATGGAATCGGTGGCGAGGAAGCGGATTGTACCGGCGCCCGCGGGGCCTGGCACGGCACCGCTAACTGTAGAGGCGTCGCCTCGCATCAGGGATTCACGTTGCAACGTCTCGCGGACACTTTTTGCGGTGGTGGCGGCCGAGTCGACGATTCGGATGTCGGGGCCGACGGCGGCGCGGATGGCGCCAGCGAGCATGGGAAAGTGGGTGCATCCCAACACCAGGGTATCGGGGGGCGCCTTCATATCGAGCGAGGCATGAAATATCGGCTCGAGATAGTGCCGCGCCACGCTGTCTGCTATCGGCCCCTCGTGGAGGCCCTCTTCCGCCAGCGCCACGAACAGTTGTGTTGGTTGCGCAATGACTCGCGCGTAAGCGCGGATACGCAGGATGGCTTCCTGATACGCGCCGCCGCGCACCGTACCTTCGGTTGCAATGACGGCAATGTGCCCAGTTCTGGAGGCCGCGCACGCGGCTTCCGCGCCGGGCTCGATAACTCCGATGATCGGCACGCTGCGGATATGCTCCCGGATCGCGGGCAGGCCAACCGATGAAGCGGTGTTACAAGCGATGACCAGGCACTTGAGGCCATACTCCGAGAGCGCCTCCGCTGCCTGCACGGCGTAACGGGCAACCGTTTCCGGACTTTTCGTGCCGTACGGCAGGCGCGCGGTGTCACCGAGATACACGAAGTGCTCGTGCGGCAACTCCGCCACGAGCGCCTTCAGAACCGTCAAACCCCCTACACCCGAGTCGAACACCCCGATGGGTGCCCCTCTCACGACCTCCAGGCTCAATCGACCTCCGGGCGCAGGTGTGGGAAGAGAATCACATCGCGGATGGAGGCGGAGTCGGTGAAGAACATGACGAGCCGGTCGATACCCACACCCAGGCCTGCCGTCGGCGGCATGCCGTACTCCAGGGCACGCACGTAGTCGGCGTCGTAGAACATAGCTTCTTCGTCACCCTTGTCCTTGCGGGCGACCTGGGCTCGGAAGCGCGCCGCCTGGTCTTCGGCGTCGTTGAGCTCCGAGAAGCCGTTGGCGATCTCGCGTCCGGCGATGAAGAACTCGAAGCGATCGGTGAGAAACGGGTCGGCGTCGTTCGCGCGGGACAACGGGGACACTTCGGCCGGATAGGCGTACGCGAAGGTCGGGTCCACGAAGGTGTGCTCGGCCGTCTTCTCGAAAATCTCGATCTGCAACTTGCCCGGGCCGTCGTGGGCGTTCACCGGAATCCCGAGTTTCTCGCAGGTCTTGCGCAAGTAGGTGATGTCGCGCAGGGACAGCGGATCGATGCCGGGGTTGTTCTCGATGATGGCTTCCTCCACCGTGACACGGCGGAAGGGCTTGCCCAGGTCATATTCGCGGCCCTGGTACTGCAGTTTGGGCGATCCGTTGAGGGTGTCAGCGAGGCCGCGCATGGCCTTCTCGATCCAATCCATGATGTCGCGATAGTCGGCGTACGCGAGATACAACTCCAGCATGGTGAATTCGGGGTTGTGCCGGGTCGACACGCCCTCGTTGCGGAAGTTGCGGTTGATTTCGTAGACGCGCTCGAAGCCGCCGACGACGAGACGCTTCAGATACAGCTCGGGCGCAATGCGCAGGTACATGTCGATGTCGAGCGCGTTGTGGTGGGTGATGAAAGGCTTGGCCGCGGCGCCACCGGGAATCGGCTGCATCATCGGGGTCTCGACTTCGAGGAAATCGAGAGAGTCGAGGAAGTCGCGCAGGTAGCGGACGATGCGGGTGCGCGCACGGAAGACGTTCCGACTCGTCTCGTTGACGATGAGGTCGACGTAGCGCTGGCGATAGCGAGTCTCGTTATCGGAGAGGCCGTGCCACTTGTCGGGCAGCGGACGCAGGGACTTCACCAGCAGGCGCACGCTGTCGACGCGCACAGAGAGCTCGTTGGTCTTGGTTCGAAAAAGGATGCCACTGCCGCCGATGATGTCGCCAACGTCCCAGCCCTTGAAGGCGTCGTAGGCTGCGCCGAGAGCGTCCTGCTGGAGGAAGAGTTGGATCTGGCCGGTGCGGTCGGCGATCTTGGCGAAGCTCGCCTTACCCATGACGCGCTTGAAGAGCATGCGGCCACCGACGTCGACGCGGGTGGGATTCGCCTCGAGCCAGGCGGTGTCGCGTTCGCCGAAGGCGGCGTGCAGCTGCGCGGCCAGAGCGTTGCGGCGGAAATCGTTGGGGAAGGCAGCGGTGCCGGCTTGGTTCGCGGACTCGCGCACGGCGGCAAGCTTGGTGCGGCGCTCGGCGATGAGCTTGTTTTCGTCGACCGCGTCTGCGGCGCCGGCAGCCGTGTCGTTGGGGCCGCCCGAGGTGCCTTTGGAGGCTGGCGGACCCTTGGGCTTGTCATTCACGTCTGTCACCTAAACTCCCGCCTTGAGCGATGCTTCGAGGAATTGATCGAGATCGCCGTCCAACACTTTGTCGGTGGCTCCCACTTCGACGCCGGTGCGCAGGTCCTTGATGCGCGACTGGTCGAGCACGTAGGAGCGGATCTGGTTACCCCAGCTCACGTCCGACTTCGAATCCTCCAGCACCTGCGCGGCGGCGTTGCGCTTGTTGACTTCGAGCTCGTACAACTTGGCTTTCAACATCTTCATGGCCGTGGAACGGTTTTTGTGCTGGCTGCGCTCGTTCTGACAGGCGACCACGATGCCGCTGGGCATGTGCGTGATGCGCACGGCAGACTCCGTCTTGTTCACGTGCTGGCCGCCGGCGCCCGAGGAGCGATACACATCGGTCTTGAGGTCAGCGGGGTTGATGTCGATTTCAATGTCGTCGTCGACTTCCGGCGAGATGAACACCGAGGCGAACGAGGTGTGGCGGCGATTACCGGAGTCGAACGGCGATTTGCGCACGAGACGATGCACACCGGTCTCGGTGCGCAACCAGCCGTACGCGTAGTCACCCGTTATTTCCACCGTTGCGCTCTTCATACCCGCTACTTCGCCCGGGTTCGAGTCGATCACTTCAGCCTTGAAGCCGCGCGCCGCGGCCCAGCGCAGATACATGCGCAGTAACATCTGCGCCCAGTCCTGTGCCTCCGTGCCGCCCGCGCCCGCCTGGATATCGAGGAAGGCATTGTGCGAGTCCATCTCGCCATGAAACATGCGCTTCAGCTCGAGGCGCCGGACGTCAGCTTCGAGTCGCTGCGCGTCGTTATCAATATCGCGCGCGGCCGCCTCGTCGCCCTCGCCTTCCGCGAGCTCGAGAAGCTCCGCGGCGTCCGCGATACCCTTGGTGGTACGGTCGATTTCGCTAGTGTCGGCGGTCAGCTTCGCGCGTTCGCGTCCCAATTCCTGCGCCCGCTCGGGCTTCGTCCAGACGGCAGGGTCTTCGAGCTCACGGCTGACCTCTTCGAGGCGCTCTTTCTTATTGTCGTACTCAAAGAAACCCCCGTAAGGAGGCGATGCGCTCCCCGAGGTCTTTGAGCTGGCGTTTGAGCTGATTGACTTCCATCGTGATGCCGTAGGGTCTGAGATTGCAGTTGAGGGCGGGATGCTAGCACCCCGCCAGGAGCCTGTCTGGCTGCTGGTCGCCGTAGCGAGTGCGACCCATTAATGGTCGTTGGTCCGCGGGGGCGGGCCCGCAGCTCCGCTACGAGGGCGGCGCAGCCATCTGCACGGGCAGCACGTGATCCACCAGGAGCTGCAGGCGGCGCTCGCCCTGGTACTCGTTTATGTCGAGCCTATAAACGAGGTGCATAGCGCCCGCGGGTGCGACGAAGCTGTCGCGCTCTTCGATGTGATTAAATGCAATTGCATCAAAAGAGCGCCCTGTTCGTGGGACTTCAACCCACATTTTCAAGTGA
>DATMQL010000299.1:0-4095 GCA_035566815.1 Steroidobacteraceae bacterium | reverse complement strand
CTGGATCGCTCGTCGTGGTGGCGTACGAGGGCGCGCCGCGCGGCCCTGAGTTGGGTATACCGGCACGTCGACGTGGCCGTGGCGGTTGGTTCGAACAACCGCGATTACTTTCTCTGGTGCGGAATTCCCTCGGAGCGCGTGGCTTTCGCGCCTCATGCGATTGATGTCAGGCGATTCTCCGATCCGGATGGCGCTCACCAGGAGCGCGCGATGCAGTGGCGGCGCGAACTAGGCATTCCCGCCGGTGCCCGCACGCTCGTGTACGCAGGGAAGCTGGTACCGAAGAAAGACCCGCTGCTACTGCTCGAGGCGTTCATGAATTGTGGAGCGTCCGGGTATCTCGTATTCGTGGGCGATGGTGCGCTCGAGTCTGAATTGCGCGCCCGCGCCTCGAATCGCAGCGATGTCCGCTTCCTGCCATTTCAGAATCAACAGGCCATGCCGGCTGTTTACCGGCTCGGCGATGTGTTTGTGCTGCCCTCGCGCGGTCCCGGTGAGACCTGGGGACTCGCCCTGAATGAGGCGATGGCGGCGCGGCGAGCGGTGGTCGCGGGCAGTAAGGTCGGTGGAGCGCGGGACCTGGTCACGGAGGGGGTGACTGGCTGGACATTCGAGTCTGGCAATTTGCAGCAGCTGACCGCTGTAGTGAAGAACGCCCTGAGCTGCGATCAGGCGGCTCTCAGCGCGATGAGCGCGGCAGCCGCGGAAGAAAGCGCTCGCTGGTCCGTGGAAGCCGCCGCGGCCGGCATCGAGTCCGCGATCTTGCACTTCGCAAGAGGCAGCTTTGTGCGCCAGTTCGCAAAACCGTCACATGGTGCCCCTAAAATCAAATCTCAGGCACGGACCTCGCCCAAACGAGCGGGGATAGAACGAACAGGCCGTTACTAGGCCGCGGCGCTCGTCGCCAAATGCAGTGAAGCCAGCATGCACGACGTCGTATTCAACCGCGTCTCTCCTCCCGCCAGCGGTATCTTGAAAGAGCGTGTAGTCCGGGCTGCGGTGGCCCTGCCATTCATTCTGCTGAGCGCATGGCTCTGTCGGGCGTGGTTTCGACCGCTTACGTTCGACGATGCCTACATGTTCTACCGCTATGCACTCAACATTCGTGATGGCCTGGGCATCGCGTGGAATCCCGATGGCGTCCCGACCTATGGCACGACGAGCCAGCTATGGACGTTCTTCATCCTGCCACTGACGTTGCTGCCTCTGAGTTTGGGGCATGCGCTGCAACTCGCGTCCTGGCTGACGGGCATAGCCGCCCTGGCGACGTTGGCCGCGGCGGTTACGCGCCGGGCGCAATCATCTCTCCTGCGGGTGCGGTCGACCGCTTTCGCAGCGATCGCCGTGCCGCTGCTACTGAATCCGGTGTTTGCTTTTCACCTGACGACGGGCATGGATACCATGCTGTCGTTGTTAGCCAATGCGGCCATGGTGTTCGCCGTCCTGGAATACTTTGCCTCTCCCACCACCGGCAAGTCGTTCCTCGTCGGAGGTTTGGCCGTCGTGGCGGTGCTCGCCCGTCCGGACTCCGGCCTGTGCGCCCTGGGCGCGCCGATGCTGGCCTGGTTGGCGGCTCCGGGGCGGCGCCGGTGGAGTGATCTCGTCGGTCTGTGCGCCCTTCCGGCTGTGCTCATCGCTATCGAGCTTCTGCTCTGCCAATGGTATTTCCAGGTGCCTTTGCCCCTGAGCTTCTACGCAAAGTCGCTGCATGGCTACGCGGGTTTCACGAGCCACGAGAATGCTATTCAATACGCCTATATGGCCGGTATCTGTTGCCTGCCGTTCGTGGCGGCGCTGGCTGCCACGTTCGACCGTGAGAAACTGGCCCTTACGCTGGTTCTGCTGCTCCCCGCCGCCGTTACGTTGTTGTATCTGGTGACTGTGCGCCAGGTGATGGGGTTCGTCGGGCGCTACTACATTCCGTTGCTACCGTTCCTGATCGTGCCTGCGTTGCTGAACGCGGACGCGGCTCTCGTGAGCGGAAGAATTTCGTTACGTCGTATGAGCGTGGCTTTGGCGATCACAGGGGTGCTCTACGGGGCACTCCACCCCTTCGAGCTCGGATTGGAAAGGGGTTATACCGCGCGGGTCGTTCCACAACCGATCGCCGTTCCATCCTTGCCCGTATCGCCAAGCACGCCCATGGCACGTTATGACAAGTGGTATCCAACAGTGCCGGTGCTGGGCGAGTTGATCGCCTCACTCCCCCCGGGTGCGGTGGTCGCGGCGTCGGAAGTGGGTTACATCGCGGCCATCGCTCCCCGCGCGACCATCATCGATCTGGTTGGCTTGAATGACACGCAGATCGGCCTGCGCGGATTTTCGATGGACGATTTGCTGGCGCGTGCGCCGGATCTGATCTGGTTTCCCCATACCGACTACACCGGCCTGCGGGCGCAGATTCTCGAGGATCCGCGCCTTTATGCAAGGTACGTCGTGATCGCCGACGTGTTCAATTTCGGCATTGCCATCCGCCGCGAAAGTCCCTTGCGTGGCGAGGTCGAAAAAGGACTGCTCAAGGCGTGGTCGAAGTTGTACCCCGCTTCGAACCTCGTTGAATACGTTGTGCGGGATGGCTACGTTCCCCCCAGGACATCATGAGCGCCGCCCAAAACGTCGTCTTCGACAAGGAACTGGCGCCCGCCGCTCCCGCAACGCGGCTGCGTGGTACTGCTCTCGTGGAGTGGGCCGTCCTTGGAGCGCTCGTGCTTGCCTGGGCCTGGTTCAGCTATGGTTACATCGAAGACGATGCGTTCATCCATCTCGAATTCGCGCGCAGTGTCGCGAGCGGGTTGGGGTTCGCTTTCGGTGGTACGGTGACCAACGGCGACACGGCACCGCTGTGGGTGTTGTTCATCACGTTCTTCCATTTCTTCGGCGTTGAGTGGGTCGTGGGTGCAAAGCTCGCGTGCACGGCAGGCTTGGCGCTCTCCGTCTCCGGGGCGTGGCGGCTGGCACGCGACCTGCCGCGCGAGCGCCCGGTGCACGATCTGCTGCCCTTTTTTGCCGTGGCGCTCACTCTTCTCAACCCATACTTCGTACACTGGTCATTCTCCGGAATGGAGGCGACCGCAGCGTTGGGGCTCAGCATGTGGGTCGTCTGGGCGGTCTTCCTCGGCACCCTGACAGCGCCTCGCGCGCTCTTCGGCGCATCTTTGCTGGCCGTCGGTCCTCTGCTGCGGCCGGAGCTCCTGGTCTTTGCAGCGCTCGTGGCTCCAGCGCTTCTGTGGCGTTTCTGGCACGCCCAGGGCACCAGATCGCCCGCCTTTCGGCTGGTGTGGGGTGCTGCGCTAGGAATGGTGATGTTGCTCCCCCTGTGCATCTGGTGTGGATACGCGCTCCACGCATTCGGCTCGTTGGTGCCCAATACCAACATGGCCAAGCGTGGCGGTGCGATCGGTGCGATCGCTTCGCGACTGATCCCCGTATACCTGATGGGGTTTCCAGTGACATTGCTGCTGTTGCCGTTCGCGTGCGCGTGGGGCATGTGGCGCCGACACACCCCTGCAGCCGTATTGGCGCTGCTGCTATGGCCCACGGCCTGCGTCGCCTTCTACCTGGCGAACCATACAGTGGTGCAGACGCGTTATTGCCTCTTGTCGATGCCGTGCATGACTATCGGAGTGCTGTGGCTGTTGGGACGCATTGCGCCGCCGCGACTGTTCGCGGGCGCCGCGGCGGCGATGCTGCTCGCATCGGTGTTCGTCATCGTGTCGATCGTGATTCCACATGTTCGCAATAAGGAACAACTGCGCGAGCAGTTCGCCGCCGTCAGTGAATTCATTCGCCATAACGTGCCCGCGCGCGAACCGGTGGCCGTGTTTGCCATCGGGCAGCTCGAATTCGAGAGCCGGCACCCGCTGGTCGACCTGGGCGGCATCACGCAGCCGCAGATCGTGCCGTACCTGAATGATTCCGCAGCCGCACTGCGCTGGGCAAAGGCTCGAGGTGCCCGGTACTTCGCGGGCAACTCCTCCCCGGAAGCCGGCGCGGAACCGGTGTTTGACGTGACTGTCCCCTATATCGGCTGGACGCTACAGCGCGCGCTATATCGCGGCACGCAGTCGTACAGTGTTTACAGGCTGCCATGATGGC
>DATMQL010000298.1:0-2274 GCA_035566815.1 Steroidobacteraceae bacterium | reverse complement strand
TCAGCATTGGCGGCGGCAGGCTCAGCGTTGGCAGAAGCGGGCTCAGCGTTGGTGGCGGCGAGCACAACGCCGGCGGAGGCGATCACGCCTGGAGCAACATTCGCGAGGTCGCCACGGCCCAGCCAGCGCGCGAGCCAGGGGCGCCAGCCGCCTTCGAGGGCGGACCGGCCTCCGAAACGCGCGATGTGCTCGATACCGGGAAACGCACCGATGCCGGGTGGGCTCTCGAGCTGGCCTTGGACGAGGCCGGGCGAGCGGCTCGACGGGTCTTGGGCGAGGTAGAGGTCTGAGATGACGATGACGATTTCGCGCACGGGCGGTATCGTACCGTCCATGAGGTTCACACTCGAAGCGAGTTCAGGCGTCAACCTGATCCGGGGGTACTCGCCGCAGGAAATCCGGATCGGGGAGCATCGGCTGCACGCCAGTTGCATCGTGACGGCTGACACTCTGATATCGGAATGGGAGCCGGCGAGTTTCGCGGAACTGGTGCCGGCACACCTGGAGGCGATCCTGGCGTTGAAGCCGGAGCTGGTGCTGTTAGGAACCGGGCCAACACAACGGTTTCCGCCCGGAACGATTCGCGCGGCGCTCACTGCGCGCGGCGTCGGACTCGAGGTGATGGATCTAGGCGCGGCGTGCCGCACCTTCAACGTTCTCGTACAGGAAGAGCGGCAGGTTGCCGCGGCGCTGTTTTTGAGCTGAAGGGCGTTGCGCGGACTCGCGCGGCAACTTTAGCTTGGCCCGGCGGTCCCGCGCGATGCGCGCGGGAAGCTATCCGGCAGAAGACACAAGGGGAGGAATACCATCCAACCGACAATCACCCGAAGCTGACAGACTCGAATGACTGCACTGATTATTTTTCTTCTTTCGACTTGTTGCTCTTGTTTCGACTCCCCTCCTCCCTGTGTCTTCTGCCGGACATCCTCGTCAGGCTCTTTTCCTGTCGTCGCCAGACGACAGGGACGCATGTTAAACACGTCACAGATCACCGCGCAAGTGATTTACGCTGCAAAGAATTTCGACACTTCGGAAGCTCGGATAGAGTGCGCGATTGCCGTTCGGAGCCCTTGTTTTCGCAGCATTTCCGCGATATTTCGCCAGTGATCGCGGTACCGTCGCAAAAGCTCGGACAATCAGGATGTTACGAGACATAGGTAGAACTAGTCTCAGCTTCCGCAGGGTCTCAGGTGGTGCCACCGAGGAGCGGCACAAATGCAACAGCGCCGAGTGATTGACGCTCGACCCGCTGCTCCTTGCGGGTGAAACGAATGAGCTCCTGTTGGCCTTCGGGTCCAACAGGAACGAGCAGCCGGCCGCCGACTTTCAGTTGCTTGATGAGCTCCTCCGGGACGACGAGCGGGGCAGCCGCAACCAAAATGCCGTCGAACGGCGCATGCGCCTTCCAGCCCAGCGTGCCATCGCCGTAGCGGAATCTTACGTTACGAATCCCGAGCTCTTTGATGCGCTCCTTGGCACGCGTCACGAGAGGCTCGACGCGTTCAATCGTGTAGATCCGGTCGACGAGCGGAGCCAGCACCGCTGTCTGATAACCGCAGCCGGTTCCAACTTCCAGGACGCTCGTCAGCGGACCACCTTCCAACAACGCCTCGGTCATACGCGCAACGATGTAAGGCTGCGAGATCGTCTGGCCAAAACCGATGGGTAGCGCGGTGTCTTCGTAGGCCCGGGTGCCAAGCGCCTCGTCCACGAAGATATGACGTGGCACATTCCGGACACGGTCGAGGACCGAGAGATTCGTGATTCCCTGGTCTCTCAAACGCTGCACGAGCCGGTCACGCGTGCGCGCGGAGGTCATCCCGATTCCAGCGAAGCGCACGTCAGCCATTGATACCTTCCAACCAACTCTGCACGGCCGGCAACGCGGCGTGTCGGGTCAAATCAATCTGCAACGGAGTCACCGAAACGTAGTTCTCTGAAATGGTGGCAAAGTCGGTGCCGGGGCCGGCATCGTGCCCGGCGCCGGCGGGCCCGACCCAGTATACGGGGCGGCCGCGCGGATCCCGCGCGGGAATGATGGGCTCCGAGGGGTGGCGGTAGCCGAGTCGGCTCGAGCGAAAACCACGCAGCTTCTCAAACGGCAGGTCCGGCACGTTGACGTTCAGGATGAGTGGCCCGTTGCGTTCCAGCGGCTTGCCGAGAAGTTGCGCGACGAGAAGCCGCGCGACCGCCGCACCGGTCTCGAAGTGATGGTCACTGCCTGGCGATGTGCACAGGGAGACGGCGATCGTGGGTAGTCCCAGAAACCGACCT
>DATMQL010000297.1:0-9457 GCA_035566815.1 Steroidobacteraceae bacterium | reverse complement strand
ACGCCAGCCGCTTCTCGAGGACATGCGGTGTTCGATACGCCACATCGAACACCTGGAAGCCGGCGATTCCCACGCGCTGCATCCACTCCAGATCGAGTTGGATACCTTCTTTGGTCACGTTTCCGTCCAGCCAATGCCACCAGACCCGCGGGCGAGCCACCGCCGGAGGCGACGCAAACTGCTCGGCGAGAGAATCCGTAACCGGTTGAGACGGTGGCGCAGTTGCGGTTTGCGCGGGCGCTCCTGCTGCGGCCTGAGTGCGCGCGGCTGTCGTGGTCCGTGCGGACGGCCCGGCCGCGGCCGCCGCGAGCGATACCGCAGCGCTCACCCACAGCGCAGCAGCCATCCTTAGAACGAATCCCCCCATGACCCGCCGCTTCAGAATGATTTGTTCACACGCAATCCGAACTGCCGCGGGGGCCCTGCGAGCGCCAGGTTGCCGACCGCCAGCGCGGTGACGTAATGTTGGTTCGAGAGATTCGTCCCGTACGCCGTCACGTCCCATCTGTCGTGGTGATAGGTCAGCTGCCCGTTCAACAGGTTCTCGGTCGCCAGGTAGTCGGTGGGGCGCACCTCGAATACCGTCGCCCAACGTGAGCTCACCATACCGTAGTCGAGCCGCGGCGCCAACGTATCGGCCGCGAAGAGTTGGAAGACATATTGCACACCTACCTGCGCCGTCCAACGAGGCGCGTTGGGCTGCTGTTTGCCGGTCAGGTTCTGCACCCCGACGGCGAGATTGCGCGAGTCGGCCGCGGAGAAGGTACCGAACGAGGTCTCGAGGTAGGAGGCGCCGAGATCGAAGGAGAAGTTGCCGTATTGCCCCTGCATCTGCGCCTCGAATCCATCGGTGCGCGTCGTGCCGGGGACGTTGGTGACGAATCCCGCCTGCAGGTTGGGCACGTAGAGCGAGACCTGAAAGTTCCGATATTGGTTGTAGAACGCGCCCAGCTGGGTGTGCAGATGGTTGTTGAAATAGGTGCCCTTCCAGCCGAGCTCGTAGTCGGTGACCTCTTCCGGTTGAAAGGCGGGCGGCAGATTCGCCGCGCTCGTCGGCGGGGGCGGCCCCGGAGGAAGGAACGGCGCGAGCTTACCCACCCCGTTGAGGCCCCCGCCCTTGTGTCCGGTCGCCACGAACCCGTAGAGAAAATTCGTCGGATCCAACGTGTAATCGAGACCGACTTTGCCCGTCACCTTCGAATCCTTCTCCTCCTCGCCCGCGATGTTCTGGCCCAGCACGGGTATCCCATTGAACACCGCTTCCGTCACGTTATCCATGAGAAAGCTGGTCCAGGAGTAGCGCGCGCCGATCTCCAACTTGAGCGCATCGGTGAGCTCGAACGTGCCCTGTCCGAATGTCCCGTAGTTCTTCTTGGTGGCCCGGTAGTTTCCCGTGAGTCCCAGGCCGGTGGTGGGCGAGCCTCCCGGCGACACTGATAGAAAGGTTTCGCTGCCCGTGGGCCCGGAAGGCTGACTGACAATATCCTGCAGGTAGGTGGCGCCGAGGACCCAGGTGAATATTCCGGCATCTGGGGAGATAAGATTCAATTCCTCCGAGACGGTGCGGTCCGTCTCGTTCGTCCTGAAAATCTCCCCTATCAGCGGATTCGCGGTACCGTCGACGTCCATTGCTGCCCGGGTGCTTCCCTGCTGGTAGCTACCGACGGAGCGGAGGGTAATGCCGTCTTTGAACTGATAGCTCAGTTGCAGCACCGTGCGTGTCTGGTTTTCGAGCCCACGCAGATAGGCGTCGAGGTTGACGTTGAACAGATTCGCGGTCGAGCCGGTGTAAACGCTAGCCGGGATGCCACCGTGATCGATGTAGCTGTAATCCGTCTTCAACAGCGCCTTGAAGGCTTCGTTTGGCTGCCAGAGCAGACTGAAGCGCCCGTCCGCTTCGTGATGCTTGCCTGGATTACCGGTGTAGGGTCCCGTGACGTTCCAGAAGCTATCGTGATTTTCTCCGTTCACCGCGAAGCGCACGGCTAGAGTGTCCGTGATAGGAAGGTTCAACGCGCCGCGCACGCGCACGTCATTGTAGTTCCCATATTGACCCTCGACCCACCCACCGACGCCATCGGCAAGGGAAGGATCGACCTCTTTGATGAAGATAGCGCCGCCCGTGGAGTTCTCGCCCGCGAAAGTCCCTTGTGGACCGCGCAGGACTTCCACACTCGCAATATCGTAGTACGGCTCGTCGGTCAGGATGCCGCCGGGCGCGACAGGCGCGCCGTCGCGATAAACCAGGATACCTGCCGGGACCTGCTGTCCGAAATCGCTCTTGCCGATGCCTCGGATGTTGATCAGGGCTCCGAAGCCGGAATCTTGAACGTTCAATGACGGCGTTGAGAACATGAGGGAATCGACATTGTCGATCCCCTTCTTCCTCAGATCTTCACCCGTGAGTACGGTCACCGGGACGCTGGTCTTCTGCACGTCGGTCGTGCGCCGCTGCGCCGTAACCACGATCTCTTCGAGCGCGGTCCCAGAATCGGCGTCGGCTGCTTCCGCCAGAACGGGTGCAGCGGTCAGCGCGGCAATGACGGCCAACGTAATGGACTTGTTGCTCATCCTCTCCTACCCCCCTCAATCACTAGCGACAGCTTCGTGTGGCTGCTTTACGCCGTGTGCCCCACAGTGTCGGCCGCAAGCATCATGCGCGGCAATGACCCAATGGGAGGTATCGCACCCCCCGTTGGGTAGTCGCGCGGTGGGATGCCCACCAGTGCCCCCGGTTTGGGGGTGAGAAGCCTCCTGTTGGGTGATTGTCCACACGGCCGCGAAGCCGCAGATTCGCGGCAAAAAGGGGGATGACTTGCACGGATTGATGCAGCACTGGCCACTGACGGTTGATCGTATTCTGGACCACGCGGCGCGCTGGCATGGAGCGCGCGAGATCGTCACTCGCTCTATCGACGGCCCACTGGTACGAACCACATATGCGCAGTTGCACACGAGGGCGAAGCGTCTGTCGGGCGGCTTACTCGCGCTCGGAGTCAAGCAAGGCGATCGCATCGCGACGCTCGCGTGGAACACGGACCGGCACATGGAGGTGTGGTACGCGACGATGGGCATCGGCGCGATCTGTCACACATTGAACCCGCGGCTGTTCGCCGAGCAACTCGTTTTTGTAATCAATCACGCGGCCGACCGTGTCCTTTTTACGGACAAGTCCTTCCTTCCGCTCGTCCGTCATCTGCTGAACGCGTGTCCGACAATCGAGCACGTGATTGTCATGAGCGGCGCGGAAGACATCCAGCCGGGCGCCGCCAAGCTCATGCCTTACGAGCTCCTGCTCGAGGGGCACGCTCCGGCCGCCTGGGGCGGTTTCGATGAGCAGCAGGCAGCGGGTCTTTGCTACACCAGTGGCACGACGGGTGATCCGAAGGGGGTGCTGTATTCGCATCGCTCGAATTTCATTCACACCTTCCTGACACTGCAGAAGGACGTCATGGGCCTGTCCGCGCACGACACTGTGCTACCCGTCGTGCCGATGTTTCACGCCAACGCCTGGGGCTTGATATTCTCGGCCCCCGCCGTAGGCGCGAAGATCGTGATGCCGGGGGCTCGCATGGACGGCGGTGCGATTCACGAGCTGCTCGAAACCGAGGGCGTCACTTTCTCGGCAGCCGTCCCGACGGTCTGGCAGGCGCTGTTGGATCATCTCATCGCGGCCCAAGCGAAGCTTACGACTTTGAAACGAGTCGTGATCGGGGGTGCTGCCTGTCCGGAGCACCTGATTCGCAGCTTCCACGATCGATTCGGTGTGGAAGTGCTGCATGGCTGGGGAATGACGGAGATGTCGCCACTGGGTTGTGTCAGCGCGCCGGACGTAGAAATCGCGCGCCTGCCGTTCGAGCAGCAGATCGCCTGGCGCCTGAAGCAGGGACGCCCCTCGGTCGGTGTGGACATGCGCCTGATCGACGACATGAATCGTACGGTTGAACACGACGGTGCGACGTTCGGCCGTCTGATGGTGAGCGGACCGAGTGTCGCCCGCGGGTACTATGGGGCCGCGGAGCAGGACGTTCTGGACGAGAACGGCTACTTTGATACCGGCGATGTCGCTACCATCGATGAGCAAGGCTTCATGCAGATCACCGACCGCTCCAAGGACGTGATCAAGTCCGGCGGCGAATGGATCAGCTCCGTTGCCATCGAGAATATTGTTGCGAGCTTCCCGCAGGTCGCCCTCGCTGCGGTCATCGGCATCCCGCATCCAAAGTGGAGCGAGCGGCCGCTGCTGCTGGTGCAACTGAAGTCGGGACAGGCGACCACAAAAGAGCAAGTGCTGAGTCTGCTGCGGGATCGGATTGCGAAGTGGTGGTTACCGGATGAGGTCGTGTTCGTCGAGCAGATCCCGCTGGGACCGACTGGGAAGATCGATAAGAAGGTATTGCGCGCCTCGTATGGCGGCGCTCGATGATCGAGGGGGAGTCGAACATGGATGAGCCTGGCATGCCGGTATCGCGACGTGAGGTTCTGGCCGCCGGCGGAGCGCTCGCTCTGGCGACCCTGGCACCGGCCGTTGCGGCTGGCCCGGTGGCCAGCGGATCCACAGCAGGCGGCCCCGCATTGGCACGGGGGCCCGTTTCGAACGAGGACGTTTTCCGCTGGGTCGAGGACCTGTACGAGCTCGGTCGACGCGATCATTACGGCTATCGCATGCCGGGCACGAAGTCAGATCACGAAGCCGCGCACTATCTCGCCGACAAGCTGCGGCAGTTCGGGTTCAGCGACGTACGCCTGGAGCCCGTGCCGATTGCCGTCGCGTTTCCGGACCGATGGAGCCTGCAGGTGCGCACCGGAGGCAAAGCCGAAGAGATCCTGTGCAGCTTCGTCCGTTATTGCCGTTACACGCCCGCGGAGGGCGTCAGCGCCGAGTTGGTCTATGTAGGTGAAGGCTCGCCGGCGGACTTCGATCGCGTGGACGTCAAGGGCAAGATCGTCGTCGTCGACATGGTGGTCGGCGGAATCATGCCGACCGAAGGACCTACGTTCTTCACCTACGACCCCGACGACACGATCAAACTCGAGGACGGCAAGGCAAAGTGGCCGCCGAAAAATCATGACTCCTCGTACCAGGCGGCCGTGGCCCGTGGGGCGGCGGGTTGGATCGGTATAGTCGACATCATCGGCGATGACACCCATCAGTATCTGCACTGGTTCGTGCGCTATGAGCTTCCCGCGCTCACCATCAGCAGCAAGGATGGCCGGCGTCTGCGTGAGCTTCTAAAAAAAGAGCGCGCCGAAGGCACTGTGACCGTAACCGGCACGCGAGGCCAAGGCACGAGTTATAACGTCTATGGCTTCGTACCCGGGAAGCGCAGCGAGGAATACATCGTCGTCAAGACGCACCACGACGGATGGGCCACGAACGAAGCGTCCGGTGCCGCGGTGACGTTGGGTGTCGCGCGTCACTTCGCGACGTCGGGAGAGAAGCCGGAGCGCACGCTGATGTTCTTTTTCCGCGCGTGTCACTTCGGTATCGGGTGGTCGATGGGCCGCGCGCCATCGGATCCGCCGGTCGAGGAAACGACGGCGCTTTTCGGCCTGGAGCCCGGATGGGAAAAATTTCAGAGCCTGGCGGCGCGACTGATGCCCAAGACCGTAGCCGCAAACAACATCGAGATGATCGGTCGTCAGTATCACCGCGAGGGCGATGAGTGGCGCCCGACGACCCTACCCGCTGTGCGTTACTGGGGCGTCACGGGACCTGCGGACGGCGCAAACCCGATCCTTCTCACTGCGGTGCGAACGGCCATCGGAAACCATCATCTGCGACGCTCGATTGTGTCGAATTTTTTTATTGGCGATGGAATGGACTATCCGCGCAACGGCATTCCGTTCGTCAACTTCATCTCCCATAACATCTTCCAGTTCTCGAACAAGGACACGCCGGGGACGGTGATGAAGGAAGACCTGGCCGCCGCCGTCGCGGCCTTCGTCGACATCGTTCGAGCGGAGGATGCCGCGGCAGCCTCGCAATTGCAGCCGGCGGGGATGGTCCCCATCAAGTTTTACTGATTGTTGGACCGACTGGTCCGGGATGCTACGGGTCCGGCGTGATCAGCCCGAGCTTCAGCGCAGTGGCCACGAGCTCCGCCCGGCGATTGACGCCGACCCGCTCTTTGATTTTTTTGATCCGGTCCTTGATGGTGTGCGGGCTGCGATGCACGGCGACCGCGATCTCGCGATTGGAGCAACCCTTGGCCAACAGCTGCAGCACGCTCAGGTCGAACTTCGACAGCCCGTTGTGGTCGGCCGTCACTCTCAGCACCGCCTCGTGCATCTGGCGCAGAACCTGAGACGACGCCACGGCATCGTCCGCGTCCTCCTCGATGGCGAACTCGGCGATTCGGGCATACAGCGCCATCGCGATCCGCGTGCGCTCTTCCAGCAGGGCGAGTCGCTCGGATTTCGCCGCAATCGCCTGCTGCAAGGCGCGCACCTCACTGATGTCGCGGCCTATCCCCTGGCGACCAATGAGCTTGCCGTCCTGGTAGAGGCTGCCGGCGCGCACTTCCAACAGCGCGGTTTCGCCATCCTTGCGCCGGACCTCGACCTCGAAGAACGGTGTTGTCTCGGTTCCGGCCAGCCCCTGTCCAAAGTGCTTCAGGGCCACTTCCGCGGAAGCCCCGGACAGGATCACCGTAAATTTCTTGCCGAGCAGCTCTTCTACCGAATAGCCCAGCATTCGCGTGGCGGCCCGGTTGAGGAACGTGAAGCGTCCTTCCAGATCGAGTGTGTAGATGAAGTCGCCGGCGGCTTCGACCAGGGCTGCGTAGTCGGGAGGCTGGACGGCTGCGGCCGCCTCACGCGGTGCCTCTAGGGCAACTGAGCCCAGTCGACTTGCGGATCGCAACGGCATCATCACCCGCGGAGGCATCATCGCCGACATATCAGGTCAATCTCTGTTGAGCCGGTCCCTCAATCGGTCGGGTGCAAGATGGCAGAAAATGGGTGAAAAGTCTCCCTGCGCCGCGATGTCGCCCGCGGCGTCGATCTCGAGAAAGGGCTCGGCATCGTTGTTCCAGGCAGGCCATTGCGGAAATCCCGTGACATTGGGATTGCCCGTCCTGGCGAACTGGGTCCAGTAAGCCTCGAGAGCCGCGGAGAGTCTCGAGTCAGCATCCCTGAACGGCAGCCATCGCCACGCGGAGTCCTGGAAGGCGTTAAAAACGTAAGGAATTTCGAGGCTGTGGAATGCCCCCAGCGCCGCGGCTCCTTGACCGGGGACGGCGCGCTCGAATCGATAGACGTAGGCCTTCTGCCCCGCCGCGCGCACCAGGGTCGCCATCGCTCCCACAGGGCAGGCGACCGCCACATCGTTGCCCGCCTGATCGATCCCCGCATCTCGGTGAATGATGACTTTGCCGAGGTACCACGCGAGGGCCGGGTAGGTCCAACCGCCATACAGCGGCGCCATCGCGTCCGTGAGCTTGGCAAGCGATTGACCCGAACCACTCCCGCTGTCTGTCCTGGTAGCTGGGTTTGGGTTTACCGCCGGCTTTTCTTTGGCCGCCGCGGCAGCACGGGCCGCCCCGCCTACACGGAATGCGCTCAATTCACGTCCGTTCAGTCCGATGAGCAGATCGATTTTCGCGAGGGCCCCCTGGACGAAAGCCCGTTGTGGCGATCGCGGCAGCACCCACCCATCGACGATGAGGGCGCCAGCGACTGCCGGAAACTGCGCCTTGAGGACCTTGTCGGCGAGCTCCACCACTTGCGCAGCCGGTAGAGCTCGCAGGTTCTGCAATGTCGAATCGAAGCGGCCAGGAGCCGCCTTGCCGACCGCCGCCCCGGCGGCTTCGGCCTCGGCAAGGGGACGTCCGGTGCCGAATGCGGGGCCGCTCTCGGAGATCACCCGTTTGAAAAGCCCTTTGGACAGCGGGGACGTCATCAGCAATGCAGCGTCGATGGCGCCGGCCGATTCTCCAAACAGCGTGACGTTATCCGGATCGCCACCAAAGCGGCTGATGTTCTTGCGCACCCACTGCAGGGCCGCGAGTTGGTCGAGCAACCCGTAGTTGCCCGAGCTGTGGTGGGGCGATTCCGCGGTCAACTCCGGGTGACTGAAAGCTCCAAACACTCCCAGGCGGTAGTTGACTGTGACGAGCACCACGCCGTGTGACACGAGCCCCACACCGTCATAGGTGGATTGCGACCCGCTGCCGGCAATATTCGCGCCCCCATGCAGCCAGACCATGACGGGCAGAGGATTGCCCGGCGACCCAACGGGCATCCAGACGTTCAGGTAGAGACAGTCCTCCGAGGACTGCACGGGCTCACCTACATAACGCGCGCCGTACGCTTGTGCCAGGGGCGCCAGGAAGTCGTTGAGTCCCGAGGTGCTCTGAGTACAGGAGCTTCCGGATCGTGTGGCATCACGCACGCCGGACCACGGCACGACCGGCTGCGGCTCCCGCCAGCGAAGATCGCCAGTCGGCGGACTGGCAAAGGGAATGCCCTTGAAGACCAGACCCGAGCCAAAGAGAAGGCCGCGCAGCTTGCCATCCGCGATCTCCACAACGGGCGCGTCGCCGGCGGCAGCGGCAGCAACCGGGGTCTGCGCATTGCCGTAAGACAGCCGCATGGCCAGAGCGGCAAACAGGAGTCGCGCGCACACGCGTGCCAATGGACGCCCGGTACGATGCGAGCGGGGTCGAGCCTCGAACTCGCGCTTCATGATGCGCACACCGCTCAGCTTTCGTCCCCCTGCCCCCATTTGGCCGCAATCATGCGTGCCAAACCGCAACGCCGTCACCCCCATTGCGGAGGTATTTTACGCCCGTTTGGATGGATTGCGTCCGCGCCGAGGGTGTCGGCGCAAACGAGTATCGCCTTATTGTGTGGATCAATCATCCCATTGAAACTCCAACATTAAGGCGAGCCAACTGACGTGGGCGGGGGGTAGCACTGTACGACCGGGGCTCGCCAAGAGCGCCTACTGCTTCAGGACTCCGTGCTTGCGGAGAATAGTCTTCAATTGATCCTGCGGGAGTGCCGGTACGACCCAGTAGTTGGGGCCGATCATCGTCTTGGCGGCGATGAGCGCATTGTCGATGGCTTCTTCCGTCGCGTGTGTCACTGCGGCAAAGAGCGGGTCCATATCCCGGCTGGCCAATCGCTGGAGTGTCATAGCTTTGGTCGTGTGGGGATTGTCGGCGTCCGTAGCGCTATTACCATTGTCTGCACCGACATTTGCCGTGGAGAATGCCAGAAAGATATCACCGGATCCGTTCATCTCGATGGCCCCAGCCCTGCCAAGCCCCAACGGCACCCGCCTCGCCAGACGCTTCAACTGGTCCGGCGTTAGCGGCGCATCGGTGGCGATGACGACGATAATCGAGCCCACGTCCCGCGTATGCGGATCCTCAGCTGCGCCAAGCAGCGCCGGGCCGCATACCGGGGCGACCTTCCCATCCGAGTCCAGGGTCGGTGGACTCAGTTGCTT
>DATMQL010000296.1:0-5430 GCA_035566815.1 Steroidobacteraceae bacterium | reverse complement strand
AGTGCACCTCAACACCGACCACCGCAGGCTGCGCCGCCGTTCTGCCCACGCTCGCGCAATGCACCTCGACGCCAACAGCGGCCGGCTGCAGCGCCGTGCTCCCGACAATCGCTCAATGCGCCTCAACACCGACCGCCGCAGGCTGTACCGCCGTACTGCCCACGCTCGCGCAATGCACCTCGACGCCAACAGCAGCCGGCTGCAGCGCCGTGCTCCCAACCGTCGCCCAATGCACTTCCAACCCAGCCGCGGCCGGCTGCACCGCAGTAGTGCCGCCCGTGGCGCAAGCCACTAGTTCGACGCCGCTCTCTCAAGCGATCAATTCCACAATCTCGCTGATCTCGCTTGCGACAGCCAACGTAGTGCCCACGGCGGCCGGAAGTGTCTCCTCAGCGTCCAAGACCACCGACCCTTTAGCTCAAAGTGGCCCGGATAGCAGCGGCGCCACCACCGGCGGCGGTACCAGCGGCGGCACTACCAGCGACAAACCAAGCAGTGCGACAACCAACAATGGCACCGTCAAAAAGCTCTATTGCAACTAAGGTCAGCGCCTTACTCGCGCTGTTCCTATCGGGACACGCCGTCGCCGAACCGATAGGCGTCGTCACCGACTCGACCGGCGCGCTGCTGGCTAAGACGGCGACCGGCTCGATCAAAGTGCTTGCAGTCGGCTCGTCAGTGGAGCTATCGGATACGCTCGTCTCCCGGGCCGGCGCCTATACTCGCGTGGCCCTGATCGACCACACCACCATTACGCTCGGCCCCGACACTGAATTGGCGCTCGACAAGTATTCCTTCCACGAAAAGGCCCCGCCGACCCAGGAAAACGGTCAGCAGTCCGATGAGGCCGTCCTGGTACTTTCCCGGGGTCGCGTGCGCGTAACCTCAGGCATTCTCGGCACTCGCGACACGGACTCGTTCACCCTCAGGGCGGAAACGGCGGTGATCGATATCGGCCATAGCACCTTCATCGCGGAGTACCGCCAACGGGCGCCTGGGCAGCTTGCCCGCGGTGACATCATTTCGGCGCCAGCGCGTCGGGCGCCAGTGCTTGGCCTTGGCCAGGCCAGGGGTAAGTACACGTACGTGCAATTGCAGTCATTTGACTCAGTGCGCCTCGCCCAGAACATCCCCGGCCCCCCTTCCGGCGACCCCACTTCCGGAAGGAATCCGGGGCTCTATGTGCAGGTGTTGGATGGAACGATCCACGTCACCAATAGCGGCGGGTCGCAGAACTTCACTGCCGGACAGTTCGGATTTACCCCGAGCTTTCAGCAGCCGCCGATCATCCTTCCCACCAATCCCGGAATGCAATTCACCCCGCCCCCCTCATTTTCGAGCCCCCTAGTATCTCAGGGCGGAAGTGGCGGTGCTAAACCCGGTGACGTCAACTGCCAGGTGCGCTGATCGAGCGCAAGAGAAAGCGGGGCAGGCACAGGGCCCACCCCGCAAAGTTGAAGACTCGCCCGCATGGGGGTGGAAGGAGCAAGAGTCTTCGAGTGCGGCTTAGCCAGCACTCGCCGTAACTATTCCACTCCTGGCGCGAAAGGGCTTGTCTAATCCTGCGGGGATTATCACCCTTATGTTGAGTCGGTTATACCGGCCCGTTTCGGCCGCACCCGCGAAGCCCGAGATCTGACTTACCGCCGGTGGGGTAACTCATCGCCGCCGAAGCTGAGAGCAGCGTCGACGGCATCCAGCTTCCCATAGGTGCGGAATTTGTCGACGACACGCAGCATCTCCGCTTCGTCGAGGATTCTGACATCCCCAACGGCTAACGCGGCACAGTACTGGGCGGCGAGATTTTCAACTTCTCCGGCGAGCGTCAGTGCGGCCGTGACGTCGGCACCGAGGGCTATCACCCCGTGGTTGCTCAGCAAACAAGCGTTTCGGCTTCCGAGAGCCGCAAGCGCAACGTCGGAAAGCTCCTGCGAACCGAAAGTGCGGTACGGAGCGCAGCGTATCTCCGTGCCGCCCGTCACCGCGACCATGTAATGGAACGCTGGAATTCCGCGGCCGGTGCACGCTAGCGCCGTTGCATGTCTCGAGTGCGTATGAACGATGGCCCCTACGTCGCCACGGGCCGCGAGAATGTCACGATGAAAACGCCATTCGCTCGAGGGACGACGGCGTCCAAACCACCGGCCGTCAAAATCCAGCAACGGAATGGCTGCCGGCTCGAGATCCTCGTAGGGTGTTCCAGTAGGACTGACAAAGAAGCTCCGCTCATCACGCCGGATACTGATGTTGCCCGACGTCCCGTAGGTCAACCCACGGCGTGTCAACTCTCGACACGCCGCGACGAGCGCCTCGCAAAGAGCCCCGTCGACTGGAATCTCGCCTGTGTCAATCATGGAACGCGTTCGTCCAGGGCAAGGGCGCGTCCATTCAGTGCTTCTCCAGCGCCTCATGAAACCCGGGGTTCACCAGCAGATTGTGAGCCGCGCGCAACAGGGTATCGGCCAGCACCTCGTAGTAATTGTCAGCGCGATAGGACCGGCCGAATCGCTCGGCGTCACCGCCCACCACGCCACTCCAGATTTCCTTACCCGCGCTGTTTTTCAGGTGGATGACGATCGACACCTCACCACGATACACGTTCACCTCATTGACGAAGAACTGGCGGATCTCGCCGCTCAACGTGATGTCGCCCGGGCCATCTGCAATGCTCAGACCCGCGCCGCGCAGCGTGTCCTTGAGATGCTCGGTGACAAAGGCACCGACATCGCCGGATGTGGTCACCTGCCGGGGCTTGTCAGGCTTCTCGGTGTTCAACGCGATCAAGGTCGGGTTCTGGCGGACATCGACCAGGGCATCCACATGTATTTTCACCGCCAGGTCCGGCGCGGTGAGATCGACCTGGCCCATCTCAGCCAGGGTCGACGTCGGCGACCACTTCAGTGGGATATTTTCCAGGACGGCCGGGGCGGCACCGGCGGTGGCGCTGACGAAGAGGCAGGCGAGGAAGGCAAGCACGGGAACGCGGTGGGACATTTGTCGACTCCCTTTTTAGTTAACCCATTCTAGCCAGCGCCGAACCCGGGGCCTAGGAGCCTGTCTGGATTAGGCTCGCCTCCCCCGGCGGGGAGCGGCAGTGCGTCAAGATCGCTTAAGGTTTCCTTTGCGGACGGCGGTCCCCGGCAAAGGTGCTTTTCCCTCCTTCCCCGGGACGCGCCACTGCCTCGCGTTTAGGCATACTCAGCCTCAGCCGAGTCAACAATCCAGGCCAACACCGAGAGCCACGTATGTCCAAAAAGGATACTCCGCAGTTACCCCCCGACCTGGATCGATTCGCGCTCGAGCGCCGTCGCTTCCTGTCCGAAGGAGCCGCATACGGTGCAGGAGCCGCGGGCATCCTGGCGTCGCTGGGCCTGTCCCGTTATGCCGTCGCACAGACCGCTGCCGCGCCTGCTGGAGGCGGTGCCGGACCTGCGATGCGTCCGGGGATGCCACCGATGCCTCCGGAACCGAAGGTGTCACAGGCCGCGCCCCTACATGATTTGAAAGGTAAGGTCGCCTATGTCACCGCTTCGTCCGACGGCATCGGCCTCGGGATCGCACGCGCCGCCTCCGCGGCCGGCATGAAGGTGTGCATCGGCTATCGCAACGAAGAGCGTCTGAAAGCCGCGCTGCCGCTGTTCAAGGAGGGCAACGCCGGGGTTTTCCCGATCAAGCACGACGTCACCGACCGGGATGCCTGGGCGAAGGCGCTGGAGCAGATCAAAGCGCAATACGGCCGGCTACACCTCGTGGTCAATAACGCCGGAAGCAAGTTGCGCGCGAAAGTGAGCAACGCGAGCAACGAGGATTGGGACAACGCCGTAGCGGTTAATTACACAGCGACCTACAACAGTGTCGCGGTGTGCTTACCGCACATGCTCGAGCACGGCGAGGGCTCGCATATCGTCGTCACGTCGTCGATGAGCGGACTGCTGCCTGGCGGCAACCTGGGTGTCTACACCGCCACAAAGATCGCGGCAGTCGGGCTCATCGAGGCCCTACGGGTCGAGCTCGAGGGCACCACGGTCGGCACCTCGGCATTCTGTCCGGGGGGAGTCAACACCGACAACTACATCGGTACCGGTGAGATAAACCCTTACCGCGCCAAGAACCCGCCGCCGGCCGGTGGCCCGCCGCGACCGCCCGGACCGCCGCCGGGTATGGATCCGATGGAAGCCGGCGAGCGGGTGCTCAACGGTGTGATCAACAATGACCTGTTCATCATCACCCATCCGGAATACATGCCCGGCACAAAACAACGTTTCGATGCCGTGTTGGACTCCGAGCCGGGAGAGGCGTTTCCGCCCGTCCGCGCAAAAATGGAAACCCGCGTGCTGCATGCGGGGATCTACGCGCGCGAGATCGTGCACCGGAAAAAGAAGCGCAAATCCTATCGCAGCGTGACCGTCTGAGGCTGGAGAATCAACATGCCAAAGAAATCAGACACACCGAAAACAGACGCACCGCAAGCCGCTGCGGCGATGACAGGCAACGCCGCCCAGACCGGCAACACGGCGACCGGCATCGATCGCCGCCGCTTTCTCGGCAACGGCATGGCGCTCGGGCTCGGCGCCGGCACCTTGCTGACCGATCTCGGCCTGAGCCGCCCGGCCGAGGCTCAAAATGCAACACCGGCTCCCGCGGGCGGACCGCCCGCCGGCGGACCACCCCCGGGGCGCCCGCCCCTGCCTCCAGAGCCGAAGGTCTCGCAGCCCCCACCGCTGAAGGATCTCAAGGGTAAGGTGGCCTACATCACGGCCTCGTCCGACGGAATCGGACTCGGCATTGCACGGGCCGCCTCGAACGCCGGCATGATTGTCGTGATCGGGTATCGCAATGAAGAGCGCCTCAAGGCCGCGTTGCCCCTGTTCAAGCCAGGCAACCCCGGAGTGTTTCCGGTCAAACACGACGTCACCGAGCGCGACGGGTGGAAAAACCTGCTCGACCAGGTGAAAGCCAAGTACGGCAAGCTGCATCTCGTAGTCAACAATGCGGGCATCAAGACACTGCGCCAGGCAAGTCAGGCCAAATACGAGGAATGGGATAACGCGGTCGCGGTGAATTTCACCGCCATCTATAACAGCGTCGCCACCTGCCTGCCGCATATGCTCGAGCACGGCGAGGGAGGTCATTTCGTGACCACGGCCTCGATGGGCGGACTCTTGCCGGGTGTGAACGCCGGCGTCTACACGTCGACCAAGATCGCTGCGGTCGGCATCATGGAAGCTCTCCGCGTGGAGCTCGAATCCACCAATATCGGAACTTCGGTGTTCTGCCCGGGTGGGGTGAGCACCGACAACTACATCGGCACCGGCGAGGAGAATCCCTATCACCCGCCGAATCGGCCGAACGGCCCGCCGCGTCCGCCCGGCCCGTCGGTGATGATGGATCCATTGGAAGCGGGTGAGCGTGTGTTGAACGGTGTCGTCA
>DATMQL010000295.1:0-2605 GCA_035566815.1 Steroidobacteraceae bacterium | reverse complement strand
ATCGAGACCATCGCCGAGGTGGTCGCCGCGCATTTGAATGCCGCCAAGGCCGCTTATCGTGAGCGGTTATTCTGGCCCACCGCGACGAGTTGGCTGCGCGACGAGACCGACACCTACCACTTCACCAAAGGCGGCAAGCTCATCAAGTAGGCCTCCGGGTCCGCGTCCGTGCTGAAACCAAACTTGGTGCCACGGTCGTAGACCAGGTTGAATTCGACGTAGCGGCCCCGCTTGATCAACAGGCGATCGCGCGCAGCCTCATCGTATGGCATGTCTTTTCGCCTGGCGACGATGGGCGGATAGACCCGCAAAAACGCCTCCCCCACCGCGCGCACGAACGCAAAGTCGGCGGCCTGATCACCGCTGGCGAGATCATCGAAGAAGATTCCGCCGACGCCGCGCGGCTCCTGCCGATGCGGTAGATAGAAATACCGGTCGCACCACGCCTTGAACTCTGCGTAGGCGTCCGGCCTATACGAGTCACAGGCGTCGCGAAGCGCCGCGTGAAACTCGGCCGTATCCTCATCGAACGGGAATGTTGGTGTCAGATCGGAGCCGCCACCGAACCAGGAGCGGCTGGTGCGCAGGTAGCGAAGATTCATGTGCACGATCGGCACATACGGGTTGCGCATGTGGGCGACCAGGGAAATTCCGCAGGCGACGAATTTGCCGCCGGATTCCTCGGCCCCGGCGACCTGGCTGCGGGCCTGCGGCGAGAACTCGCCCCAGACATGGCTCACGTTGACGCCGACCTTCTCAAATACCTCGCCCCGCATGAGGCGGGATTCACCGCCTCCCTGCAGCCTGTGGCCTTCAGGTTTATTCCAGCGGCGAGCCTCGAAACGACACGTTGGCTCGAAGGCTTCGAACACCGTGCAGATACGTGCCTGCAGGTCGCGGAAGTAAGTCGCGGACGTTCCCGTGAAATCGCCGTTGGTGTCAGTGGGGGGAGTCATGGTTCGTTGGAGGCTGGTGCATTCGTTAGGGACGGGTGCGCACCTTAGAGGCTGGTGCGCTCGTGGACGTAGTCGACCATGCGGGCCACCGCGTCCGGGTTGGTTTCAGGCCAGATGCCGTGTCCGAGGTTGAAAATGTGCCCCGGCGCAGGACCGGCCGCGTCCAGGACGGCATCGACATGACGCTTCAGCTCTTCCGGCTCGGCAAACAGCGCCGCGGGGTCCAGATTGCCCTGCACGGCTTTTCCGGGTCCTAACTCGCGCCGGACTGTTTTTAGCGAAGAGCGCCAGTCGACCCCGATGACATCGACATCGAGGTCGGCGACCGACTCCATCAGGGCCGATCCCTGGTTGACGTAATAAATCAAAGGTACGCCGGTACTGCGCAACGCCGCCATGGTCCGCCTCACCGCGCGCAACGCGAACCGGTTGAATTCAGGGGCTGCCAGCAGACCCGCCCAGGATTCGAACATCATGAGCGCCTGGGCGCCCGCCGCGGCCTGCGCACCGAGATAGACGGCCATGGCATCCGCGAGCTTATCGAGCAGCCGCTCCGCCGACTCCGGTTGCGCATACAGGAAGGAGCGCGCGGCGCCAAACTCCTTCGAGGGGCGTCCGCAGACGAGATAACACAACAGGGTAAAGGGTCCACCGGCAAAGCCGATGAGCGGCGCACCGCGCGGCACGTTCGGTCGGATGAGCTTTATCGACTCGAGGACGAACGGCACGTCGCGTTCCGGTACCAGTTCCGCCAGCGCGTCTATCTGGGCGTCGGTGCGGATGGGCTCACGCACCACGGGACCGGGCTCGAAGGTGAGATCGACGCCCATTCCCTGCAACGGAGTCATGATGTCGCTGAACAGAATGGCGGCGTCGAGCTCGAAACGACGCAGCGGCTGCAGAGTCACCTCGGCGGCGAGCTCCGGCGTGCGTGTCAGAGTGACGAAATCACCTTTCGAACGTAACGCGCGATACTCCGGGAGATAGCGGCCGGCCTGTCGCATAACCCAGATGGGCATATGCGCCACCGGTTGCCGGCGGCAGGCGGCCAGGAACGGCGGTGTGTTTCCTACCTGTTGCACGTTCATGAGTTGAGCCATCGAGCCATCGCCGGCGCCCAGTAAGTAATGATCAGGTCCGCGCCGGCGCGGTGAATGCCGGTCAGGGTCTCGAAGACGGCGGCTTTCTCGTCGATCCAGCCGCGCTCGGCGGCGGCCTTGATGATGCTGAACTCTCCCGACACCTGGTAAGCGACCACCGGTACGTTCACGGAGTCGCGGACTTGCCGGATGATGTCGAGGTAAGGACCGGCGGGCTTCACCATGACGAGATCCGCGCCCTCCTCCACATCGAGCAGTACCTCGCGAAGCGCCTCGCGTGAGTTCGCCGGGTCCATCTGGTACGAGCGCCGGTCGCCGAAGGCCGGAGCCGATTCAGCTGCTTCACGAAACGGTCCGTAGAAAGATGAGGCGTATTTCGCCGCATATGAAACAATCGGGGTGGTCTCGTGGCCTTCGCGGTCGAGGAGTTGGCGCATGGCTGCGATCCGACCGTCCATCATGTCGCTGGGGGCGACGGCGTCGGCGCCCGCGCGGGCGTAGTTCAGAGCGACCTTCGCGAGTGTCTGGATCGAGGAATCGTTCTCGATC
>DATMQL010000294.1:0-7191 GCA_035566815.1 Steroidobacteraceae bacterium | reverse complement strand
GATGTTGAGCGCTGAACGCCCGCGGCGCCGGAGCCCCTATCTGCAGGCGGTCGCTGTCGACAATACCCTGCCGATCGATCCGGTGGCGGTCGATCTGTGGCTGCGGGACATCGACAATCCACTGCGCTGGATCGTGCGCCCCGTGCTGCAGTTTGTGTTTGCGATTGCGCTGCACGTCATCTGGGCATTGAAGCGCCTGCCGTTACCGCAGTTCCGCGCCCATCGGCTGCTGCAATGGCTGATCTGCTGGTTCTGTCGCAACGCCGTCAGTCCCGAGGCCAATCTGCTCATCCTGCGGCATTTTGCGACCGAGTCCAACATCCTGAATTTCCTGCGCGATAATTGTGGCGCGCACGAGGTTGCGCCGCTGCAGCTGTATCCCGCGAAAACAGACGAGCTGCTCGAGCACACCTTCGTGCGTCACGACCAGGAGTTGTTTCGCATGATTCACGCGCTGGGGCGCTGGGACGACACTTCATGGCCGAAATCAGCCGCTGAGCTGCAGTGGACGAATTGGCGCCCGCTGACACTCGATGCCGCCAACCTGCCGCGTCGAGCCGGCCAGGTGCTGGACTTCGAGACCGCGCACGCTTTGTTCATGTGCCTGTTCTGTTTCTTATTGACGGCGGAGGAGTACCGCGACTCCATCAATGGCTTCAATCTCGACCAGTCGATCGCCATCCGTATCGGCCGGATGATCGGCGATCCCGGCCTGGCCGAATACGCCTACAACAAGCATCCGCTCTACCTGGTCGGCCCCTGGAACCTCTCACAGAGATTTCTGATGCATGGCTTCTTCACCGAGTACCTGCATGGTCGGCTCGAGGGGCTGCGCACCGGGTTAGACGATCGCCGGCCACGTGACACAGAAGCGGGCGCCGCCGAGCGGTGACTCCACGACCGAGACTTCGCCGCCGTGCCATTCGATGGCGCGCTTGACGATCGCGAGGCCGAGGCCGAAGCCGGTCTTACGGCCCGCCGTGCGTTCGAGTTGCACGAATGATTCAAACACGCGGTGGCGATCCGCTGGCGGAATCCCCGGTCCATCGTCATCCACCAGCAGGCGATTCACCCCGTCATACGATGTGAACGCCACCCTGATCGAGTGCTTTGCGTACCGGGTGGCGTTGTAGAGAAGGTTTCTGAGCACTGTTTCGATGAGGTGTACGTCGCAGCGGACTGCGGCGGCGTCACTTTGAACGTCGGCGCTGATGTGGAGATCCGGGCGCGCATCGTGTGCGACGGATTCCGCGATCGCGGGAATGAGCGCCGTGAAATTATGAGAGTTGACGTTGAGTGTGACATCGGCCCGCTCGAGGATCGCGTAGCTGAGTGTCGCCGCGACCAGGTCGTTGATAGCCGCGATATCGGTTTTGACGTGTCCCAGCGAGCGGCGCACCTCTTCGACGGTCGTTGCCTGTTGCGCGAGCTCGATCTCGAACTGCATGCGCGACAGCGGCGTCCTGATTTCATGCGAGACCGCGTTGGACATGTCCTTGTGGGAGGCGATCAAGCCGTCAATGCGCGCCGCCATACGGCGAAAGGTCTGTACGAGCGGATAGATCTGCGAATGTGGCTTGATACGGGCGTTAAAGGACCAGTTACGGTTGCCGAACTGCGCCGCCGCCTTCTCGAGCGCGCGCAGGTCGCGCGTCAGCGGCCAGATCCAGAACATGATCACCAGGGCGATCGCCGCGTAGAACAGCATGGTGAGCGACCACTCCAACAGTCCGCGCCGCGCGCCGGGTGCGGCGGACTTGATGGCCAGTACGTAATCGGCGTCCAGCCGGCGCAGCGCCCAGGAATCGCCGCCGGCGGCTTCCATGTAGGCTATTGCGCCGCGCGCTAGCTTTGCGAGCGTCTCGTCACCCGCAATGTCGCCTGTTGCGAACAGTTCCATGTCGACACCTGTTCTTGCGGCGACACCCGTGATGATGTCCCGCCATTTGTCCGGCGGCTCCCCATGCAGCCGATCGCCGAGAGTGGACATGGCGAGCGCGACCGGTCTGTCATCCGCAGCATCCGTGCTGCTATAAGCCCGCAACAGCCGGTCTTGTCCCCAGCTCACGACGGCCAGGGTGAATACGATGAGGAGGTACAGGCCCACGAAGTGCCGGACCATGAGTCACCACGCGTCTGGGACGAACAGATACCCCTGGCCCCAGATAGTCTTGATCCGTTCGGCCGTCTCGGCTTCGTCACCGAGTTTGCGGCGCAGGCGCGAAATGCGGATGTCGAGCATCCGGTCCATGCCGTCGTATTCGCGTTTGAAGAGGTCTTTGAACAGGGTCTCGCGTGACTGGATTTTGCCGGGGTGCGAGGCCAGGTAGAGGAGCAGATCGAACTCGTTGCCGGACAGGGCGATACTCTGTCCATCGAGGTGGACGGCCCGCGAAGCGGCATTGATGGTGAGTTTTCCGAACTGCAGCAGCTTGCGCTCCGGACCGAGTGCGCCCCGGCTGCGCCGCAGCAGGGCGCCAATCCGGGCCAGCAGCACTCGCGGCTCCACCGGCTTGATCACGTAGTCGTCGGCGCCGAGCTCCAGTCCCAACACGTGATCGATGTCGCTGTCGCGAGCGGTCAGGATGAGGATGGGGTTGGTGTACATGAGTCGCAATTGGCGGCAGACCGTAAAGCCGTCCTCCCCCGGCAGTCCGAGATCCAGGATGACCAGGTCCGGCGGCGCGCGCTCCACGGTGCCCGCGACTTCGTCGCCGCGGCTCGCGATCGCCACACTGAAGCCGTTGCTCTCGAGGTAACGGCTCACCAGCTCCGCCAGGCGCAGATCGTCCTCGACGAGCAGAATTGACGGGACCGGTACGGCGCTCATACGGATCGTCCCGGGCCGTGGCGGCGCGCGCTCACTCGAAAATATTCCACGGCTCGCGGCGCCTGTGCCGGTAGTGCAGGGCCTCCCGGATCACACGCAGCACCTCAGAAGCCAGTATGTTCTGCAGGCCCGGATCGCGCAGCTGGAAGGTCAGGTCATCCACGAAAGTCAGGTCGATGCTGTAAGTGCCCTGGGAGTAGTGCTCCCAACAGTGCTTGATGTCCGGCCGATCCACGATCACCAGGCACAACGACTCCTCGCGCGGCGCGCTCCACTGCGCATGCACCGCGGTCTGGCACTGCTTGTCGCGACTCGCCAGGGTGCAGATTCGCGGGCTCAGCTCGAGGTGGATGCCATCGCCGTCCACGGTCTCCGGGGCGGCCGCTTGCACTACCCGGGCCAGGCCCAGCAGCAGTCCGGCGGTGACGAGGAGTGATTTCAAAACGCGTACACCAGGCCCACGAAAGTAGTGGTCACGAAGTGCTCGTTGACGATCGGACTGTCGGCGATCGCGTTGCTCAGCCGCTCGCATTCGACGAAGGCCGTGATCTTCCATTTACCCTTCAGGGGTCGCGAGTACGCCAGTTTCACGAACGGGTCCAGGGCCGCTCCAGCGTCGTAGATGCCAGGCGCGCCGTAATAATAATTGACGATGGCGGCACTTTTCCAAGTAATCCCCACGTCAGCCGTCCAGGCTCCGCCCACGCGCGAGAGCGGTATTCCGAGCGCCGCCCGGACCTCGTTGCCGTGGTTATGGCCGGTGATCTCGTGCAGGACGTCGAGCTGTCCGGTCATCCCGGCGTACTTGAAGGTCCATTCGGGTCCGGCGAGATAAGTCCACTGCCGCGAGCGGGGTGGGAATTTCGCGCTGGTGATGAGGCCAGTCGTGCCGGGGGGCGGCTGGCCCGGGCCGCTGCCGTTACCGGTGCTGCCGGCGGGAACCTGCCCGGAAGAGCCCGGACTCGAGTTGAAGTTGCCCAGACCCGTGACGAAAATATTTTGCGGGTCGCTGCGATAGAAAAACACCCGATCGTAGCCCGGGCTGGCGATCAGGCTGAGGGTGGTGCGGTCGCTATCCAGAAAGGTGACACCGGCGTCCAGGTCGTCGATGAAGAAGTGCTCGCCGTAGTAGCTGAACTGCGGGATCACGACGAGCGGAATCGTACCTTCGTGGACCACCGGATCGGTCCTGACACCCGCGCCAAGGGCGAGACTGAAATTCCAGCCGCCCACGGGCACGCACTCGCTGGACTCGCCCTTACAGTCTGCTAACGCGGGAGCGGCATGTGCGAGAGCGACGAGCGTCGCCGTCAGAAGAATCCGGGGGTGTGCGATGTCCATATTCATCGCGCATGTTCTCAGAAACGGGCGCCCGTCGCCGCATCACGGGTGTAGCCGTCTGTAGCAGGCGAGATACGCATGAGTACAAATCTTCGACAGCTTCTTAGGGAGATACGCGGCTAAAATCGGGACCGTGGCGCAGCCAGTGGAGGGAGCGATGTTACGGCGCAAACACGGGTGAGTCAGATGGCGACATCCGATTTGATTGATCTGTCGTTGCCGCGTTTCACGACGTCCTTCGCTGCCTCTTTGAAGACCGCGCTGACCGCGCTCGGCATGGGCATTGCCTTCGACGAGGGCCAGGGAAATCTCTCCGGAATCTATCCGGGCGCTTTTATTTCGGATGTGCAGCACAAGACCGTTGTGGAGGTCAACGAAACAGGTACTGTGGCGGCGGGCGCCACTTCTGTGGGAATCACAATTTCGGTTATGCAGGATCCGGTCAACGTCACCATAAATCATCCGTTCTTCTATGCAATTCGCGACAATACGAGCGGCGACCTGTTGTTCGTCGGTATGCTGATGAACCCGGGCGCGGGCTGAGGACTGTCAGGCTATGGCACAGACTCCCGTAGAGTCACAATCGCTCTATGCCGGCGTCGCACCGGTCGAGAACGCCAGCAAGGCGCGGCTGGGCTACGACTATCTGCGGATAGTCTCTGCACAGGCTTCTTTTGATTGCACGAGGATTCTTCAACATACCGACGGCTGCGGCGTGGATGTGCGGATCGAGGTTCGGGAGAAGCTGGACCCGGACGCGCGTGTGACCGACTTCAGTCTCGACTTCCAGGTCCGGACCACCTCCCGGCGGATGTCCGTCGTCGATAACAAGATCGTCTTTCCGCTCGAGGTCGACCGCTATGAGCTGTTGCGGAGCGTTGCCCCGGACCGGCCGAGCTTCATTGTCCTCGTCAGCCTGCCGACTGACTTTGACGACGGCGATGCGCTCGCGGCCGAAGACCTCGTCACTCACCGTCTCGGCCGATGGCTCTGCCTGTCCGGTGCGCCACAAACCTCGAATATCACCGCTACACCCGTGCGTTTCCCGACTTGGAATGTGCTCACGTCAGCCGCGCTGCGCGAGATCGCCCGGCGCGTTTCGATAGGGTTGCGGTTCTTTCACGAGCAATAATCGCCCCTGCTAGAGTACCCGACCAGTCGTCGTGGGCAAGGGGCCCATGCCAGCGCCTCCGCAACAGCGGGCTCCAGCCCGATTCATTGCCATCTACGCCTTCGCCTACGCCTCTCTCTGGCTGGCGCTGCTGACTCCCGCGATGATTACCCTGGCGCTGCGCGTGCGCCAGCTTGCCGGCGGCGACGCGGCCCGCCCCATCTCTGTGGTCCTGTTCGCGGGCGCGATCGTGGCGCTCGTCGGCAATCCGATCTTCGGTGCGCTCAGCGATCGAACCCGCTCACGGTTCGGCCGGCGCCGGCCCTACCTCGTGGGTGGCGCACTCTGCGGGTTTGCCGCGCTGGCTCTCATCGGCGCCGCTGCTTCGCTCACTCTCGTGTTGGTAGGGTGGTGTCTCGCCCAACTCGCGTACAACGCGGTTCTGGCTGCCATGGTCGCCATCGTACCGGACCAGATTCCATCATCGCGCCGGGGCACCGTCGTCGGCATTCTGGGGGTGTGTATGCCCGTCGGTCAGATCGTCGGGACATTCCTGGTCCAGCAACTCGCGGGCAACCTCACCCTGGCGCTGCTCGTTCCGGGCGCGATCGGTCTGGTGGGTGTGCTGGCGCTGGCTTTTGTGCTGCCCGACGGGCCGCCGCCAATCCCGGCGATGGCGGTTTCCGGTGTACCGACGCCCTCGAGCCGTTCCAGCCTGCTCGCGCACCGTGACTTTTCCTGGGCCTGGCTGAGTCGGGTGCTGTTCGTGACGGGGACCGTATTTTTGCAGGCCTACCAGCCTTTTCTGCTGATCGATGCGCTCGGCTTCGACCCGACGCAGGTACCGCGGCTGATCTTCCGCTCGACCCTGGTGCAGGCGGCAATGATGGTCGTGTTCAGTTTGATCGCCGGGCGGCTCTCGGACCGCACCGGGCGGCGCAAGTCGATCGCCATGGCGGGCTCGGCTCTGCAGGGCCTGGGGCTCTGGCTCATCGCGGTGGCGAATTCCTATACGGCATTCCTGTTCGGAGTCGCGTTGACCGGAATGGGTCACGGAGTCTACGAGGGAGTGAATCTGGCGTTGGTTACGGAAGTGCTGCCGGATCGCGATCGGCACGCGGCCAAGGACCTTGGCCTTCTCAACATTACGAATACCCTGCCACAGGTCATCGCGCCGCTCGCGGCGCCTGCGATCCTCGCTTTCAGCGGCGGCGACTACACGCTGTTATTTCTGGTGGCGGGGGCGGTCCCCTTGATGGGGGCCGCCCTTCTGTCACCGCTGAAGAGCGTTCGTTGAGTTAGAAACGATAGCGGAAAGTGACGCCATAAGTCCGCGGAGGCTGATAGATAGCCAACGGATAGGGAACGTTCGTCCCCGCGGAGTTCTGCACCATGTAGACGGAGGCGTTGGTCTTGACGTCCTTGTTCTCGACATTCCGGACGTAACCCTCCACTTCGTACTTCTTGTCACCCTGGCCCTTGTAGGTCAGCGCCAGTTCCGTCCTCGAATAGGCCTTCTGCTGATCCCAGTCGGAGATGCCGCCGATCGGCGTCGTCTCGTTGTAGTAGCTCAACCAGCTCATGCTCTCGAAGTGGGTGGCGACGTGCGACACGATAGCGTCGCCATTCGGCAGGCCGAAGTCGTGGTCATAGCTCAAGGTCAAGGATACCGCCGGTGAGTGCGGCAGCTCATTTCCCTTGAGGTTGACTACGTGAGCCAGTGGATCGGCCGGGTTCAACGAGTACAGACGCGAGTCCACGGTGGACAGGTTTTCCATCCAGGTGTGCTGGAAGCTCGAGGCGAGTTGTACCGTGTCATCGGGAGTGACTTTCGCGGCCAGCTCGAACTCGAGTCCATAGCCCTTCGCGCCTTGAGCGTTCACCTGCTCTGTCTGTGACGCGAGCTCCT
>DATMQL010000293.1:0-4167 GCA_035566815.1 Steroidobacteraceae bacterium | reverse complement strand
GAGGTCGCGGAGCTGTCGAATCAGCTCGGCGGCCCGCTCGTCCAGAAGTTCTCGACATTCGATGGCGCATTCGGCCGGGCCATTATTGGCGTGCAGCTCGATCCTTCGAGCGGAAAAGATGGGGTTCGGGTCATCGCTGTGAGTCCGGGTGGGCCCGCAGCCGAGGCTGGCATCCATCCTGGCGATGTGATTGTTGCCGTGAATGACACCGCGGTGACGGGCGAGGATTCCTCGCGTCAGGTCGTCAAAATCATTCGTGACGTGAAACCGGACAGCAAGCTGAACGTGCGTGTGCTGCGCGACGGCAAGCCGCGCGACTTCACTGTGACGGCGCGCCCTGGCCCGGGCTTCATGGCGTTCGATGGCGGTTTCCCCGATTTGCCAGCGATGCCACCTTTGAATCCCTTCTTCATGGTGCAGGGCCCGCTGGCCAACATGGAGCTTGCGACTCTGACACCCAAGCTGGGGACGTACTTCGGAACTGAAAAGGGCGTGCTGGTCGTACGCTCACCGCCGGATGGAGCCTTGAAGTTAGAAGATGGCGACGTGATCCTGGCCATCGACGGTCGCCAGCCGACGAGCGGGTCCCATGCCACACGCATCCTGGGCTCGTATCAGCCCGGTGAGAAGATCACTCTCCGGATCGTGCGCCAGCGTAAGACAGTGGACCTCGAGACGACCGTGCCGGCGGATTTGGCCGGCCCTCGTAAATCCATTCTCTTCCGTGGCGGATATGAGACCGCCCCCTTTCCGGGAAAGGTCGTCATCAAGCACCGCGAAGACGAGACGACCTGAGGTCAATGCCGGCTGCACAGCGCCCTAGCGGTTGACCCGTCAGCCGTAACGTCCAGGGTCCCGGCGGCAGAATGGACGCCCTCTCTCAATCCATTGGTTAGTCGCCCCGAGCGGCCGCAAAATAGGGAGTCGAGGACCAGGACTGAGGAGGGGGAATGCGCGAGAGCGGACTATTGTCCAAATATGCACCGGTGCTAGCCGGTGCTTGCATGGCTTGGCTCGGCCTCGCGGCTGGGGTCGCGCAGGGCCAGGAGGCGGTGAGTCCGGCTGCTGACAAGGCGCTCGACAATCTGGCCACGAACGTCTGCGAAAAATGCCACAACACCACGGACTGGGCCGGAAGCCTGGCCATGGACTCCCTGGATCTGGCCCATACCGACCAGGATCCGGAGGTTTGGGAAAAGGCCATCGTCAAGCTTCGAGGCCGCCTCATGCCCCCGGCGGGCGAAAAGCAGCCGGACCAGGCCGAAGTCGATGCCGTTATTCACTACCTCGAGACGTCCCTCGACGCAGCCGCTAAAGACCGAGCTGCCGCCAAAGCCGAGCGCGTCGGCCACGTCCCAATTCAGCGTCTCAACCGCACCGAGTTCGCCGCCACAGTGAGAGACCTCGTCGGGGTGCAGGTCGATCCCAAGCAGGTTCTGCCCACCGAAATCGAGGTCGAGGGCTTCAGCAATATCTCCGGTGCCCTCGGGATTTCACCGTCCTTCATGGAACAGTATCTATCCGCCGCGCGCCACATCGCTCAGCGTGCCGTGGGCGAGCCGATCCCGAAAATGTCTACCGTGTTTTATGGTGGCGGCGGCGGTGGCGGCGGCCAAGCCGGGCCAGGCTCCCCCACTCAGCTCAGCCATAAAGATGGGTACCCGCTGGGCACCCGCGGAGGCGTGAGCTTTACACACGTCTTTCCTGCCGATGGCGAATATCGGTTCAACTTCCTGGATGCGGACAGCTTCGACGCCGGCCTGTATCCGCGCGGCATGGAGACCACCGCGACGCTCGTAGTCCTCGTTGACGGCGCGGAAGTGGCTCGCAGGGAGCTCGGCGGACCCGAAGACCTGTCCATTGCCGACCGCGACGGCCCCAACGGCCGCACGGCCCTCACTGCCAAAGTGTCGGGCATACCGGCGCAGATCAAGGCCGGCGCACACACCGTGACCGCCACCTTCATCGAACGGTCCTGGGCGTTGAGCAACGACGCGACTGCCATTGGCAGTGGCAAGGCCTCGGGCATGCCGATCATCCGGGACGGCCTTCAGGTCGTGGGCCCTTATTCGCCCCAAGGGCTGTCCCTGAGTGCCAGTCGCGCCAAGATTTTCATCTGCCAGCCCAAGAATGAGACCGAGGAGCGGCCCTGTGCGGAAGCGATTACGCGGCACCTCGCAACCCAGGCGTTCCGCCGTCCCGTCACCGATGCCGACGTGAAGCTGCTGATGAAGTTTTACGAGACCGGTCGCGGGGAAGCGGGTGGTTTCGATTCCGGTGTGACGGAGTTGGTTACGGCGGTTTTGTCGAGCCCCGACTTTCTCTATCGGGCCATCTCGGCGTCGCCAACGCCCAATCAATCCCGTCAACTGAGTGATCTGGAGTTGGCCTCGCGCCTGTCCTTCTTCCTCTGGAGCGAGGGTCCTGATGAGCAGCTGATCAACCTGGCCTCCAACAAGCGACTCTCCGATCCCGCGGTCGTGCAGGCGCAGGTCGAGCGCATGCTCAAGGATCGGCGTGCCCACGCGTTGGTCGACAACTTCGCGTTTTCGTGGCTGAACCTGGGCACGCTGCAACAGGTCGAGCCCGACGACAAGACATTTACTGCGGACATGCGGACGAATTTCGAGACCGAGGCCCGGCTCTTCCTGGCGAGCGTGCTGCTCGAGAATCGTAGCGTGCTCGATCTGATCAACGCGGATTGGACCTACGTCAACCAACCGCTCGCCAAGCAGTACGACATCCCCGGAGTATTCGGCCCACAATTCCGGCGGGTGACACTCACGAACGAGAATCGCTGGGGGCTGTTGGGTAAGGGAGCTGTGCAGCTGCGAACCTCATATGGCGACCGTACTTCGCCCGTGCTGCGCGGTGCTTACGTGCTCGACCGCATCATGGGGACCCCACCCACGCCGCCACCGCCTGGCGTGAACACCGATCTCTCGGTCCACCTGGGCGACGCGCCAAAAACCGTGCGTGCCCGGCTGGAGGCCCATCGCGCGAACAAAACCTGCATGGCCTGTCATGGCGAGATCGACCCGTTGGGCCTGGCGTTGGAGAACTTCGAGAACACAGGACGCTGGCGCGATGAGGACGCCCTCGCGAAGCAGCCGATCGATACCACTACGACGCTGACAACCGGGCAGGTACTGCACGGCCCGCCGGACTTGCGTCGCTATCTGAATCAGCGTCCGGACCAGTTCCCGACGACAGTGACCAAGCGTTTGATGATGTACGCGCTCAATCGCGAGCTCGAATACTACGACATGCCCGAGGTCCGGCAGATCGTGCGCTCCGCGGCGGCGAACCACTACAAGTTCGCGGATCTCATCAGCGGAGTCGTCAATAGCGACGCCTTCCGTCGCCAAGGACCTGAAGCGCCCCCGAAAGGCGGTAAGACGCCTGCGACCAAGGTGGCGTCCACAGATATTAGCGGCCCGAACACAACGAAGCCGCTACAGGAGAGATAGGCCATGGCCGTGTTCCTGACGAAGAAGTATCTGTCCCGACGCACGTTCCTGCGCGGCAGCGGCGTTGCATTGGCTCTGCCTTTCTTGGACGCCATGGTGCCCGCAGGGACGGCGCTGGCGCAAACCGCGGCGGCACCCAAAACCCGCGCCGGATTTTTCTACCTTCCGCACGGCGCGATCATGAACAACACGCCGTTTGGCAAAGAAGTCGACGCCTGGACTTCCAGCGGCAGCGGCGCGGACTTCAAGCTCGGCCACACTGTTGCGCCGTTGGAGCCGCTCAAGAAATACGTCACGACGTTCGAGAATCTCGAGAACAAGGCAGCGGGCGGTTCTGTGCACACGCTCAACCCGGCCACGTGGCTGTCCTGCGTGCGTCCTGACACCGCAGCCAAGGGCGCCAGCATGGCCATCACGCTCGACCAGGTCATCGCCCAGAAAATGGGGCAGACCACCGCGCTGCCCTCGCTGGAGGTCGCCTCGGAAACCACCATCCAGGTGGCCGCATGCGGCGGGGCGGGGTGTTACTACGCCTCCACGACTTCCTACGCCAGCCCCAACACGCCACTGCCGATGGAATACAACCCGCGCAAGGTGTTTATCCAGTTGATGGGGGAGGGCGACACGGCGGCCGAGCGCGAGGCGCTGCTACGTAAGAATGCCAGCATACTGGACATGGTCTCCGGCCGTGCCAAGG
>DATMQL010000292.1:0-4058 GCA_035566815.1 Steroidobacteraceae bacterium | reverse complement strand
GACGCGCTCATTGGAAATCTGCGAGATGTGCACCAGGCCGTCACGGCCAGGAAGAATGGTCACGAACGCACCGAAGTCCATCAGTCGGACCACTTTGCCTTCGTAGATACGACCGACTTCGACGTCGGCGGTAATGAGCTCGATACGACGCTGCGCTTCGCGGCCGGCGGCACCGCTGACGGAGGCGATCTTTACCGTGCCATCGTTCTCGATGTCGATGGTGGTGCCGGTTTCCTCGGTGATCTGGCGGATCACCGCTCCACCCTTGCCGATCACGTCGCGGATCTTCTCCGGATCGATCTTCAGGGTGATGATGGAAGGCGCCCAATCAGACATCTTCTCGCGCGGCTGGCTGATGACCTTGTTCATCTCGCCAAGAATGTGGAGACGGCCTTCACGCGCTTGTTCCAGTGCGACCTTCATGATCTCGGGCGTCACACCCTCGACCTTGATGTCCATCTGCAGCGCCGTCACGCCATCCTTCGTACCGGCAACCTTGAAATCCATGTCGCCAAGGTGATCTTCATCACCGAGGATGTCGGTCAGAACCTTGAAACGGCTGCCTTCCAACACCAGGCCCATGGCCACACCGGCCACCGGCGCTTTCACCGGCACACCCGCATCCATCAGGGACAGGGAAGTACCGCACACGCTGGCCATGGAGCTCGAGCCGTTGGACTCGAGGATTTCCGACACCACGCGGATGACGTACGGGAACGCCGCCATATCGGGCATGGAGGCCTGAACACCGCGACGGGCCAGGTTGCCGTGACCGATTTCGCGGCGCTTCGGGGAGCCCATCATGCCGGTCTCGTTGACCGAGAACGGCGGGAAGTTGTAATGCAACATGAACGGCTCGCGGCGCTCGCCTTCGAGACCGTCGATGATCTGGGCATCGCGGCCCGTGCCGAGAGTGGTGATCACCAGCGCCTGAGTCTCGCCACGGGTAAACAGAGCCGAACCGTGCGTACGGGGCAACACACCGACTTTCACCGTGATCGGGCGAACGGTCTTCGCGTCACGGCCGTCGATGCGCGGCTCACCATTCAACACGCGCTGGCGCACGATGTTGCTTTCGAGCTTGAACAGCACGGAATCGACCTGCTCGGACTTCCACTTCGGGCTATCGCCCCCGGTGAGGGTCGCAGTGGTCTGCTGCTTGATCTCGCCGACGCGAGTCTGCCGTTCCAGCTTCTCCGTGATGGTGTACGCCTGGGCCAGGGCGGCTTGAGCGTGCAGGGCCACGGCGCTGACCAGCTCCGGATCGTCCGGGCTCGCCTTCCAGTCCCAGCGCGGCTTACCGGCCTGCTTCACGATCTCGTTGATGGCGTTGATGGCCACCTGCATCTGCTCGTGGCCGAACACCACCGAGCCCAACATAACCTCTTCCGAAAGACCGGCGGCCTCGGACTCGACCATTAACACCGCCTGCGCGGTGCCGGCAACGACCAGGTGCAACTGGGACGTCGCAAGGTCCTTGTTGGTCGGATTCAACAGGTACTTGCCGTCCTTCCAACCCACGCGGGCAGCGCCCACGGGACCATTGAACGGGACACCCGAGATCGCGAGCGCGGCGGACGCGCCTAACAGCGACGGAACGTCCGGATCGATCTCGGGATCGACGGACAGTACGGTGGCGACCACCTGCACGTCGTTGTAGAAGCCATCCGGAAATAAGGGGCGGATCGGCCGGTCGATGAGACGCGAGGTCAGCGTCTCCTTCTCCGTGGGCCGGCCTTCACGCTTGAAGAACCCGCCGGGGATACGACCCGCGGCATAGTGCTTCTCGACGTAATTCACGGTGAGCGGGAAGAAATCCCGTCCCGGAGTGGCGGTCGATTTCGCGACCGCGGTAACGAGTACCACGGTATCGCCCATGGAGACGCGTACGGCACCACCGGCCTGGCGGGCCATTTCGCCCGTCTGGATGGTGACCGTGTTGGAACCGTATGGAAAAGACTTGCTGACGACGCTCAAGCTACATTCCTCGAGGTGGAAAACGGGGGGTAAAAGCACAAGGGCCGCACGTACGTGACGGCGGCCCTTGGTTTTTAGCGGCGGAGTCCCAGGCGCTCGACAAGCTCCTGGTACTTCTGCGGTGACGTGGATTTCAAGTAGTCGAGGAGCTTGCGCCGTTGGTTCACGAGCTTCACCAGCCCACGACGCGACGAATGATCGCTCTTATGTGCTGCGAAATGCCCGCCGAGCCCATTAATCCGCTCGGAGAGAAGCGCTACTTGTACTTCGGGAGAACCGGTGTCGGCCGGCCCGCGGCGGTATTGCGCGAGGATGCCGCCCTTTTTCTCGCTGGTTAAAGCCATTGCCAGATGATCCTGCTTATGTATCAAACCCTTTTTGGAAGCCGCCAATTGTACCCGTCCAGCGGCCCTTGCCACAAGTTTGCAACGTAGTTTTGCTTGGGAACCGCCATCGCGACCGGGTTACGCCCCCGAGCCCCGATTGCCACGGTAAAGTGAGGCCGGTGCCATGGTGGGCACTTCAAGGAAGGAACGATGACCAAACCGCTCGTCTGGGCCGTTGGCCTGCTGGCGTTGCTGACCGCATGCGTCAGTGGCCCCTATCCCCAGCGCAACAAGACCGTGAATACGGCTCTCACCGGCGCTTGCCTGGCGGTACAGCTGGCCCCATGCACCATCGCGGCCTCCGCGGATGCACAGGCGAGCGCGAATGAAGCCCACGCGGCCTCGGTGAGAGCCACTGCGCAGCAGAAAGCAGACGCGGCCAGCAAGGACGCCGCGCAACGTTCCTCGTGCCTGACGGAAACCGGTCCGCGATTGCCCGTGCAGCCAAGCCAGTGTTCGGCGTATGCGCGGCCCGAGTGAGGGACGGACGGGGGTATAATGGTCGGGTGAGAATCGACAGCTCCCGCGGCAGGGCCGCGGTGAATCGCAGGAGTGAAGGGTATGTTCAAGTCTCTGCTGACTGGCGCCTGTCTACTGGCAGTGCTCGCCGGGTGTGCTTCGGCACCACAGAAGCATGCGGATACCGGGGCTGCGAGGACGACGTGCCTCACCTCGGGCTCGCGAATCCCGCTTAGCCCAGGAGAATGCGCGTCGCTGGGGCAATCCTTTTCCGGCGATGAGTTGCGCCAGACGGGTCAATTCAACGTTGGAGCGGCCCTGCGATTGGTGGACCCTGTAGTCCAGTGAACAGTCGCCGGGGCCGCACGGTCCCGTGACCGTCTGACGCGCCTATTCCCAGGAATTGGCCAGCGTCGTCGTAGAGCCGCACGCGATCCGCGGCACCGACGCCCGCGTTTGTGGCATTCCCCGCGATCGAAACAGACTGGCCGTGCATGAGACGGGTCACTTCGGCCGCCGCTAGCATCACCTTCGGTAAATGACCCAGCGGCCAATCGGCAGGCAACACGCGCGGCCACCTGCCCTGCTCCCGGGCCTGGGCCACCGACTCCAATGTTTCCATCGGCTGGGCTTCGAACGGCTCGACATGCAGGCGCCGAAGCAATGTGACGTGTCCGCACGTGCCAAGCGCTTTGGCGAGGTCCTCGGCGAGCACACGGATATAGGTCCCTTTCGAGCACACGGTCTCCAACTCTATGCGGTCGGCCGTAAATCCCTGCACCTGCAAGTCAAACAGCACGATCTCCCGCGCGGCGCGCTCGACTTCGATACCTGCGCGAGCCAGTTTGTAGAGCGGCTGACCGTCGCGCTTCAAAGCGGAGTACATCGGGGGGACCTGGGTCTGCTGCCCCAGGAACCGCTGGCGAACCGCCTCGATCGTGGCGGGCTCAAGTGTCGGTATTGCGGCAGTTTCGACAACCGCGCCCTCGGTATCACCCGTCGCCGTGCGGGCACCGAGTCCGATCGTGAAGCGGTAGCACTTGCGTCCCGAGAGAACGTCACCGGCGATTTTCGTCGCCTCACCCAGGCAGATGGGCAACATCCCGGTCGCCAGAGGATCGAGGCTCCCCACGTGGCCCGCCTTCTCGACACCGAGAGTCCGGCGCACCCGTTGCAACGCCGCATTCGACGACAGCCCTAAGGGCTTGTCGAGCAGCAGGATTCCGCTCTGCATAA
>DATMQL010000291.1:0-2845 GCA_035566815.1 Steroidobacteraceae bacterium | reverse complement strand
AGCCGCCGACTGGACGGGCCGTGCCGCCGCGAGCGCCGCGCTCTGGCGCTCGAGCGCCTTGGCGGCCCCGTTGCGCCAACTCTCCGCCATGGACTCCGACATGGGATCCGGGAAGATGTCCTCGTCCCCTTTGTCCACCCCGTCGAAGATCGCGCGTGCAACGGACTGCGGCGAGGCCTTCGGGATGTCGAGGCCGCGGGACATGTCGGTGTCCACCGGGCCCGTCATCACGGCGTGGACTCCCACGCCCCGTCCGGCCAAGAGAGCGCGCAGCGATTGCGTCAAGGAGAACGCGGCCGCTTTCGAGATCGAGTAGGCCGGAATGAGCGGCAGGGCCGCGAAGGCCGTCACCGACAGGACGTTGACGATGGCGCCCCGCGAACGCGTGAGCAACGGCAGGAAGGCCTGCGTCACGCCGTATGTACCGAAGAAATTGACGGCCAGGTGCCGTTCGAGCACGGCACGATCGCTCAGGTCGTCGTAGAGCGCCAGGCCGGCGTTGTTGACGAGGATATCGAGAGATTCGACGCTCTCGACCGCGGCCGCGATCTGCGCAGCGTCGGGCACGTCCAGGGTCAGGGGCGTGACGCGCCCATCCGGGTGGGTGAAGGGCTGGCGCGTGCCGGCATAGACCCGCTTCGCGCCTCGCCCCAACGCTTCCTCGACCAGCGCCTGCCCGATACCGCGATTGGCCCCGGTCACCAGAACTGTCTTGCCTGCGATTGTCATGGCACTTGGCTCCCATGTCTCGTGTCTGATGCAGCTACGACGTTTGGGGCCGCGAAGAGGAGTCACCGTGGGGCCCTGCGGGTGGGCTGTTGGCCACGCCGGGAACGTTTTCGCGCGCGCGCGGCTCCGGCGCCCCCGCCTTTTCCTTCAGAGCATCAGGGACTTGGTGCGCGGGGCCGCCCCTTCGCTCCGGGCCCCAGCTGGCATCCCGATTCCAATGTCCTTATGGTCGGCTGCCGGTCATGAGCCGTTGGAGACACACCGATGTTCGCCGCCCCCTCGCGCTTAGGTCCCTGCAATTTCCGTACGCAGCGCACCATCTCTTACGCGCTGCTGCTCATCGTATCGATCGGAAGTACGGCACTGCGCGCTGCCGAGTACACACTCACGCCGAGCCCGCAGACGGTGCACATCGGCTACTTTCTCTCCAGCCTGAAGCCGGTGCTGACCATCGATTCCGGCGACATCGTCACGATCGAAACCGCCGCCGCGTTGGACCCCGCTGTCATCGATCAAAATGGTACGGTGCCACCGAGCGCCGTGCCGCAATACGTGCGCGACATCTTTCGCGACGTGAAGGACCGTGGTCCCGCCTTCCACGTCCTGACCGGACCGATCGAGATCAGGGGCGCGATGCCGGGCGATGTGCTCGAGCTGCGCATCCTCGACGTCGATCTGGCCGTGCCCTATGGATACAATCGCCAGCGGCCGTACACCGGGGCGCTGCCCGATGAATTCCCGGCATTCTGGCAACGCGTCATCCAGATCAACCGGGTCGCGAAGACCGCAGAGGTGACGAGGGGCGTTGTCGTGCCGCTCGATCACCCCTTCTTCGGCACCATGGGGGTCGCGCCGGATCCGTCGATGGGCCGCATCAGCAGCAGTCCGCCCGGCATCCACACCGGCAACATCGACAACAAGGACCTTGTGGCGGGCACCACTTTGTACATGCCGGTGCAGACGGCGGGCGCCTTGTTCTCAGTCGGGGATGGGCATGCGGCCCAAGGCCAAGGCGAGGTCGATCTCAGCGCCATCGAGACGGGTCTGCGCGGGAGATTCCAGTTTGTGGTCCGCAGGGACATGAAGCTGACCTGGCCACGCGCCGAAACCCCTACTCACTGGATCGTGATGGGACTTCATCCCAACCTGGAAGAAGCGATGAAGATCGCGGTACGCGAAACGATCAACTTCCTGACCAGCCGCTTCCCCAAGCTCACGCGCGAGGAAGCCTACATGATCGCCAGCATCGACGTTGATTACCACGTTACGCAGGTGGTGGATGGCACCAAAGGCATCCACGGGATGATCCCTAAGGCTATATTCGCCGGCCAGTGAGCTCTCCCGGGCGTACCTGGAATGCCGCCTCGCGCTGGCCGCTATGGCTCGTTCGCAAGCGCAGGCGTGCTTTTCGGCAGCTTGCGAACAGCCTGCGCCTGCTCGAACGCGTAGGCGTAGCTCAGCAGCTTGGCCTCGGTGTAGTCGAGGCCCAGGAGCTCGGCGCCGACCGGTACGCCAAGCGGCGCGGATGCGGTCGGAGCGGAGAACCCGCCCGGAAAGGTGACCGCCGGAAAGCCGGTACCGTTGGATAGGGTGCCGTTGCGCTCGAATTGCTCCTCGGCCGTCACCGGTGCCACGAGGATCTTCTGAAGCGGGTAGAGGATTGCATCGAGATTGAGGTCGGCCATCGTCTTGGCGACCGCGAGCCGCAGCTTGTCGCGGTTCAGCATCCGGTCCTTGTATTCCTGGCTGTTCATACCGTCGACGACGGCGAACTCGGCCTCAAGCGTCTTCTGCACCGCGGAGGTCTTGGCGGCCACCAGCTCGGCAAAGCTCTTGATGGGTGCGTTGGGGCCGAGCGCCGCGAAATAACGGTCCATCACGGTATGGGCCTCGAATAGCGACGTGCTTACCGTCGGGGCGAGCGCGTCATATTCCGGAAGATCGAAGCGGACGATGGTGGCGCCGAGCCCCGCCATCCTGGCGATCACGCCCTCCATCACCTGGTTGACCTGCTGGTGGCGCTCCGCGGTTCCGAACATGTTCGTCATGACCCCGATGCGCGCCCCCTTCAGCGCATCCGCGCGCAGGAGCTGCGTGTAGCTCGTCGGGATGTGCC
>DATMQL010000290.1:0-13575 GCA_035566815.1 Steroidobacteraceae bacterium | reverse complement strand
TGAAGGTCCCTGTAGTCGTACGCCTCGAGGGTACGAACGCGGACAAGGCGCGCGAAATGCTTGCACAAAGCGGCCTCGCCATCACCCCGGCCTCCGATCTGACAGACGCCGCGCGCAAGGTTGTCGCGCTGGCCAAGGGCTAAAGCAGCGCCACAGGCCGCTGCAGCTCTCAACGAGGTAAAGAATGAGTATTCTGGTCAACAAGAACACCCGCGTCATTTGCCAGGGCTTTACTGGCAAGCAAGGCACTTTTCACTCTGAACAGGCGCTCGCTTACGGCACGAAGCTCGTCGGGGGCGTTACGCCCGGACGTGGCGGCCAGACGCACCTGGGTCTGCCCGTATTCGACACCGTGCAGGACGCCGTTCGGGAAACCGGTGCGACTGCAAGCATGATTTACGTGCCCGCCGCGGGCGCTGCGGACTCTATTCTCGAAGCAGCGGACGCGGGCGTCGAGCTCGTGGTGTGCATCACGGAAGGTGTGCCCGTGAACGACATGGTTCGCGTGAAGTCGGTGCTCGCGGGTTCGGCGACCCGACTGGTCGGGCCGAACTGTCCCGGCGTCATTACCCCCGAAGAATGCAAGATCGGCATCATGCCGGGCTTCATTCACAAGAAGGGCGCTGTCGGTATCGTGTCGCGTTCCGGCACACTTACGTACGAAGCCGTTTTCCAGACGACCAACATCGGCCTCGGACAGAGCACGTGCGTCGGCATCGGTGGCGATCCCGTGCGCGGCATGAATTTTATTGACGTGCTGGAGCTGTTCGAGCGCGATCCGCGTACCGAGGGCATCATCCTCGTAGGTGAGATCGGCGGCAGCGATGAGGAAGCCGCTGCGGATTTCATCCACAAGTTCGTCACGAAGCCTGTTGTCGCTTATATCGCGGGAGTGACCGCACCACCAGGAAAGCGTATGGGCCACGCTGGCGCGATTGTCGCGGGCGGTAAGGGCACTGCGGCTGACAAATATGAGGCGTTCGAGCGCGCGGGAGTGAAGACGGTGAAATCGCCGGCTGAGCTCGGTAGTGCGATGAATGAGCTTTTGAAGAAGCGACGAGCGCGTGCGGCTGCTAAGGCTCCGCGGCTGGTGAGCTCGATGGGGATGCCTGTGGCGTTGGAGAAGCCGTCGAAGGCAGCTGCGTCGAAGGCGACCCCGGCCAAAGGCAAGGGCAAGGCGAAAGCAGCGCCGGCCACGGCGGCCAAAAAGGTGGTCAGCTCAGGTCACAAGGCAGCGCTCAAAGGCAAGGCTCCCGCTAAGAAGGTGGCCAAGACTCCCGGGAAGGTCGCCGTCAAGACGCCGGCCAAGGGCAAGTCCAAGGCCGGCCCCAAAGCGAAGGCATTCGCTAAAGCCAAAGGCAAGGCCAAGGCGTCTCCCCCTCCAGCGCGCGGCAAACGCCGCTGAGTCGTGGAACAATACATCCGCAGGCGGGGCTCTCGCGGCGCTGAAGCGTAGCGGATTCCCCGCGGCGGGCATTCGCGGGCGGGGCTCCTCCAGGCGGACTCATGAGCGACTCCTTCAAAATCGCACTCGCACAGCTGAATCTGCTGGTTGGCGACGTGCACGGTAACGCGACGCGGGTGATCACCACGACGCGTCGGGCGCGCACGGAGTTCGGGGCGGACCTGGTTCTTTTCCCGGAACTCACCCTGTCGGGTTATCCGCCCGAAGATCTGCTGTTCCATCGCGGTTTCCGGCGCCAGATCGAGATGGGGCTGGAGCGCGTGCGCCAGGAAGTGCAGGACTCGAGCGTCGTGGTCGGCTTTCCCGAGTACACCCGCGCGGGGATCTACAACTCGGCTGCCCTCATTTCGGGGGGAGTCATTGCCGCCATCCACCGCAAGGCCGAACTCCCCAACTACAAGGTGTTCGACGAGAAGCGCTATTTCCAACCCGGAGCGCAACCCACCGTAGTGGACCGCCAGGGCTTCAGGATCGGCATGCTCGTCTGCGAGGACATCTGGGAGCCGGAGTCGACCCAGCTCGCCCGCTCCGACGGTGCCGAGCTTCTCGTGGTGATCAATGCCTCGCCATACGAACTGCACAAGCAGCGTGAGCGCGAGGACATCGCGCGGATCCGGGCACGTGACGTCGGTTTGCCGCTCGCCTACGTGAATATGATGGGCGGCCAGGACGAGTTGGTTTTCGAAGGCAACTCTTTCGTCATGGATGCCGACGGCCGCGTCGTCATGCGCGCGCCCGCTTACGAGGAAGGTATCTACCCCGTCGAATTCGTGCGGCAGGGTCGTGGCAAGGTCGTGCCGAAGCCGGCGCCGATTGCACCGGAGCTGAGTGACGAGGCGAGTGTTTACGGGGCGCTGGTGCTCGGCGTGCGCGACTACGTCAACAAACACGGTTTCCCCGGCGTCGTGATGGGTTTGTCGGGAGGTGTTGATTCCGCGTTGACGCTTGCGATCGCCGTGGACGCCCTCGGCGCCGACCGTGTGCACGCTGTTATGATGCCTTCGCGCTATACGTCCGAGATGAGTTTGAAGGATGCGGAGGAGCAGGCCCGCATCCTGGGCGTGAAATACAGCACTCTGTCCATCGAGAGCATGTTCGAGGCGACGCTGGCGACACTGAAAAACGAGTTCGCCGGACGACCGCCCGATACGAGCGAGGAGAACATCCAGTCCCGCTGCCGGATGCTGCTGCTCATGGGGATCTCCAACAAGACCGGGAAGATGCTGCTGACCACCGGCAACAAGAGCGAGATGGCGGTGGGCTACGCCACCCTGTACGGCGACATGGCCGGCGGCTTTGCCCCTATCAAGGACTGCAGCAAGTTGCTGGTTTACCGTCTCGCCGGCTACCGGAATTCGCTCGGTCGTGTGATCCCGCAGCGTGTGATCGACCGTCCGCCCTCGGCCGAGCTAAGACACGAGCAGAAGGATTCTGACTCGCTGCCGCCTTATGACGTGCTGGATGCGATCCTCGAGGCCTTCATCGAGGAGGATCTGTCGGTGGATGAGCTCGAGGCGCGTGGCTTCGATCGTACGACCGTGGGCCGTGTGCTGGATCTCGTTAAGCGCAACGAGTACAAGCGGCGCCAGGCGCCGCCGGGAGTGCGCGTGAGCCGTCGCGCGTTTGGGCGCGACTGGCGCTATCCGATTACGAACGGATATCGGCGGTAAACGGTTACCAGACCTGCCACCAGTGCTTTTTGATCTCGGCGGTCGCCTCGCGCACCTCGCCGTTGTAGTTGTAGTGGTAGACCTCTTTGGCCTTGTCCGCGAGCGGCTGGAGGTTTAGACGGTCGTAGCCTTCCACCATGATCGCCACCGCGTCGTGAACCGCGGGAGCCCCGTCGTACTGCTCGACGCATCCTTTCGCCCGCTGGACGGCGGCCACGTAAGCGCCGCGCTTCATGTAATAGCGCGCAACGTGGACCTCGTAATTCGCGAGCCGATTTCGCAGGTAGATCATCCGCTGTAACGCGTCGTGGGCGTACTCGCTCTTCGGGTACTGCTCGACTACGGTTCGGAACGCGGCGAAGGACTTGCGAGCTGTGCTCGGTGGCCGCTGCGTCAGGTCCACACGGAACAGCTTCTCGAGCGCGTTCGGTGTGCGTTCGAAGTCGACGAGACCCTTGATGTACCACGCGTAGTCGACGCGGGGGTGGGTCGGATTCTCACGAATGAAGGTGTCGGCCGCGTCAGTCGCGGACTCACCTTCGCCGGCGCGGTAATATGCGTAGATCAGATCGAGTCGCGCCTGGCGCGCCTGGTCCGTGAATGGGAACCGCGCCGTGAGCTGCTCATACGTCTTGATCGACGAGTTGTAGTCGTACGAGTCGAGGGCCTTTTTGGCCTTCTTGTAGAGAACCTCAGGGCTCGACTGCTGCAGCTGGCGGTTCTTGTGCGCGCAGCCCGTGAGGGCGAGCAAAGCGATACACAACGCGACTACGGTGACGCGCACCGGACCGATCAGGGACATTAAGAAGGGCCTTTATCTTTGGCAATGCGCCGTGTAATTCGGGGGAGTATAGCGAATCCCCAGCCTGCACTTCCGACCGGCGCACCGGCCGTGGAGTTCCGTACTCATTCTCTGGCTTTGCCTGACGAACTCCAGGGGTTGCGGCTCGACCAGGCCCTGGCGCGCGCGCTCCCGCAGTATTCCCGCGCCCGGCTACAGAGCTGGATCGAGGCTGGCGCGATCCAGGTGGACGGTCGCCGCCCACGGGCCAAAGACAAGGTTGTGGGTGGGGAGCGGGTCCAGATCGAAGCCCGGCTGGAGGTCGATGCTGAGGTGGCCCCCGAGGTCATGCCTCTGGAGATTGTCTTCAAAGACCGTTCCCTCTTTGTCATCAACAAGCCCCCCGGCATGGTCGTGCACCCCGGTGCCGGCAATGCGCATCACACGTTACAGAATGCTCTGCTGGCGCTCGATCCGAAGCTCGCCGTCGTGCCGCGGGCGGGGCTCGTGCATCGACTCGATAAGGACACCAGTGGCTTGCTGGTCGTGGCGCGGACTCCAGAAGTTCATACCACGCTTGTCGCGGCGCTGGCTGAGCGTGAGATCGAGCGGCATTACATTGCGTTATGTAGTGGTGTACTGACGGGAGGCGGCACTATCGACGAGCCCATCGGACGCCACCGCAGCCAACGCATCAAGATGGCTGTGCGGAGTGACGGGCGTCCTTCCGTCACCCACTATCGGTTGATGAAACGATTTCGTGCGCACACGCTCCTGCATGTGCAGCTCGAGAGCGGACGCACGCACCAGATTCGTGTGCATCTTGCGCATATCGGCTATCCCGTTGTTGGTGATCCGGTCTACGGCGGTCGGCGTCGGTTTCCGGCGGGAGCCAGCCCGGCGCTCCTCGCTGAGCTGGAAGGCTTCAAACGTCAGGCGCTGCATGCGGCGCGTTTGAAACTCGCGCATCCCGTGACCGGGGAGGAAGTTGAGTTGGAGGCGCCGCTGCCGGCTGATATGGCGCACCTCGTGGCCGTGCTGGAGGCTGACGCCAGTGAGGAGTGAGTGGGAGATCATCGTGCCGGACTGGCCGGCGCCTGCGCGCGTGCGGTCGGCGTTTACGCTTCGCACGGGCGGCGTGAGCCTCGCACCTTACGACTCGCTCAATCTTGGCGCGCATGTTGGCGATGTAGATGATTCGGTTCGGGAGAATCGTCGTCGGGTGAGGGAGCGGTTGGGGTTACCCGCTGAGCCGGTTTGGTTGCAGCAGGTGCATGGGATTGAGGTGGAGGATCTGGATGTGCGGCAGCCGGGTGTGCCGCAGCCGGGCGCGGTCGCGTCGGGGCGCGAAGGCCCGAGCGGAGGATCTTCGGTGTCGCCGAGAGCTGAACCTCCGCGCGCTGAATCCGCGGTGGCGCTGACATCCGTGCCTATGCGCGCGGACGCTGCGGTCACGCGACTGCCGGGTCGCGTGTGCGTCATCCAGGTCGCGGACTGCATGCCGGTGTTATTTGCGGCGCGCGATGGCTCGGCGATTGGCGCGGCGCATGCGGGATGGCGTGGGCTCGCTGGCGGGGTTCTCGAAGAAACCGTGCGTAAGCTCGCCGTCCCACCCCGGCAGTTGATCGCGTGGCTCGGGCCGACGATTGGTCAGGGCCATTTCGAAGTCGGCGACGACGTGCGCTCGGCGTTCGTGTTACGCGATCCGAATGCGGCGTCCGCGTTCGAAACCAACGTACGTGGGCGCTGGCAGTGCGATCTTTACGCGCTGGCGAGGCGTCGGCTCTCTGCGCTCGGCGTCCAGGATGTCTTTGGTGGTGGTTGGTGCACCTATGCAGACGCGGAGCGGTTTTTCTCGTTCCGGCGCGATGGCCAGTGCGGTCGTATGGCGGCGTTGGTCTGGATGGAGTGACGCGGGCGCCGGCGCTGGCGCGGGGTCCCGCTTGACGCTCGTGATATGCTAGTGCACTACCTTCGAAGAGAAGCGCAGAGCCCTTGCCCCTGCTCGTCTGGATCATTCTCTTTACCGCGGTCGGCGGCATTGCCAGCGCGGCATTCGCGGGTTTGTTTCTTTTGGTGCCGGAGGCAGCGGGCCGGCGCCTCCTGCCTCACTTCGTAAGCTACGCAACAGGGGCGTTGCTGGGTGCGGCGCTGCTAGCCTTGCTACCGGAGGCGATGGAGGGTGTTGGGCCTGACGGCGCGCACTCGATCGGGGCCGCGATGCTGGTGGGTCTCGGTGTGTTCTTTGTCATCGAGAAGCTCGTGTTGTGGTGGCATACGCATGCCAATGGCAACGGGCATGCGCACAGCGACAGTCAAGACCAGGCGCACGGGCATGACCATGGGCATGCACACGGACATGATCACGACCATGCGCATGGGCATGACCGTGGGCACGCACACGGACATGATCACGGCGATGCGCATGGGCGCGACGGCGACTCCGGCCGCGCCGCGGCGTCCGGCGTGCTGGTCATCATCGGCGACAGCATTCACAACGCTTTGGATGGTGTGCTGATCGCTGCCGCCTTCCTGACGAGCTTTCCGCTCGGCCTGGTGACGACCTTCGCCGTCGCCGCGCATGAGATTCCCCACCGGGTTGGCGACTTCGCGATCCTGGTCCACTCGGGGATGTCGCGCGGCAAGGCCCTGGTCATGAACATGGCCACCGGTCTGACATCCATCATTGGCGGCGTCGCGGCGTACTTTGGCCTGCAGCGGGCGATCGGCGCGCTTCCGTATGCTTTGGCGCTGGCGGCGGCTGGTTTTCTGTACATCGCGGTCGCTGGTCTCATCCCGGGCCTCCATCGCCGGGCCGACCCGCGCACGAGTCTCGCCCAGGTGATTCTCATGGGATTAGGTGTCGGGACAATCGCCTGGGCGGAAAGCCTGGCGCACCAGTAGGCGCGCGCGGACTCGAGCCGCCCCGGCTCCCGCAAAGGTGCAGCGCCGGTACCACAGCTCTTGAACGCATTGCCGTTTGCCCCCAGTTCCCCGGGCAATCACCCACCCTTTCAGGGTAATCCCGTATGCGACAAGACAAACTCACCAGCCAGTTTCAGCAGGCCCTGGCCGACGCGCAATCGCTCGCGCTGGGCCGCGACCACCAGATCCTGGAGCCGGTCCACGTCATGCTGTCCCTGCTCGATAGCCAGGGCGGCTCCGTGCGCCCGGTCCTCATCAAGGCGGGGGCGGACGTCAATAAGCTGCGCTCTGAGCTCGGCGGCCAGCTCGACAGGCTGGCGAAGGTCGAAGGCACGCCGGGCGAGATTCATATTTCAAACGAGCTGAACAAGCTGCTCAACATCACCGACAAGCTTGCGCAGCAGCGCGGCGACCAATTCATTGCCAGCGAGTTGTTCGTGCTGGCGGCTTTCGATGATCGCAACCTGGCGAAGCTCTTCAAGGATGCCGGCGTCATCAAGGGCGCGGTCGAGAAGGCCATCGAGGAAATGCGAGGCGGCGAAAAGGTCAACGACCCGAATGCGGAAGGCAGCCGCCAGGCGCTCGAGAAGTACACCGTGGACCTCACCGCGCGCGCCTCGTCGGGCAAGCTCGACCCAGTCATCGGTCGCGACGACGAGATTCGCCGCACGATCCAGGTCCTGCAGCGCCGTACCAAAAACAACCCGGTGCTCATTGGCGAGCCTGGCGTCGGTAAGACCGCGATCGTGGAGGGCCTGGCCCAGCGGATCATCAACGACGAGGTGCCGGAGGGTCTGAAGAACAAGCGCATCCTGGCGCTCGACATGGGCGCTCTCATCGCCGGCGCGAAATTCCGCGGTGAGTTTGAGGAGCGGCTCAAGAGTGTGCTCAATGACCTCGCCAAGCAGGAAGGCCAGGTCATTCTCTTCATCGACGAGCTGCATACTATGGTCGGCGCCGGTAAAGCCGAAGGCGCGATGGACGCCGGCAATATGCTCAAGCCCGCGCTCGCCCGTGGCGAGCTGCACTGCGTGGGCGCCACTACGCTCGATGAATATCGGAAGTACATTGAGAAGGACGCTGCCCTGGAGCGGCGCTTCCAGAAGGTGCTCGTCGACGAGCCGTCGGTCGAGGACACCATCGCGATCCTGCGCGGCTTGCAGGAGCGTTACGAAGTTCACCACGGTGTCGATATCACGGACCCGGCGATAGTCGCGGCCGCGACACTCTCGCATCGCTACATCACGGACAGGCAGCTTCCCGACAAGGCCATCGACCTCATCGACGAGGCGGCGGCCCGCATCCGGATGGAGATCGATTCCAAGCCGGAGTCGCTCGACCGGCTCGAGCGCCGCATCATCCAGCTCAAAATCGAGCAGGAAGCGCTGAAGAAGGAGCAGGACGAGGCCTCGCGCAAGCGTCTGGCCACCTTGCAGGAGACACTTCGTGGCCTCGAGAAGGAGTATTCCGATCTCGAGGAGATCTGGAAAGCCGAGAAGGCGACCCTCCAGGGCGCCGCGCAAATCCGTGAGGAAATCGACCGTGCACGCCTCGAGATCGATGCGGCGCGGCGCGCAGGCAATCTCGGTCGGGTGGCGGAGCTCCAGTACGGCAGGCTTCCCGAGCTCGAGAAGCGTCTCCAGCAGGCGCTCGCCGCGGAAGACAAGGCCCCGCGGCTCGTGCGTAACAAGGTCACCGAGGAGGAGATCGCCGAGGTCGTCTCGAAGTCGACCGGCATTCCGGTCTCCAAGATGCTCGAGGGCGAGAAGGAAAAGCTTCTGCACATGGAGGACGCGCTCGCCAAGCGCGTGGTGGGGCAGGACGAGGCACTGCGCATTGTCTCGAACGCAATCCGTCGCTCGCGCGCGGGTCTTTCGGATCCCAAGCGGCCGAACGGATCATTTCTTTTCCTCGGGCCCACCGGCGTGGGTAAAACGGAGCTTGCCAAGGCGTTGGCTGAATTCCTGTTCGATACCGAGGAAGCCATGGTCCGGATCGACATGTCCGAGTTCATGGAGCGCCATTCCGTGGCGCGGCTCATCGGCGCGCCTCCGGGCTATGTCGGCTACGACGAGGGTGGCTACCTTACCGAGGCAGTTCGCCGGCGTCCTTACGCTGTCATCCTGCTCGATGAGGTCGAGAAGGCTCACCAGGATGTGTTCAACGTACTGTTGCAGGTGTTGGACGACGGACGGCTCACGGACGGGCAGGGACGGACGGTGGACTTCCGCAACACCGTCATCATCATGACGTCGAACCTCGGCTCGCAGGTCATACAGGAGAGTGCGGGCGAGAAGAACTACGCCCGTATGAAGAGCGCGGTCATGGAGATTGTGCAGCAGACCTTCCGGCCGGAGTTCATCAACCGGATCGACGACATGGTGGTGTTCCATCCGCTGGGCGGAGAGCAGATCCGCGCGATCGTGGACATCCAGCTCGTCTATCTGCGCAAGCGGCTGCAGGACCGGGACATGGATCTCGTGCTCGACGACGCGGCGCGCGACCTTATCGGCGAAGCGGGCTTCGACCCTGTGTATGGCGCACGGCCGCTGAAGCGTGCCATCCAGCAGCAAATCGAGAATCCGCTGGCGCAAAAGATCCTGCAGGGCGGGTTCTCACCCGGCGACCGGATTCGCGTGGGTGTCCGGGAAGGGCACCTGACGTTTACAAAGGCTCACTAAATCCGAGGTTGGACGGCATAATCGCTGTCCAACCTCCTCGACTGAAAACAACCATGCCGTTCTACGAATACGAGTGCCAGAACTGCAAGTTCTACACCGAGTTGATGCAGAAGATCTCGGATCCGCCGCTGGAGAAGTGTCCTTCGTGCGGTAAGAAGACCATGAAGAAGCTCATTTCCGCGCCCGTATTCCGCCTGAAGGGCGCGGGGTGGTACGAGACGGACTTCAAGTCGGACAACGAGAACAAGCGCAATCTCGCCGGTGCCGACAAGGAGGAGGCAAAATCGGAGGATTCATCGGGCACCAAGGCTGGTGCCAAGTCCGACGGGAAGGACGACACGAAGCCCGCGGCGGCCGCGGAAACGAAGACCGCCGCGCCCGCCGAGGCGAAGAGCGCCGGATCCTCCGGATCCTCCGGATCCGGTAGCCGGTCATCGTCCGGGCGTTCGGCCATGGCGGCCAAGGGTGGCCACAAGAAGGCCACCAGTAAGCCGGCCCCCAAGCCGGCCAGCCGGGCGGCGAGCAAGCCCAAGGCGAAGGCCAAAGCAAAAGGGAAGGCGGGGAAGGGGCGCCGTTGAGCCCCGATCGTCAGAGCGGGGACGCCCGGTGAGTCCGGGCTCAACAGAAATGACCCCGGACGGTAAGCCGGTGGGCTCGGGCGCAAAGCGCTGGACGCTGCGGCGCTACCTCGTTGCGGGAGTGCTCGTCTGGCTCCCCATTGTGGCCACGATCTGGGTGGTCAGCTTCATGCTGCACCTCATGGACAGGACCCTGCTCCTGCTGCCGGTCGCCTACCGGCCAGAGGCCCTGGTCGGATTCGCGTTGCCGGGGGTGGGGGCTGTTTTTGCGCTCCTGGTGCTGCTGGTGACGGGCGTCCTGGTGACGAATCTCATCGGCCGGAGCCTCGTGGTCTGGGGCGAGGAACTGCTCAATCGCATCCCGGTGGTGCGTTCGGTTTACGGCGGCGTGAAAAGCTTCGCCGAGAGCGTGTTTTCGCAGTCGAACTCGTTCCGTAAGGTCGTGATGATCGAGTATCCACGCGTAGGCGTTTGGAGCATCGGCTTCATGACGGCGGAGGATGTGCCGGAGGTCTCCGAAAGGGCCGGCGAGCCGCATGCGTGTGTCTATCTGTCGGCGGCATTGAACGCTACCGCAGGCTATCTCGTGCTCGTGCCCAAGCGGCAGGTCGTTGAGCTGGAGATGTCCGTGGACGCGGCGATGAAGATGATCATCACCTGCGGGGTGGTGGTGCCACCGGCGCCGACGGAAAAGGTGCCGAGGCTGCCCGAGACGGTGGCCTGAGAACGGCTGCCCGTGTCGTTCGGGCCGCTTTTACCCGCTCCGAGTCCTCACTTCCGATTGCGGCGCCCCGTACGGCTCCGTAACATCCCGCGCCCTATGCGTTCACATTACTGCGGTCAGGTAAACGAGAAGGCCATCGGGACGGAAGTCACGGTGGCCGGCTGGGTCCATCGGCGTCGCGATCATGGCGGGGTGATCTTCATCGATCTGCGCGATCGGGAAGGGTTGCTGCAGATCGTTTTCGATCCCGATGCCGCCAAGATGTTCGAGGAAGCCGGCAAGTTGCGTAATGAGTTCGTGATCAAGGTTCGCGGGCTGGTGCGTGCGCGACCGGCGGGGACCGAGAACGCGAACCTGGCGTCCGGGCGCGTCGAGCTCCTGGCCCGGGAGCTCGAAGTGCTGAACCGCTCCGAGCCGCTGCCGTTCCAACTCGATGAGATCGTTGGCGAGGAAACCCGGCTCAAGTACCGCTACCTAGACCTGCGGCGCGACGTAATGAACCAGCGCTTGCGGCTGCGCCACCGCATTACCCGCTCCATGCGGGGCTACCTCGACTCGAACGGTTTCATCGATCTCGAGACGCCCATGCTGGGCAAGACGACGCCGGAGGGTGCGCGCGACTACCTCGTGCCGAGCCGGACTCATGCGGGGAAATTTTTTGCACTCCCGCAGTCGCCGCAGATTTACAAGCAGCTGCTGATGGTGGCCGGCTTCGATCGCTACTACCAGATCGTCCGCTGCTTCCGCGACGAGGATCTGCGTGCCGACCGCCAGCCCGAGTTCACACAGCTCGATATCGAAACGTCGTTCCTCACGCAGAACGACATCATGGGGGTCATGGAAGGCCTGGTGCGTCACTTCTTCAAGGAAGTTCTGGCCGTCGATCTGCCGAATCCCCTGCCGCGTCTGACCTACGCGGAGGCGATGCGCCGCTATGCCTCCGATAAGCCCGATCTACGTATCCCGCTCGAGCTCGTCGATGTCGCGGACCTCGTGCAGGACTGTGACTTCAAGGTATTCGCGGGCCCGGCCAAGGATCCCCGGGGTCGCGTGGCAGCACTGCGAGTACCGGGCGGCAACTCGATGCCGCGTTCGCAGATCGACGAGTACACCGCGTTTGTTGGACGCTACGGCGCGAAGGGTCTCGCCTACATTAAAGTGAATGAGCGCGCCAAGGGCCGCGACGGGCTGCAATCTCCGATCGTGAAGTTCCTGAGCGACACCGCTGTGGCGGGTTTACTGGAACGGACCGGCGCGCAGGATGGCGACCTCATTTTCTTCGGTGCGGACAGCGCCAAGGTCGTGAATGACGCGCTCGGTGCCCTGCGTCTGAAGGTGGGACAGGACCTGAAGCTCGTGCAGGCCGGTTGGCAGCCGTTGTGGGTCGTTGATTTCCCGATGTTTGAATGGGATCCGGACGGTAAGCGCTGGGCGGCGATGCATCACCCGTTCACCGCGCCGGCGAACGACGAGCCGGCGGCCCTGCGCTCGGATCCCGAGAAGGCCATCGCGAAAGCCTACGACATGGTGTTGAACGGCTCCGAGATCGGCGGCGGTTCGGTACGTATCCACCGGCAGGAGATGCAGTCGACGGTGTTCGATCTGCTGGGAATCGATGCGGAAGAGGCGCAACGGAAGTTCGGATTCCTGCTCGACGCGCTCAAGTATGGCGCGCCCCCCCATGGCGGCATCGCGTTCGGTCTCGACCGGCTTGCGATGTTGATGGCTGGGGCCGACAGCATTCGCGAAGTGATCGCTTTCCCGAAGACGCAGACGGCTGCGGATCCAATGACGGATGCGCCTACGGAAGCCAGCGAAGCCCAGTTACGCGAGTTGCATATCAGGGTGCGCGTGCCGCAGGCAACCTGAGGGCATTCGCGCTACTGGTGCCGCTCGCGAGCGCGCAATGCGCGCGTAGCGAGCCCGAACCTTGCGCGGCCCCTGGCGCTAGTACTCAAACTGGTACGCGAGGCCGATGCTGCTGCCGGGATCGTTCTCCGGTGTCGTGCCTTGTGTCGTCGTGGAGCCGTTACCCAGGCGCGTCTGCAGCTTCAGATGTTTGGTGAGGTCGACGTCCACGGCTAACTGGCTGGTGCCCGTAGTGCTTTCTTTTACCGCCACAAAAACGCGGCTCGACACATAGCGTCCCGCTTCGACGCTGTATCCGTTGTTGGTCTGACTATTCGCGCCCGTCCCCGGGTTGGTGTCGCTGCCGACTGTGAGCCGGTCGAGCCCCAGGGACTTCTGAATCTTGACGAGCGGATTGAGGCCGCCGCCACCGCCGCCGAGCTGGGCCAGCGCCGCACCGATCTGGACGACCTGCAACGCCGAGAGCTGTGCGGCGCTCTCGCCGAACAGCAGGCGGGCCATGATCTCATCCTGGGGCAGGTCAGGAGTGCTACTCAGCTCGATCTTCGGCGCATCGGCGAGTCCGGTGATTTTCACCGTTGCGGTCACTTCGAGCACCTGGGTCTGCGCAACGAAGTCGAGCGTGGGATCGATCTTCTTTTTGAGGCCCTCGCCGTTGAATGTCACGGTGCCGTAGCTGAAGGTGAGTTGGCTGCTACCCAGCGTGAAGGTACCCCGCTGCAGGTCGAAGTTGCCACTGACCACGGGTGTATCCGAGGTGCCGCGTATTTTGATCTGGCCACCGAGTTCCGCATCCAGTCCGCGGCCCTTAACCAGGATCTGTCGTGGCGCATCCACGGTCACATTCATGTTGATGACCAGCGGTTTCTCGGGGCGGGGAGG
>DATMQL010000289.1:0-3025 GCA_035566815.1 Steroidobacteraceae bacterium | reverse complement strand
GTCGTGGAAGTGCCCGCGCCCGACTCGGTTCACTTCGGCGTGTTGACTGCCACCGAGTGGAACCGTGTGACGAAGTTTTCGGAGAAGCCGGCGGTTCCCGACACGTTACCCGGCCGGCCCGATGCCATCCTCGCGTCGATGGGCATTTACGTCTTCAATACCCGGCTGCTCGAGAAGATGCTCGCTGAAGATGCCGCCGATGAGAAATCCGCGCACGACTTCGGGAAGGACATCCTTCCGAAGGCCATCAGCGGCAACCTGCAGGTGTTTGCCTACCCGTTCCAGGATGTGAAGACGCGAGCGCAGAGTTACTGGCGTGATGTTGGTACGATCGATGCCTACTACGACGCGAGCCTCGAGCTGGTGCACGTGAAACCCGAACTCAACATCTACGACCAGGACTGGCCCATCTGGACCTACCAGGTCCAGCAGCCCCCGGCGAAGTTCATTCTCGACGAGGATGGCCGGCGCGGTGTGGCGATCAACTCCATGGTATCCGGCGGCTGCATCATCTCCGGTGCCGTGGTGCGTGAGTCGCTGCTGTTCTCCGACGTCCGCATAGACGAGGGCAGCAGCATTCAGAGTTCCGTCATCCTGCCGCACGTGGAAATCGGGCGCGGGTGTGTGATTCGTGGCGCGATCCTCGACGAGGGCTGCGAGATTCCGGATGGCATGACCATCGGAATGGATCGCGCCGCCGATGCGACCCGCTTCCATGTCACCGATAAAGGTGTCGTGCTCGTGACGGCGGACATGTTGCGCAGCCTGGCATGAGCGTTACGCCGAACGTGCCACGCTTACCCGTCGTTCTGCTGTGGCACATGCATCAGCCGCAGTACCGCGATGCTTTGACAGGGCAATACGTTCTTCCCTGGACGTACCTCCATGCCATCAAGGACTACACCGACATGGCCGCGCACCTGGAGGGAAATCCGGCCGCGCGCGCCGTGGTCAACTTCTCACCGGTGCTCATCGAGCAGATCCAGGAGATCGGCCGGCGGGTGGGCGAGCATTTGAGTTTCGGTGCGCCCTTGCCCGATGCCGTGCTTGCTCTGTTGGGTCCGGACCCGGTGCCGACCGAGCCTGGCACGCGGCTCGAGTTGTTGCGCTCCTGTCTGCGCGCGCAGCGCAAACAGATGATCGAGCGCTTCGGTCCTTATCTCGAGATTGCGACGTTAGCGGAGACGCTCGCGACACCGGAGCGGATTACCTACGCTTCCGACCAGCTCATCCATGATCTCGCCGTGTGGTATCACCTGGCCTGGCTGGGAGAGACGGTGCGTCGCTTCGATCCGCTGGTGAGCGATCTCACCGAGCGCGGACGCGACTTCACCGCGGCACAACGGCGCCAGTTACTCGCGCTCATCGGTGATCTCATCAGCACCGTGATTCCCCGCTATCGGGCCCTGTTCGAGCGGGGGCAGATCGAACTCTCGGTGACGCCCTACGCGCATCCCATCGTTCCGCTGTTGTTCGACTTCAAATCCGCTCGCGACGCGGTTCCCAACATGCCGCTGCCGGAGCACGCTGCCTATCCCGGCGGTCCGGCGCGCGCGGCGTGGCACGTCGAAGAATCCATTCGAGTCTTTACCGAAGCCTTCGGCGCGCGTCCGACGGGCTGTTGGCCCTCAGAGGGCGCGATAAGCCGCGACACCCTCGAGCTGCTCGATCGCCACGGATTCCGCTGGGCCGCAACCAGCAACAACGTGCTGCGGGGCTGCCTGGAGCAGGGCGACCGTCACGCTCCGGCCAACAACCCGTCATCATTCAACCGCCCTTACCGCTTGCCGGGCGCCGGATTGAGCTGTTTCTTCCGTGACGATGCCCTGTCGGATCTCATCGGCTTCACTTACGCGACCTGGCATGGTGACGACGCGGCGCACAACCTCGTCAACGAAGTAGCCCAGCTCGCGCGTAAGTATGCGCACGCTCCCGGCCACGCCATTCTCATCGCCCTGGATGGCGAGAACGCCTGGGAACATTACCCCTTCAATGGGTATTACTTCCTCAGAGCGCTCTACTCGCTGCTGGCGAATCACCCGTTGCTGGAGTTGACCACGTTGTCCGACTGTCTCGCGCGTGGCATCGAGCCTGCGCCTCTGCACAGAGTGAAGGCGGGCAGCTGGGTGCACGGTACGCTGGCGACATGGATGGGCGATCCCGCGAAAAACCGCGCCTGGGATCTGCTGTGCGAGGCCAAGCTGGCCTTCGATCGTGTCCTGCACTCCGGCTCACTCGACCCCACTCGCAGGGCCGCGGCCGAGCGGCAGCTCGCCTTGTGCGAGAGCTCGGACTGGTTCTGGTGGTTCGGCGACTACAATCCCGCCGACGCCGTGACCCAGTTCGATCGTCTCTATCGACGCCAGCTGGTGAATCTCTACCACCTGCTCGATCTCGAAACCCCTTCGACCCTAGCGCACCCGATCTCCGTCGGCCGCAGTCGTGCCGACGGCAGTCATGCCGACGGCAGCCACGCCGAGCACGGCGGAACCATGCGCCGGGCCTACGCGGACTAAGGAGCCTGGCTGACCAATGATCACCTACTGCGGCCGCCCCCCATCGGCATCTTTCTGCGATCGTTTCCCTTACATAGGCCCCCGCTATGCGCGGGAAACGATCGCAGAAAGCTGCTCGATGGGGCCGGCTGTTGCGCGCGCTCCGCGCGCTCACAGGCGGTCCGGGGCAGCCCTCGCCGGCAGCCCGTGCGACGCACGCGTCGCACCCCTCGCTACGGCGATCATTGGCCAGCCAGGCTCCTAGGCCCCTTCCGTGGCAACCGCCCGTCTGCCCGTCTTCGATCGCCGCCGAGCGGGTGTACTGCTCCACATGGGCTCGCTCGAGGGTGGTCTCGGACGCAGCGGTCGCGCGTTTATTGACTGGCTCGCCACGGCTGGTTTTTCCGTGTGGCAGATTCTCCCGGTCGGGCCGACGGGCTCCGACGGCTCGCCGTATTGGGTGCGCTCCGATTACGCGGGCAACCCGGCTTTCATCGATTCCACCGAATGGCCGGACCTGAAATCCGGCG
>DATMQL010000288.1:0-2371 GCA_035566815.1 Steroidobacteraceae bacterium | reverse complement strand
TTCAGGAGGCAGGTCGAAGGTGCTGGGCCGCCAATGCCCGCAGAGCCTCTCGAGGCAGCTTACCCGTGCCATTTCGAGGCAGCTGCTCGACAAACAGCAGCGGCCGCGGCAGAAACACCGGGTCGATCCGCCGACGCAACTCCTCGGCAAGCGCGGCCGCATCCAGCCCGGGCGCGACCACAAACGCCGCGACACGAGTCACTCCCGTGGCAGAGACAGGCGACTCGTCGGGCAGAAAAAATGTCCCATCGACGACACCCGGAATGGAATTCAGCTGGTGGTTGAGATAGGCGAGCGAGCTGCGCTTGCCGGCGATGTTGACCAGGTCGGCCATGCGCCCATGCAACAGGAAACGGTCGCCTTGCGTCAGTTCGAGCACATCGCACATCGGTGTCGGCTGCTCCACGTGGCCGCCTTGCGCCCAGGCCTGCTGGCCATCGTCTTTGAAACTGAGACTCACGCCGGGCCATAGCTGCCATTCGAGCGTCTGCGCCGTGCGGCGGGTGGCGATCTGCCCGGTCTCCGTAGAGCCGTAGATCTCCAACAGGCGCGTGGCGAACTTCTCCTCCACCTCGCGGGCGAGGTCGCGTGATAACGGTGCCGTTGCCGAAACGATCAGGTCAACCTCGGGCATGCTGACTTCCGCGGCCAGCAGCGCTCGCAGGTGCACCGGTGTTGAAATGAGCACCCGCGGACGGGGTGCCGCGGCGAGAACGCTGCAGATGTCAGCCGGGTAGAACGGCCGCTCGGCGCAGATGGCGCTTCCCGTCTGCAAACCCACCAGGACGCTCGATTCAAAGCCGTACATGTGCTGCGGAGGCACGGTACCGACAATCGTATGAGAGCGCCCATCCAACAGCCCCAGGCGGCTCGCGCCATCATGAACGCAGCGCAGGAGTCGCCCCCAGGTCTTTTTGTAGGGGAGGGGAGTGCCGGTAGAGCCCGAGGTAAACACATACGCGGCCAACTGCCCTGCATTGATCTCTGGAACCCGCCAAGGCAAACGGTCCGCCGCGAGCCGCTCGCCCGGCCCCACCGCCTGCGAACCAACCGCTTCCGGATACCTCACCCGGGGCAGCTCGATATCAACCCCCGGATCATCCGTCAGGCAAAACACATCAGGCGCAAACATCGCGAGCTGCCGGATCACCTCCGGCGTATGCGTCGAAGGCAGAAGGCTGACCTTCCCCGCCACGAGGCCGGCCGCGAATCCAACCGTGAACCGATACCGATCCGAGCAAACATTGAGAATGTGGTCGCAGGCCGGCAACGCCGCCGCGACCCGCGCTACATCGGCAAGGAATTCCCGCGCGACAACGGGAACACCCGCGCGGTACGCAACGACCGCATCCGGCTCCGTGTGGGAGATCAGCGGAAGCGTGGTGCCCAGGCGGCTACTTTGTCCTGTGCACGGTGATGTATTCGACGAGGTGTCGTAGGGAGCGGAAGATGTGTTCATTCTCTTCGCTGTCCGCGCGCAGCTGGATTCCGTACTGCTTCGAAACGACGAGGGCGATTTCCAGGATGTCGATCGAATCGAGACCTAAACCCTCGCCGTAAAGCGGTGCATCGGGTGCGATCTCGGCCGCGGCGACATCGAGGTTCAAGGCCTGGACGATGAGGTCCGCAACTTCTCGCTCCAAGGCGGTGCTGTTTGCCGGCGGCGCCGGCTGTCGAACGGGCGACGCGTTGTCTGGCATACAGTTAAGACTTCGATGCGGATCTTTTAGAATACGTATAAAAAGTGGCCGGGGCCCCGCGCCATTATACAGCGCCTTCGGAAGAAGCAACCATGGTGCCCGGTCGCCACACCACGCCGCCTGGCGGCCAAGGTTCGCGGTCGCCTCCGGGTCCCCGTTAGCCCGGTCCACGCCGCAAGGAGCGCCGAACCAGTAGAAACGGCAGTCGGAGCAGGAATCCCGTGAACAACCGGGCGTGCATCGAGCTCAACAGCACGTTATCCCGCCCGTAGTGGAAGTGCGACACCCCGCCCTCGGCGGGCGTGAAGTACTTGACCCGGGCGGGTAGGTTTCGCGCCGGGACCCCCGCCCAGCTGAGCCGTACGACCGCCTCGACGTCGAAGTCGAATCGCCGCATCCATAGGCTCGAGCGCATGAGTCGCAGCAACGGGGCGACGGGATAGACGCGAAACCCGAACAAGGAGTCATGGATGCCCGACCAGAGGGTCTCGAGGTTCGCCCACCAGTTGGAGATTTTCCGCCCCTTCACCCGGATACTGGGCGCGCTCGTGTCGAACACCGGCTCACCCAGGACCATCGCGTCGGGATGAGCCGCCGATTCAGCCATGAACGCCGCGATTCGATCGGCGGGGTGCTGCCCATCGGAGTCCATCGTCAGTACGTGGGTAAAG
>DATMQL010000287.1:0-3585 GCA_035566815.1 Steroidobacteraceae bacterium | reverse complement strand
CGTGCGTTTCACAATGCAAGAACCGTGGTCAATGCTGCTGATGGACGACGCCCGGGTCATTCACGAAACGACTCCGATCCAACCTGACGCGGAGCAAGGTGTACGTGACACTCTCGTCCTGACCTATCGTGCCAAGGGTTTTCAGTCCCCGGAAGGTTAGGGCGTCCCGCCGCCTAGCGCCCGCCCGGCCGTTTAGTAGGCGTTGGCCGGTCAGTGGCTGACGCCGTCCTCGGCCGACGTCCGCCCGTCGATCCAAGTCTCCAGGACGTTGAGCTCTTCATCCGCCAACACCAGGTTGGCGCGATACCCCGCCCGGATCCGCCCGGTCTCCTGCGCCAGTCCCAGGAAATCAGCAGGATAGCGGCTCGCCATGCGCACGGCCTCAGTCAACGGCAGGTGCAGCATCTTCACCGCGTTACGCACACAACTCGCCATGTCGATGTTGGAGCCCGCAAGGCGGCCATCCTCGTCGACACACACTGTGCCGGATACCGTGATCTTCCGTCCCTGAAGGTCGAACGAAGTCTGACTCGTGCCGACGCTCGGCATGGCGTCAGTCACGAGCATGAATCGGCTATACGGCTTGCAGCGTAGCGCGATACGCAGCACTACAGGGTCGGTGTGCTCGCCGTCCACGATGATACCGCACCAACTCTTTTGATCATCGAGAGCGGCGCCGACGACGCCAGGCTCCCGGCCTGTAAGCTGCGACATCGCATTGAAAAGATGCGTAAACCCGGTGAGTCCGTGAGCCAGGGCGGTCCCGATCTCAGCGAAGGTCGCGTTGGTATGGCCCGCAGAGACCACGACTCCCGCCTTGACGAGCTTCTCGATGATTTCCGGTGTGGTCATCTCAGGCGCGAGCGTCACGAGCGTCTTTCCGCCTCGCAGCGACGTCAGCAACCCAACAGCGCTGGTATCCAACTCGCGCAGCTTCGCTGGATCGTGCACCCCTTTGCGCACGACATTCAGGAACGGCCCCTCGATGTGAATCCCGAGCACTCCCGGCACGCCCGCCTGGATCGCTCCCTGGACCGCCGCGATAGCGCGAGCGACAACATCCAGGTCCGCGCTGATGAGCGTCGGCAAGAACCCGGTCGTGCCGAATTTCCGATGCGCCTGTCCAATAGCCCGGATGGTCTCGACACTCGGCGCGTCGTTGAAGAGCACCCCACCGCCGCCATTCACCTGCGAGTCGATGAATCCGGGCAGCAGAAGCTGCCCCTGCAAGTCGTACCGCTGCGCCGCCTGGCACCGGGGGTCAGAGTCAGCCATGAGGTCGACAATGCGGCCTCCATCGAGGAGCACGCACTTTCCATCAACCAGGCCGTCATCGGACAGCACCCGCCCATTAACCAACGCGACAGCCATCAAACGGTCTCGGTCACTTTATTCAGATAGGGAGGCTTATCGGGGTTACGTCCGCGAGCGAGCGCCAGGGCATTCACCATACGGTAGAAACTTTGCACAATGAGCATCGGCTCGATGACCGGATTCCCCGCCTCGGTCGGCAGGGAGATGGTTCGGGGCGCCCGGGCCCCGGCGAACATGACATCCGCGCCCCGTGCGGCCAGCTCGGTGGCCAATGCTTCGACACCGCCCAGTGTTTCATCATTCTGAGCAAACATCAGCACTGGAAATCCTGCCCGGATGAGCGCCATGGGGCCGTGCCGCACTTCAGCCGAGCTCACCGCCTCGGCGTGCAAGCCACAGGTTTCCTTGAACTTGAGCGCCGCCTCTTGCGCGATACCCAGGCCCAGACCCCGGCCAATCACATAGAGGTCGGTAGCAAACCGCAAGCGCGCGACGGCAGCAGTCCAATCCAACTGCCACGCTCGCTCGAGTAGGGCGGGCGCCCCAGAGAGCGCACTCAGCAGGCTTGCATCGCGGCCCCAGCTTCCCACCAGTTGAATGATTGCCGAGAGGGACGCGATGTACGATTTCGTCGCGGCGACACTGCGCTCGATTCCGGCACACAGCGGGACGGTGAAGTCCGCCGCCTGCGCGAGTGGCGACGATTCCGCATTCACCAGGGCGACGACCATGGCGCCCGCATCTTTCGCGGCGCGCACGGTAGCGAGCAGGTCAGGGCTCGCTCCCGACTGCGAGATCGCGATAAACACGACGCCCTCGAGATTCGGAGTCGCCTCGTAAACGGAGGTGACCGACGGCGCGGCCGACGAAGTCAGAATATTGAGTCGCGTCTCGATGAGATACTTCGCGAACGTGGCCGCGTGATCGGAGCTACCGCGGGCGCAGGTCACCACCGCGCGCGGCGAGAGTTGGCGTAGCCGCTCGCCGAGCCGTTCGAGGCGTTCGGCATTGGCTGCGAACTGCTGGCGCACGACTTGCGGCGCCTGCTCGGCCTCGCAATACATCTGGGTGGAGTTTTCGGGCGCGTTCACGATGAGACACTGAGCTCGGCGACGAAATCGTAGATGTCGCCGCGATAGAAGGACTGCGTGAACTCGGCGGCGCTGCCGTCTTTGAGAAAGCCGAGCCGTTCCACGAGCAGTCCGGCGTCTTTCTCCTTCGCTTGCAGCAGTTCCGCCTGCTCGGCGGTGAACAACACCGCCCGCAACCGCTGCAGCGCTCTCACGGGCCGATTGCCGGCATGCTCCAACGCCTCGTACAAAGAGGATTCAACAGCATCGACCGAAGAAAGGCACGAGGCGAGCACTGTCGCATATTCAATCGCCATGGGCGCATCGTCGGCGAAACGAATACGGTGAAAGCGATAAACGGGAGTGCCCGGGCTCGATCGTAACGTCAGAGATTCCTCGGGGGTTACGGTTCCGGCCGACTTGCGCAGCCACACACTGCGAGGGTTGCGCCCACGCGCGCGCATATCTTCGGAGAACGAAGTCAACTTGGAAAAGTTCTTCTCAACACGCGCGCACACGAAGGTACCGGAGCCCTGGCGCCGCACCAGCATGCCTTCGTTCACCAGTCCGTCGATGGCTTTGCGCACGGTGATGCGCGATACGGCGAATTCGGTCGCGAGGTCGCGCTCCGGAGGTAACGCATCGTCCGGGCTCAGAAGGCGGGTCTCGATTGCCTGGCGCAGCGCGCGCTGCAACTGCTGGTAAAGCGGCAGGCTGCTCGATTCGTCGAGCGCGCCGAGTGCCTGGGACAGAGGCGTCAAGGTCGTTCTCCCGCCTGTTGAAGGGCCGCTCTCATATTACCAATATCATACCACTATGTTGTCAGAAGACTACAGGATTCAAATAAGGACATTGATAAACAAGGAAAAATACTCCGAGTGACAAATTGGTCTCTATGGGGATAGCTTTCTGGCATGAGTGGTATTATATTGGCACGTAACTGGTCCCAGGCATAGTATGCCCGCGTAGCATTCCACAGAAAGAGTGCACGGTCTCGCGGGATGAGGGTACGCGGCGTGGGTGCGCTTCCGACTAAGACAAAACCATCAGGGGTAATCGGTACATGAGAATCGTAAGGTCGACGTTGATTGGAACCGCGGTAGCCTGTGCTCTATTCGGGCAGAACTCCTACGCCAACGCCCCGGCCGGTCCGTCGCCGACGGCGAGCGATGCGGCGGGTGACGCCGGCGGCGGCAACATC
>DATMQL010000286.1:0-10575 GCA_035566815.1 Steroidobacteraceae bacterium | reverse complement strand
CATTGATATTCGCGAGCCGGCGGAGATCGCGGCAAGTCCGCTGCCCGCGGACCGGGCCCGCCAGATACCGATGGCGCGGCTGCTACACGGGTCGCCGGCGTTCCAGCCGGAGGGCAAGACCTTGTTGGTTTGCGCCAGTGGCCGCCGCAGCATCGCGGCGACGCAAGAATTAAGGGCTAAAGGTCTGAGGGATATTTATTCGCTGCGCGGGGGAGTTGCAAAGCTCGCGCGTGGCGTCACGGCCTGAGCGCAGGCTGCTTCGCGCGGAGCGCACACTACCTTACGGCCTGACCTGCCCTTTCCCCCTGACCAGGTACTTATAACTGGTCAACTGCTCCGCCCCCACCGGCCCGCGGGCATGGAACCGGTCGGTCGAGATGCCGATCTCGGCCCCCATCCCAAACTCACCGCCGTCGGCAAACTGTGTCGAGGCGTTGTGGAGCACTATCGCGCTGTCGACTTGCGTGAGAAACCGCTCGGCGGTAGCGTCGTTTTCCGTCACGATAGACTCGGTGTGAGCCGAGCCATACTTCGCGATATGCGCGATAGCCGCAGCAACACCATCAACCACACGCGCGGCGATGATCGAATCGAGGTACTCGGTGTACCAGTCATCCTCCGTCGCCGCACGCACCCGTGAATCGACCTTCTGCACCGTGGCGTCACCACGAACCTCGCAGCCCGCAGCGAGCAGGTCCTCAATGATGGGCGCGAGGTGCGTATTAACGCAGGCCCGATCGACCAGCAACGTCTCAGCGGCCCCGCAAACACCAGTGCGCCGCATCTTCGCGTTCAACGCGATGGCGCGCGCCATGCGGACGTCGGCGTCGCGATCGACGTAGACGTGACAATTGCCCTCGAGGTGGCCGATAACCGGCACCCGGGCCTCCTTCTGGACCCGCGCGACCAGGCTTTTGCCTCCGCGCGGCACGATAACGTCGATATAGTCAGCCATGCCCGCCAACATGTAGCCAACAGCGGCCCGATCGGTGGTGGGCACGAGTTGAATACAGGGTTCGGGCAATCCAACCGCCCGCAATCCCTCAACCAGGCAGGCATGGATGGCGGCGCTCGAATAGCGGCTCTCCGACCCGCCGCGCAGAATCACGGCATTGCCGGATTTCAGGCACAGCGCGCCCGCATCGGCGGTCACGTTGGGACGGCTTTCGTAGATGATGCCGATCACGCCCAGCGGCACACGGACCCGCTGAATGCGCAGCCCGTTGGGGCGATCCCAGTCCGCCACGGTGGTCCCGATCGGATCGGGGAGGGCCACGACTTCCTCGATGCTGAGTGCGATACCCTCCACGCGCTTCTCATCGAGCTGCAACCTGTCGAGCAGCGCGCCACTCAACTTCGCCGCGCGCGCGGCCGACATGTCGCGCTCATTGGCGGTGAGAATTTCGCCTCGCCGGGCGCGAACGGCCGCCGCCGCCACCGAAAGTGCGGTGTTTTTCCTCTCGGTGTTGGCCAGAGCCAACACCCCGGCCGCCTCTACCGCGGCCTTGCCAAGCCCCTCCATGAGCTCGCCAATCTTGGAGTCCAGATGAGCGTTCATTGTGTGGCTTGCTCGGATTCCTGCACAGGTGGCGCGTCGTGACGGACGAGCACGAGATTGTCCCGGTGGATCATCTCGTGGCGTCCCCTGAAACCGAGAATACCTTCGATCTCCGAAGACTTCCGCCCCATGATCTTGACCGCATCGAGATCCGAGTAGGCAATGATCCCACGGGCGATCTCGGCACCATCGGCTCGCAGGATGCTCACGGTATCACCGCGCTCGAATCGCCCACGTGTCTCGACCACACCCGCGGGCAGGAGACTCTTGCCCTCGAGAAGCGCGCGCAGGGCGCCAGCGTCGATCGAGACCGACCCGGCCGGACGCAGCGTTCCCGCTATCCACTGTTTTCGGGCGGCAACCGGTGAGGCGGTCGGGACAAACCACGTACAGCGAGCCCCTGCTTCGATCCGGCCAACAGGATGCGCCTGGTGCCCTGAAGCGATGCACATATGGCAGCCCGCCGAGATCGCGATTTTCGCGGCAAGGATTTTCGTCGTCATGCCACCCGAGCCGACATCCGAAGCGGAACGCCCCGCCATGGATTCGATCTCGGGGGTAATCTGCCGCACCTCACGGATGAATTGCGCGTTGGGATCCCTGTTCGGATCGGCCGTGAACAGTCCCTCGACGTCGGACAGCAGGATTAGACAATCCGCTCCCGCCATCTGCGCAACGCGGGCCGCGAGACGATCATTGTCGCCGTAGCGGATCTCCGCGGTGGCCACCGTGTCGTTCTCATTAATGACCGGAAGCGCACCGAGGGCGAGAAGCGACTCGAGCGTGGCGCGGGCGTTAAGGTAACGACGGCGCCGCTCGCTGTCCTCGAGGGTAAGCAACACCTGTGCCACCGTCACTTCGCGACTTTCCAGCAACTCCTTATAGGCGTGTGCCAGCCGAATCTGCCCGACGGCGGCTGCGGCCTGGCTCTCTTCGAGTCGCAACGGCCCCTTCGCCAACTTGAGCTCCCGGCGCCCGAGCGCGATGGCACCCGAGGACACCAGGATGACCTGCTGATTCCGCTTGCGGAGGCGCAGGAGGTCCTCGATCAAAGTCTCGAGCCAGGCACGGTTGATCCGCCCCGTCTCCGCATCGACGAGGAGCGCGGAACCGACTTTCACGACAATGCGCCGGGCCTGCTGCAGGGGTGAGGCACTTTCGGGAACTTGGGCGTTCATGGTGCGAAAACTATACTCAATCGGGCCTGGTACTGCCCCGGAACGTGGCGACGAATATGCAAACTACCCACGCACAGGCGTCATGGACCCCTGAACAAAGGGGGGGAAACCGAAGCGCGGCCGCAAGGCGGCGGCGCGTCTACCGCGCGCCCCCCCACCCGACACACTCGTTGCCCAAGCCGACCGCAGCCCCTAAACTTACCGCCGCCAAAAATTTGATGACTTCGAGGAAGCGAGCGGTGAGCAGAGATTACGAGCCGGTTCCGGGCCAATGGTACGAGAACCTGGAAGAAGAAGAGTCGTTCCGCGTGCTGTCCGTCGATGAGGACTCGGAGCTGGTCGAGATTGAATATCTCGATGGCGACATCGAGGAAATCGACATCGAAGCGTGGCACGAAATGGATCTCGAGCACACGGATGAGCCCGAGGGCTGGTCGGAGCCCGAAGAGGACGAGGAAGAAGACGAGGACGACGAAGACTTCGACGAAGATGACGAAGACGACGATGATGATGACGATTTCGATGACGACGAGGATGAAGAGGAAGACGAGCGTTGATCCCGACATGCGGCCGCCGGTCGGCGCCCGGCGTGTCGGATGACGACGCTCGATAGGCAAACACTCGTCGATCTAGTCGGCCCGGACGGCATTCTTACCGATGGCGCCGACGTCGCTCCCTACCTGACCGATCACCGCAAACTGTACCAAGGGCGCGCCCTGGCGGTGATCGTGCCGCGCTCGGTCGAACAGATCTCGCGCCTCCTCCGGTTCTGCAACGAGAACCGGATCGGCGTGGTCCCCCACGGAGGCAACACGGGCTACTGTGGTGGCGCCACGCCCGACGAGTCCGGAAACCAGGTCGTGGTCTCGATGCGCAGAATGAATCGCATCCGCGACGTCGACGCGCTCAACTATTCGCTCGTCGCCGAAGCGGGTTGCATCCTGGCAGACGTGCAACGTGCGGCCGACGAGGCCGAGCGCTTCTTTCCTCTCAGCCTGGGCTCCGAAGGCACCTGCCAGATCGGCGGCAACCTGTCGACCAACGCCGGCGGCCTGAGCGTGCTTCGTTATGGAATGATGCGCGAGCTCGTGTTGGGACTGGAAGTGGTGCTCGCTGATGGTCGCGTGCTGTCTTCCCTGGGCGCACTCCGCAAGGACAACACCGGCTACGACATCAAATCGCTGTTCCTCGGTGCGGAGGGCACGCTGGGCATCATCACCGCCGCGAGCGTGAAGCTATTTCCCAAAATACGCTCGTCCGCGACGGCGTTCGTGGCGATACCGAAAGTGCGCGCGGCGGTAGATCTTCTCGCGCGTCTGCGGGAAGCGAGCGGCGACCGCATCAGCTCGTTCGAGCTCATCCCCCGTATCGGGGTCGAGCTCACGACGCAACACATCCCGGGTGTGATCGATCCCCTACAACAGCCTTACTCGTGGTACGTACTCTGCGAGCTCACTTCCGCACGCGCCGCGGATCCTCTCGATACGATCATGGAGGAAGCACTCGGCGCGGCGTTGGAGGACGGTCTGGTACTCGACGCCGCCCTGGCACGCAACGAGCGCGAGCGCTCGGCGCTGTGGAAGCTACGCGAAACGATACCGGAGGCCCAACGCATCGACGGTGCGAGTCTGAAACACGACATCTCGGTCACCATCACAGCGCTGCCCGACTTCGTGGAGCGCGCCTCACGCTGGGTGGAAGATAACGTTCCGGATGGCAGGCTCGTCATCTACGGCCACGTCGGCGATGGCAACCTCCACTTCAATCTCAACCAGGTGCCGGGCTCCGATCGCAACATCTTTCTGGCGCGCGAGCCCGCGATCAAACGCGCCATCCACGACATGGTGAGTGAATTCGGCGGCAGCTTCAGCGCCGAGCACGGCATCGGCAGGCTGAAAGTCGAGGAGCTCGAGCACTACGCCGCGCCGGTGGAGATCGCTCTCATGCGTACCGTAAAAAAAGCGCTGGACCCGAACGGTGTTCTCAATCCGGGTAAAGTCCTGCGCTAGGCCAAAACCGTTGCGGTTATGATGCGCCCCAAACCGCTGCAAGGGGAAGGCCGCCTCATGAGTCACTGTCGGATTGCGATCTGCGCGTTGCTCGCTGCACTGAGCGTAACGGCATGCAACAAGGGGACGACTCCGTCGCCAACCGCCGACAAAACCACGTTATCCCGCGGTGAGTCCGCGCACGTCGATGGCCTGCCGCAACTCGCCCTGACTCCCGACAGTGTCCACATCGACTACCGCGTCTGGGGAACTGGCGAGCCCGCCGTCGTCCTCATCCACGGCTGGGCGGGCAATGCCAACTACTGGAGCGCCCAGATCGAGGCCCTGAAACCCAAGTACACCGTCGTGGCCGTGAACCTCGCCGGGCACGGCGCTTCCGAGAGAAATCGGACCGACTGGTCGATGGGCAACTATGGCGAGGATGTCGCGACAGTGGTGCGACAGTTGAAGAATCGTCAGATCGTCCTGGTCGGCCACTCCATGGGCGCCGATGTGGCGCTCGAAGCTGCGCGCCGTATCGGCGATCGCGTCATCGGCATCGTCGCGGTCGATTCACTCAAGTCGATCGGACTGCCGCCCATGCGCCCGCAGGAAATCAACCGCCAGCTCGCGCCATTCCGTGACCATTTCATCGAGGCGACGCGCGACTATGTGACCAATGCGATGTTCGAGAAGGGCGCGAACCCGGCCTTCGTGCAGAAGGTTGCCTACGACATGTCACGCGAGCCGCCGCAGATTGGCATTCCTTCCATGCAGTCCCTGCTCGCCATGGATTTTGCAACCCTCCTGCCCGACATCCATGTACCGGTGCTGGCAATCAACTCCGACCTCGGTCCCACCGACGAGGTACGCATCCGTAAATACCTGCCGGGGTTCAAGGCCGATGTGCTCGATCACACCGGCCACTTCCTGATGATGGAGGTGCCGGAACGGTTCAACCCGGTGCTGCTGCAGGATATCGACGCTTTGGTGCAGAAGGCGCAGCACTGACACTCAGCTCTTCCGGATCGGGCGCGGCGGGCCCGCAGCGGATCCGCAGCCAGCTGAGCGTCAGAGAGATTTCCTCCACGTCGATGGAGGACCAGGCCGTCGCGAACGGTATTTCCGCGCCCTGGTCCTGGACCACGAGAATCAGTGCGTCACGCTCCACGGCAAACGGCCAGTCATCACTGTGTAACGTGATCTCGAGCTTGCGCCCGTCCGGGGTCACAAACCGCCCGCGGCCGCCCTGGTCCTGCACATCGAGCCGCAACAGGGGCCGCAGCTCCTGCGGCCGTCCGCTCGAGGTCCAGTCGATCCGGCACGTATAGAGCTGTGTCGTGTTGAGCTCGAACCAGTTGAAGCCGATGACCTCCTCGTGCACCTCGGCGTCGGTCTTGCGCAGCAGCCGGCGGCGGTACCAGTAAAGGTCCTGGCCGATGAGCAGCTGATACTCGACATAACGGCTCGTCTGCGCGCGTATGTCCAGGCACCGGTGACCGATGGTGTTGCCGCGAAACTGGTCGCCTTCCCGCGTGAACATGAGATCGCACGTGGAGGTCGTCGCGATATCGTCACTCATGAGAGTGGCGAGCCGGCCCGGCCGCAGATTCAGATGAATCCAGGCGCTGGGTCTGACAAATGTGAACAGGCGGGCGCGCACGCCGCGTGCGGGCGGCTCGGCCGGCTCCAGCTTCACCAACAACTGCCGCCGCAGATTGTCCGGATCGTCGTGGAGAAATTCCTCGAAGTACAGCACGTGCGCGCCGAGCCACGGCAGCGTCACCGGCTCGACCACGGCGCGCACCCGCCGCTCGCTGCTCTCGGGCCAGGAGTTGATTCCATTGTCGTTGCTGACAACGACCTGCTCACTGGTATCGTGGATTCCGGACCAGAGTTGTTGGAGTGCGTCGACCTCCGCGCCGGCTGTCGTTCCCGCCGCCAAAGCAAACGCTATGGCAAGGACGGCCATTCTTCTAATGAGCCCGGGCTTTCTTGATGCGGACGAGCCCTTCCTGCGCGGTGCTCGCGACCAGGCGGCCATCGAGCGCGAACAGGTCCGCGCGCGCGAAGCCGCGCGCACCCGAGGCACTCGGGCTTTCCACCGCATATAACAGCCATTCGTCGGCCCGCAGCGGGCGATGGAACCACATGGCGTGATCGATGCTGGCCATGATCAGGGAGCTGTGCGGGAAGGAGCCGCCGTGCGGCAGCGTCGCGGTATCGAGTAGAAAATAATCCGACACGTACGCCAACAGGCAGCGATGCAGTTTCTCGTCGTCCGGTAAGCGGCCGACCGCGCGGAACCAGACCTGCCGGGCCGGCTCGGCCCGACGGGGACTCAGATAGTCGATGGGTTGCACCGAGCGGAATTCGAACGGGCGCGGCTGCTCGAAAAAACGCCGCATACGCTCGGGCAGGCGCTCCAGGAATTCGCCGGGCGGCACGCTGGTATCGACCAACTCCTCCGGCCGCGGCACCGGCGGCATCTCCACCTGGTGCTCGAAGCCCTCCTCCTGCACCTGGAACGAGGCGGTCATGTTGAATATCTGCTGGCCGTGTTGAATCGCGACGACCCGGCGGTTCGCAAAACTCTGGCCGTCCAGGCTGCGATCGACCTGGTAGACGATCGGGGCGTTGAAATCGCCCCGTCGCAGGAAGTAAGCGTGCAGCGAATGGACGATGCGACCCTCCACCGTCGCCGAAGCGGCGGAGAGGGCCTGCCCGAGCACCTGCCCGCCAAAGACCTGCGGGCTGCCGATGTCGCGGCTCTCGCCGCGAAACAGATTGACTTCCAACTGCTCGAGCTCGAGCAACGTCAACAGGTCGGCGATGCGTTGGTCCACTGTCGTGAGCGCCCCGGCTTTTCTCAGCCGAACTTGAACGTGCCGCGCATCAGCGCGTTGTGACCGGGGAAGGTGCACAGGTACGAGTAGTCGCCACCGGCCTTGAGGCTGGCGGTCGAGAACGTAATCGTGTCCGACTGGCCCCCGCCCACGACCTTGGTGTGCGCCAGGACGCGCTTGTCATCCGCGGCGACGTAGTTGCTCGCAAGTCCCGCGCCCATGCCGGCATTGGCGACCGCCGTCAGATCCGGTGTGCTGACCAACACCCAGTTGTGGCCCATCGCGGCAGCGGGCAGCTGGCCACCGTGGTGGACTGTCAGGGTGACCTGCTTGCAGGTCGCGGGAACAGCCAGCTCCTTCTTGTCATACTGCATCTGGTCGTTGCCGGTGATCTCGAGTTTGCACGCATCGGCGGCGGCGGCCGGGGTGGACACCAGCAGTGCCTGAACTGCAACGAGGGCCACCGCGGCCAGGGTATTGCGCATCAGCTTCATCATCGTCTCCTCAAGGTAAATTGTGACTTCTGGATTGAATCATGGGACCCTCGCTCGTTGCGCGCGGGAACCCCTTTATTCGCGCTCCCGGATCCAGTGCGGGAGCCTGTCTGACCAATGATCGCCGTAGCGAGGGCGACCCAGATCGAGCATCTTTTTGCGATCGTTTCCCGCGCATAGCCAACGCATATGTAAGGGAAACGATCGCAAAAAGATGCCGATCTGGGGCGGCCGCAGTAGGCGAGCATTGGTCAGACAGGCTCCTTAGTCGGGGACACCCAGCCTCTGGTGCATGATCGGGCTGGTGGTCGTGTACTGCAGGAACTGTTTCTTCTGCGGGTACAGGTGGTGCTGGATCGCGAACGCCGCGAGCGCGGCTTCGTGAAAGCCCGACAGGATCAGCTTCTTCTTGCCCGGATAGGTGTTGATATCGCCGACGGCGAACACGCCCGGCAGATTCGTCTGAAACTTCTCGGTGTCCACCTTGAGAGCCTTCTTCTCGAGCTCCAACCCCCACTCGGCGATTGCGCCCAGCTTCGGATGCAACCCGAAGAACACCAGCAGCTGGTCGGCGGTCAAAGCGTGACTCGCACCGTCGCGTGCCTTGATGTTGACTCCACGCAGGCTGCCGTTGTCGACGATGAACGAGTGAGGCAATGCCTCGAACACCCGCATACGCCCCGCCGCCACGTGCTCCTGCATCTTCGCGACCGAAGCCGGCGCCGCGCGGTAGTCGGGACGCCGGTGGACGAGCGTCAGGCTGCGCGCTTTGGGGAGGAGCTCCAGGGTCCAGTCGAGCGCCGAATCACCACCGCCGAAAATGACGAGATCCTGCCCGTGGAGGCTGCTGGAATTCTTCACCCGGTAATGCAGCGCCGAGCCCTCGAAAGCCTCCGAGCCTTCGATGCCGATACGACGGGGCTGAAAGGAGCCCACGCCCGCCGCAATGACCACGGCACCCGCGTCGAACGTCGTGCCGGTGGCGGTGCGGATATGAAAACGGCCACTCTCCTGGCGCGCGAACTCCAGGACTTCCTGGCCGAGGTGAAAGGTGGGGTGAAACGGCGCGATCTGCTGCAGCAGGCGATCGACGAGCTCCTGGGCGCCACACACCGGCAGCGCCGGGATGTCGTAAATCGGCTTTTCCGGGTACAGCTCGGCGCACTGGCCACCGGCGTGCTGCAGGGAGTCCACCACATGGGCGGTGATCCCGAGCAGCCCCAGCTCGAACACTTGAAAAAGGCCACAGGGGCCGGCCCCGATGATGACCACCTCGGTGGTGATCGCCTGCCCGGGGACAGGGGAAGGAATTTCGCTCAAAACAGTCACTTCCACGGCAACGGCGGGCGGCCATTGTAGAGGGTCCGGCGCTCCCTCGCATGACTCGGGGGAATGCATTCGGCCACGGCAGCGTTCGCGTCGGGCCGCGCAGCCAAGGGCGCACCGCCCGCCTTGCAGGCCGACCCGGCGCCACGCCCGCAGGCCTGAGCCGTATCGGGCCGAATTCGCATAGAATGCCGTACGTTTCGCCACCCGCGCCGGAGAATCCATCTTGACGTCGAATGCCGATCTGCAGGAGCGCAGGAAAAATGCCATTCCGCGCGGAGTCTCGAACTCCCTGGCCGTCTACGCGGACCGCGCGTCCAACGCGGAGCTCTGGGACGTGGAAGGCAAGCGCTACATCGACTTCGCGAGCGGCATCGCCGTTCTCAACACCGGCCACGTGCACCCGCAGGTGAAGGAAGCGATCGCGCGCCAGCTCGACAGGTTCATCCACACCTGCTTCCAGGTAACCCCCTACGAAAGCTACGTTGCGCTCGCGGAGCAACTCAACGAGCTGGCGCCGGGCAAGACTCCGAAGAAAACGATTTTCCTCAGCACTGGCGCCGAGGCGATCGAGAACGCGATCAAGATCGCGCGCTTCCACACGAAGCGATCCGCCGTAATCGCCTTCTCCGGCGGCTTTCACGGGCGCACCCTCGCCTGCATCAGCCTCACGGGAAAAGTGCAGCCCTACAAGGCGGGCTTCGGACCGATGCTGCCCGAGGTCTATCACGTGCCCTTCCCGATGGCCTACCATGGGACCACCATCGAACAGTCGCTGCAGGCGATCGACCAACTCTTCAAGGCGGATGTGGACCCGGCCCGTGTCGCGGCCATCATTATCGAGCCCGTGCTCGGCGAAGGCGGCTTCTATGTAGCGCCCACCGAGTTGCTGCGCAAGCTGCGCGCCCTGTGCGACCAACACGGCATCCTGCTCATCGTGGACGAGATCCAGACGGGTTTCGCCCGCACGGGTCGGATGTTCGCGATCGAGCACTCCGGAGTTGAACCGGACCTCATGACGATCGCCAAGAGCGTGGCCGGCGGCGTGCCGCTGTCAGCGGTGATCGGCAAGGCGGACATCATGGATTCGCCCGGCCCGGGCGGACTCGGCGGCACCTATGGCGGCTCGCCGCTCGCCTGCGCGGCCGGCTTGGCGGTGTTGGAAGTCATCCGCGAGGAGCAGCT
>DATMQL010000285.1:0-6665 GCA_035566815.1 Steroidobacteraceae bacterium | reverse complement strand
TGCTCGTCCACAAGATGAAGCAGCATTTCCCCGAGCTGCGCGGGCGGACCCTGGCGCTGTGGGGGCTGGCGTTCAAGCCCAACACCGATGACATGCGCGAGGCACCCTCACGCGCGATCATCGAACTGTTACTGAAGGCGGGCGCGCGGGTGCGGGCTTACGATCCGGTGGCCGCCGGCGAGGCGCGGCGTATTTATGCGGGTCGGGAGAATTTCGAGCTTTGCAAGAACGCCTACGAGGCGGCGCAGGGGGCGGACGCACTCGCCATCGTGACCGAATGGCAGGAATTCCGGAGCCCGGATTTCGAGCGTCTGCGCCAGATCCTGAAGTCGCCCGTCATTTTCGATGGCCGCAACCTATATGATCCCGGGATGGTCGGCCGCTTCGGATTTACGTACTACGCCATCGGGCGGGGAACGCGGCTTGCATCGGCTTGAGCCTTAGCCTTTCCGGAGTTTCCGCATGCTCACCCCAGTCATTCTCTCGGGCGGTGCCGGCACACGCCTCTGGCCGCTGTCTCGCGAGCTGTACCCGAAGCAGCTGCTCGCCCTGACCGGTGAGCGGACCATGCTGCAGCAGACCGCTCTGCGTCTCGAGGGGCTGTCCGCGACCCCTCCGGTCGTCGTCTGCAATGAGGCGCATCGCTTCCTGGTGGCTGAGCAGCTGCGGCAGGTGAGCATCGAGCCGCGCGCCATGGTGCTCGAGCCCTTCGGCAGGAATACGGCCCCCGCTATCGCGCTCGCGGCCCATGCGGCCCTGAAGGCGCAAGCGGGCGATCCGGATGCCGACCCCGTCCTTCTCGTCTTGCCGGCCGATCACGTCATCCGGGATGTTCCCACCTTCCAGGAGGCGGTCAGGCTCGCGTTGCCGGCGGCGGAACAAGGCAAGCTGGTGACGTTCGGCATCGTCCCGAGCGCACCGGAAACGGGCTACGGGTACATCCAGCGAGCCGAGACGGGGCAGCGCGACACCGTCTCTGCCGGTGGTGCTCACCGGATCGCGCGTTTCGTCGAGAAGCCTTCGGCCGAGAGGGCGGCGCAGTTCCTGAAGTCCGGCGACTACTTCTGGAACAGCGGCATGTTCATGTTTCGAGCGCGCCGCTACCTGCAGGAGCTGGAGAGGTTCGCTCCCGAGATTGCGAAGGTCTGCGCGAGCGCCGCTGCCGCCGCGAAGAGTGACCTGGATTTCACGCGCGTCGATGCGAAGATCTTCGAATCGTGCCCGTCCGACTCGATCGACTACGCGGTCATGGAGAAGACGTCGGACGCCGTCGTCCTGCCGCTGGATGCCGGGTGGAGCGATGTGGGTTCCTGGGCCGCTCTCCATGGAGCCTGTGAGGCGGACGCCCGCGGTAATGTCGCCCGCGGAGACGTGATCGCGGAAGAATCGAACGGGTGCTACCTGTATTCCGAAAGCCGCCTCGTGGCGGTCGTGGGCCTCCAGAACCATGTGGTCATCGAGACCAAGGACGCCGTGCTGGTCGCACCCCAGGACCGGGTGCAGGACGTGAAGAAGCTCGTGTTCCGGCTCAAGGAGCAGGGGCGGTATGAGCACTCCCTACACCGGGAGGTGTTCCGTCCCTGGGGGAGTTACGACAGCATCGAGAACGGCCCCCGCTTCCAGGTGAAACGGCTCAAGGTCAAGCCCGGCGCGACCCTGTCACTGCAGATGCATCACCACCGCGCCGAACACTGGATAGTGGTTTCCGGCACGGCGCGCATCACGCGTGGCGACGAGGTTTTCCTGCTCGAGGAAAACCAGTCGACGTACATCCCGATCGGGGTTCGCCACCGCATCGAGAATCCGGGAAAAATCCCGGTCCACATCATCGAAGTGCAGTCGGGCTCGTACCTCGGGGAGGACGACATCGTGCGCTTTGAAGACCGCTACGGCCGCCAGGGCACGACGACCTGAGTCCCTGCATGACGAATCTCAACGCCTTCAAAGCCTACGACGTCCGTGGCCGCATCCCCGACGAGATCAACGAGACCCTGGCTTATGACATCGGCAGGGCCTACGCCGCTTTCGTGAAACCCAAGCGGGTCGCGGTGGGCTATGACATCCGTCTCTCGAGTCCGCAGCTCGCCACCGCCCTGAAACGGGGCCTGCTCGACTGCGGTGCCGATGTGCTCGACATCGGTCTGTGTGGCACCGAGGGCTCGTACTTCGCGACGTTCGCGGAGGGCCTCGATGGCGGCATCATGGTCACGGCCAGCCACAATCCGCCCGACTACAACGGGATGAAATTCGTTCGCGAGCAGTCACGGCCCATCAGTGGTGACACCGGGCTGTTCGAGATGCGCTCGCTTATTCAGACGGGCAATCTGCCCTCGAAGGCGGCGCGGGCCGGTACCGAGACGCGCCTCGATACCAGCCGGAAATACCTCGATCACCTGCTGGGCTATGTCGATCGCAGCAAGCTGCGCAGGCTCAAGGTCGTGGTGAACGCCGGCAATGGGGGCGCCGGCCTGATCGTCGACCAGCTCGAGCCGCATCTGCCGTTCGAGTTCATCAAGGTGAATCATCACCCCGACGGCACTTTTCCGAACGGCGTGCCGAATCCGATGCTGCTGGAGAACCAGGCATCCACGGCGGACGTCATACGGCGGACCGGTGCGGATCTGGGACTCGCCTGGGACGGCGACTACGATCGGTGTTTCTTCTTCGATGAGCACGGGCAGTTCATCGAGGGCTACTACCTCGTCGGACTCCTGGCCGAGGCTTTTCTGAAGGGCGAGCCCGGCGGGCGCATCGTTCACGACCCGCGACTCACCTGGAACACCATCGACATCGTGCGCCGCTGCGGCGGGGAACCGGTGTTGTGCAAGTCCGGCCACGCTTTCATCAAGCAGAAAATGCGTGAGGTCGACGGCGTCTACGGCGGTGAGATGAGCGCTCACCACTACTTCCGGAAGTTCTCCTACTGCGATAGCGGCATGATTCCGTGGCTGCTGGTGGTGCAGGTGATCTGTGAGCGCGGCCTGTCCCTGGCGGAGCTCGTGGGCGAGCGCATGCGGCTCTTTCCGGCCAGCGGCGAGATCAACCGGCACCTGAAAACGGACGCGAAATCGATTCTCGCCCGCGCCCGGCAGCGCTACGAGCCGCAGGCGCAGACGCTCGATTTTACCGATGGCCTCTCCATGGAGTTCCCCGAGTGGCGCTTCAATCTGCGGGGCTCCAACACCGAGCCGCTCGTGCGGCTGAACGTCGAGTCGCGGGGCAACGAGGCGCTGATGCGGGAAAAAACGGCCGAGATCCTGCAGCTCATCGACGCCTGATCGAGTCCCTGCCGCGGGACTCGGGCCTGGTATCCTCCAGGAACGAAACTTGCTCAAAACGGGTCGATGTCGCAAGCAGGAGACGGTTTGGAGGCCATGAAGCCATTGCGTGTGCTGATCGCGGAAAATCACCGCGACTTGAGCGACGTCATGAGCCAACTCATCGATACCGAGCCAGACATGCAATGTGTCGGACAGGTGTCGGATGCCACAGAGGTGCTCGCCGCCGCGCGGGACGCCTTTGCGGACGTGTTGATCCTTGACCTCATGCTGCAGGGAGGCAGTGGATTGCCGCTGGTCGAGCAGCTCACCCGTGCGATGCCAGACTTGCGGGTCATTATTTTCAGCGGCCTGGCCAACAGCGAGGAGGTGGCTCGCGAGGTCAAGCGCCGGGGCGCCGCCGCCTTCGTGACCAAGGGCTGTGATTTTCAGGTGCTGCTGGACGCGCTGAGGCCGCCCAGCGCGCACGCGCCGCGGCTGGCGGGGTAGTCAACGGGCGTCGGGGACGAGAATCACCCGCGGCGGTCAGTCCTGTTCGCGCGCAGGGCCTCGAGATCGCCCGACCACGGCACCTTGCCCTGCATCTGCAGCAACTCACGCCGCTTCAGAAGCTTCGCGTACTCCGCCAAAGCCGCGTTCACGGCTGTTTTTTTGGTGCTAAAGCGCCCCATACGAAAGACCTCTCTCCGTTGGACCTTGAGCGTACATAAACGCTGGTTCTTTGGGTATATGGCCTTGCTAGGACAGCAGCTGGCGCAGGCTTTCCTCGGCGCGATCCGCCGCATGGCCATCCCATAACGCCGGCCGCCGCCCCGCTCGCCACTTGCCCTCCAATGCCTCCTTGGCCGCGGCCACCAACTCCGACGGCTTCATCAGCCGATTCGTCCCCTCGGTGATCGTGATCGGGCGCTCCGTGTTCTCGCGCAAGGTCGCACACGGAATACCGAGGTAGGTGGTCTCCTCCTGGACCCCACCCGAGTCCGTAATCGCCAGGGTGCAGCCTGTGATCAGATTCATGAACTCGATGTAGCTCAAGGGCTCGGTCGGCCGGATCCCGGCCGCGGTTTCGATCGCGCTCATCAGGCCGAAATCCTCGAGTCGCTTGCGGGTGCGTGGATGAATGGCAAACACCACGCGCAGCTCGTGTGACAGGGCCACGAGGGTGTCCACGAGCTCGGAAAGTTTGTCACGCTCGTCCACGTTGGACGGACGGTGCAGCGTGACCACGGCGTAAGGCTGGCCGTCAAGGCCGAGCCGCAGGCGTGTATCAGCGCTTTCGATCTTTCCGCGGAGCATCTCGAACGAATCGATCATGATGTTGCCGATGCATGCGATCTTCTGCGCCGGAACACCCTCGGCGAGCAGGTTTGCATCAGCGTCCGGGGACGGTGTCCACAAGAGGTCCGCGATAGCGTCGGTGGCGAGACGGTTAATTTCCTCCGGCATGCGCCGATCGCGGCTGCGCAGCCCAGCCTCGAGATGAATGACCGGGACCCACAGCTTGGTCCCGACCATGGCACAGGCGACTGTCGCATTGACGTCGCCCACGACGATAGTGGCGTCCGGTCGGTCGCGCATACATACGGCTTCGTAGGCAATCATCGTGCGGCCGGTCTGCTCTGCGTGCGTGCCGCTCCCGACCTCGAGGTGATGCGCCGGCTCCGGCAGACGCAGATCCCGGAAGAACGCGTCCGACATATTTGCGTCGTAGTGCTGTCCGGTGTGCACGATGTGCGGTGTGCACCATTTTTCTCGTGTGAGGGCGTGATACAACGGCGCGACTTTCATGAAGTTCGGACGCGCCGCGGCGATCAGGTGAATGCGCTTAAGTTGCAAGTGCTATTGCCTCTTGGGGCCGTACGCGCGAAGCTTATCCGATCGTGCGGCTGTAAATGGGCGGCACGGTATCGGACCGCGCCGCGGCTTGGCCTGGACCGGCCACCGCTCAAGGTAACGCCCGAACTGACTTGTAGTTTCGACCGTCGGTCCTGTCTGTCGTTAGAGACACTGGTAGCAGGCCGGATCGGTCAGGTAACGTTCACGGTTCTTCACATGCACGGGGGCCAACATGGCGCTTTGGAAAGATACGAACTCAGGACCCGCTTCCGGACCGGCGTCGAGCGCGCCGCCACCCCCCAGCCCACCGCCGATGCGTGAGCCGGAGAGGACCAACGTAGCACCCCTGAGTCCCGAGGCCGCTCGTCGCCCCGTTAAGGAGGCACAACGCCTGGATATGAAAGAATCCGTCATTGCTTCTGACCTCACGATTGAAGGCAAGATCGTCGGTTCCGGCCACGTGCGCATCGCGGGCCGGTTTAAAGGCGACGTGCAGGTTGACGGTAACGTCACCCTCGACACGGGTGCTCATCTCGAAGGTCTCGTAAAGGCGAGTGTCGTCGTCGTCGGCGGCGAGCTGCTCGGCAACATCGAGAACGCGAAGCGCGTCGAACTGCTCGAAGGCGGCGTCATCAGTGGCGACGTCAAGGCGGGCTCCCTGACGGTTGCCGCCGGGTCTCGCATGCGCGGCCAGGTGGAGTTCGGCTGGGAAGGGGAAACCCGCAGTACCAAGTCGGAGACCAAAGGATTCGGTAACGCATGAATGTCGCCTCTCGCCCGGTCGTACCGGGCAAGACGCGTACGTGTCCGCACTGCAAGGCTACGATCCTCGAAAGCCTGAGCATCTGTCCGGGCTGCCTGCATCACCTGCGCTTCGACTCGGAAGCAGCGAAGCGTCAGGTGGCGGCAACGTCGGCGCTGCGGGTGGAGGGGCTGATCCGTCATCCCCCCCTCGAGGAGCCTTGGGAATACTTCGTCACCATCGCGATCCGTAACGATCGCGGCGAAGAGGTGGCACGGCAGGTAGTGAATGTCGGCGCGCTGCAGGGCGCCGAGAAACGCACGTTCACCCTGTCGGTCGAAATGCTGCCGCCACAGGCACCCCCCGATCCCAACTCCAGGACCAACACCGGGACCACCGGGACGAACCCCGTGTTGAAGCCGGGCGTGGCGCCGCAACCTCCGGGCAAGCAGTCACCCGCCCAGATGGCCGGCCTCAAGCCGCCGGTTCCGGGTCAGAAGCCCGGTCCAGCGCCGGGCAAGAAGCACTAATCAGTCGTGTTCTGGCGCGCCCGCTGCCGAGCGGGCGAGTCGCTTGCGGCGCGCGCCCCGGGGCTCACCGGCCACGGTGGCGACCGCCTTGGAGGCGATGGACTGCAACTCCTGTTGTGCCGCGGATTCGATAGCCTGCGCCGCCGCGCGATAAGACCGGATGATTTCCAGCCCGAAGGGCGTGAGAGTCACACCGCCGCCGCCCTGTCCGCCGATGCTGGCGGTGGAGGCGGGCTCAGTGAAGGAGCGGTTCAGGCCATCCAACAGCAGCCACGCGCG
>DATMQL010000284.1:0-7018 GCA_035566815.1 Steroidobacteraceae bacterium | reverse complement strand
GGACTGGGCGGCGGTTCGACGCCATGCCGTGACTTTGATGGAATCGATGAATCTGGTCGTCATGAAGGGCCGGCACGCCGCGCCCCCCGGCACCAAGGCCGGCGAGGGCGAGCTCTCGCCTGCTGAGATTGATCAGCACATCGACGCCAATCGCGGCGCCCTGATCGGATTTGCCAAGGCCCTGCGGGCGACCGCCCAGAAGGCCTTGACGGCGATCGACAAAAAGGACGTTCAGGGCCTGTTCGAGGCCGGGAGCGACATCGACGAGGCCTGCGAAGCCTGCCACGTGACCTTCTGGTACCCGAACCAGAAAGTGCCCCAGACCTGAAATCCACTGACCCCGGGCGAGGGAGGCGGGGTCGAAGTCCTCAGCCCGGGAGGTCACGCCCGTTTGTACCTAATCTGGTACAGACACTACGGGTTTCGGTCGCCCGACCGTGCTGTTAACGTGCCCGTTAATCGTGCGTGTTAACATCCCCCTAACGCGCGCCCGAATAGCGTTTGACTGTCGGCCCCCATGTCCGAAACGGACCCTCTCTACCTGCATGCGGAACGCATCCGCGCGAGCGATCTTTTTGGTCGTTCCGACCAGTTGCAGAAGCTGTTCGACTACCTTGTCGAGTGCAACCGCAGTGGCAGGGTCCCGAAGGAGTCGGTGATCGCGGTGGAGGTCTTCGGCCGGGGCACCGATTTCGATGTGTCCTCGGATGCGGCCGTCCGGGTCTGCATCCACAAGCTGCGTCGCAAATTCGAAGAGTTCTACACGGCCCATCCGGAGTTGGGACCGGCACGGCTGACGATTCCGAGGGGTCAGTACCGACTCGTCCTCGAGGGCGCTGAGGTCGCCGCTCTCCCGCGTCGCCCCGTTGGGGCTTCTCGGGATTCCCTCCGCGGTCCCACGTCGCCCCGTTGGGGCTTCGCGGGATTTCCTCCACTGCCCCACGTCGCCCCGTCGGGGCTTCCTGGGATTTCCTCCACTGCGTTTCGGTCACGTTCCGGTCGTCCCGCGTCGCCACGTTGGGGCTTCGCGGGATTTCCTCCACTGCCCCACGTCGCCCCGTCGGGGCTTCGCGGGATTTCCTCCACTGCGTTTCGGTCACGTTCCGGTCGTCCCGCGTCGCCCCGTTGGGGCTTCGCGGGATTTCCTCCACTGCGTTCCGGTCACAATCCATGGAAGATCGCGACCCTCGCAACCGCCGCAGCGCTGATCCTCGTGGCGATCTTGGCGGGCGTGTTCTGGCAGCGGACTCCCGCGCGACAGTTTGCTGCCATCCGGCAGAGCCCGGTGTGGGCGAAGCTGCTGGGTGATACGCGCCCGATCACTGTCGTGCTGGGTGATTACTACATCTTCGCGGAGAACGGTGAGCTCCTGCAGCCGCAACGGTTGGTACGGGAGTTCTTCATCAACTCGCGGGCGGATCTCGACCAGTACCTGAGGGACCATCCGGAGATGATGGACAAGTACATGGATGTGCAGCTTGCGTATCTGCCAACATCCAGTGCGCACGTCATGGCGAACATCATGCCACTGCTGGCAGCCACTCATCGCCGCGTCAACGTGACGATGATGTCGGATCTGGTCCCCGATGATCTGAAGTCGACGGACGTGGTCTACGTCGGCTATCTGAGTGGCCTCGGCATGTTGTATGACGGCGCGTTCTCGGGCTCCCGCTTCTCGGTGGGCAGCACGTTCGACGAACTCACCTACAACCGCACCAAGGTGCGCTATGCGAGTCAGGCCGGAGACCGGTATCTGCGCCAGTCGGATCGTCCCACCGCTGCCGCGGCCTCGCAGATGTACCGGGACTACAGTCTCGTCACTGGATTCGAGGGGCCGAGTGGCAATCAGGTGCTCGTGATCGCCGGCACGCGCGACGTCGGCCTGATTCAGGCAGGCGAGGCGCTGACGGATCCCGCCAGGCTGCGCGAGTTACGGGAGCGGCTCACGGCTGGTACACCCTTCGAGGCCCTGTACGAGGTCTCCGGAATCAATGGGACCGAGATGGCGAGCAAGCTGCTCGTCACCAGCGCGCGTCCCGCTCACAACACCTGGGATCACATTCCGGCTCAGCCGGACCGCCTGGACACCGTGGCGCTCGCCGGGCAGCCGTAGGAGCCTTTCTCTAGCGCCCGCCGCGCCTGCTGGGCATTTCGGCCCGCAGCCGAGGCTAACGCGCGACAGGTTTCCCGTACACCTCTAACTGCGCCACATCCGACCAGCCGCCCGGGCCGTGCCCGCTGCCGGGCATCAGATCCGCAAAGCCGATCTCGTCGACCTTGCTGAGATCGACCTTATCGAGCAGCGCCCCTTGGGTCACCACACGCGAGATGTCGAGCTTGAGCCAGCGAACATCAGCGAGTGAGATCTCACTGACCAGCCAATCACGTGGCGAGGCGTCCGCGTGATCGCCGATTAGCCACGTACCGTCGGAGAGCTTCACGATCGGTCGCACCTGATGGAACCCTGAAGTCTTGGTGTTCCACCGGATACGGGCGAGACCCGTCAAATCTGCAAAGTGGCCCTTGTCTTTGAACGCGACGGCGCATGGCGAGGTGCAGAGGCCGAGAAACGCATGCGTGGGGTTGTTTTCGTCACCCGGTGTGCCTGTGATGTCGGCTTCCCCTGAGGGCACGTACAAGGTCATCTCGAGGTTGGGATTGTCGTTCGACTCTGCAGTGATGGGATGTTCGCCGGCCTTGGTGGCGGGCGGCTTCCATTCCTCTTTGAAGAACAGGCCGGGACGGGGGACGCGCGGGGGCTCGCCCGGGGCCCGCGGAGCGGGCGGCGCGCCGCCGCCCTTTGCGCCAGGTGCGGCTGCGTCCTTGGCGGATGACTGCGCGTCGGCGTGGGTGGCCACCACGGACAGTGTCAGCGCGGTCAACAAGGCCAGCGATCGAACGAACCGACTCCACATACAGGCATCCCCCTCAAGTTGGTCTACGAGCAGGTAACAACAATCTCGATCTGTCCTCGATGGTGGCGCTGCGGGCGGACACCGGCGAGTACGTGTAGCATTACCAGATGACGCCGCGCGACAGCTGGGACTATGACAACTCCGCACAGATTACGATGGCTTATCTGACCACCGACGTGCAGAAGCGTCACGTCGCGGTGCACGGTTCGAACAACGGATCCTTCTACGTGCTCGATGTGAAGGCGGGCACGCGGTCCCAGTTCGCATCACCGGCCGCCGCGGCGCCGACACCGGCCTATCAAGGGGGATGATGCGAAGGGCGCTTTTCCAGGTACACCTGTGGACGGGCCTGGCCAGCGGGCTGTACATCCTGGCGATCTGCCTCTCGGGGAGCGCGATCGTGTTCCGTCTCGAGATGAACCGGGCGTTTTGTCCGTCGCGATGTGAGCCGGCGTTCGTCACCGGACTGGCGGAGTTTCACGATCACCTGCTAGGCGGGCGTACCGGCCTCCTGGTGAACGGAATCGGCGCCATGACCGTGGCGCTGATGCTCATCACCGGACTGGTGTTATGGTGGCCGCGCCGCGGCTACTGGTTGCGGAGTATCACGATCCGCGCGCGGGTGAGCTCGCGGCGCTTCATCCGCGAGCTGCACTACGCGCTCGGGTTCTGGCTTCTGATTTTTATAGTGATTTGGGTGATCACGGCGCTGTACTTTGCGTTTCCTAACGCGTTCAGCGCGGTGAGCGATGATGTGGTCGCGCCTGTGGTGCGTCTGCATTTCGGGCGGGCTTTTGGGCTTGCGGTCAAGACTCTGTGGGCTGTCCTCGGATTGGGGCCGGGTGTCTTGTGCATCACAGGTGCGCTCATGTGGTGGCACCGTTCGGGAGAGAAGAAGTGGCAGACCAAGAGAAGTCGTGCGACGGTTCATTGACGAAGTCCGCATGAGGATGCCCGTCAAGTTTCAAGCAGCCGGCGGTGTTGGCAGGAGGCACGGTAATTGCGACCGGGACGCGGTCGCTCTTTCCAACATCGTACAGAGGCTGGTGTCGTGGTTGCTATCATCGGCCCCGGCGCGAGCCGTGCGTCCCAGTCGAAGTGGGCGGGCAGCGACCAGCACACTTTCTTACAAATGAGGGGGACTTGTTATGAAACTGTCCGCGATTGTCATTGCCGCGTCGCTGCTGGGCGCGATGGTTGCTCAAGCCCAGGACGCTCCGTCACCGGAACATCTGGCCGCCCGCGAAGCGACGCACAAGGCATGCGCGACCGACGAGAAGAGCCTGTGCGACGGGAAGCAGGGCCGTGAGATTTTCCAGTGCCTGCGCGCGAACAACGACAAGCTGAGCGCTGGATGCAAGGACGCCATGGCCAAGATGCCGCGCCCGGGTGGACCGCCGCCCGCGAAGTAATCAGACCGGGCGTCGCGTGACGTCGGACCGCCCTGTTCGACGTCGCGCAATTCTGTACATGCCGAGACGATGATTACTCTGCGCGGTAGCGTGCTTCCGAAGGTGCTCACTTCTCCCGGGGTTGCTCAGGCGACGTGATGGATTCTCACGATGACGTGATGGATTCTCACGCGACTGTCCCGATCTCGTGACGCCCGCCCCATGTAGAGTGCTCGCGCTGTTCGCGTCGAGTTGTTGTAGGGGGGAATGAACGATGGCGGCACCGGGAGATCGCGAGAAGGCAGCGCGCGTCGGGCGCAGGCACTTTTTGAAGGGTGCGGCGCTGGGCGGCGTAGTGGCTGCAGCGGCGCCTGTGGTCAGGGCACAGACGGAACAGAGCTCGCCCCCGCTGGGGATTCCCTCGCTGACCCCCGCTGGGGGTTCCCTCGCTGGCCGCTCGGTCGCCGCTCGGTCGCCGGGCTCAACTTCGTCGGCTGCGGCTCCAACAGGTCCCGGGAAAGTTGACGCGAGTCTGCCGCGTCCCGCGGGCGTGACGCCGCGCTCTGAAGAAATCTCCGTTCGCGATCGATCCGTCACGTACTCCAGCTGCGGCGGCGACTACATGGTCGACGTACTGCGCAGCCTTGGCATCGAGTACTTCGCCGCTACGCCGGGCAACACCTTCATGGGCATACATGAGGCGGTGATCAACTACGGCATGCTCACTCAGCCCAATCTCCGGTTCATTACGACGATGCATGAAGAAGCGTCGGTCGCGATGTCCCACGGCTACTCGAAGATCGAAGGCAAACCGATGGCGTGCATGATGCACACGACGGTGGGCCTGCAACACGGGGCGATGGCGATCTACAACGCCTACGCGGATCGGGTGCCCATCTTCATGATGGTGGGCGCGTGGATTGACGCTACACGTCGCCCCAATGCAGTCGACTGGATGCACGCCGCGAGCGACGGCCCTGCGATGGTCCGAGACTTCACGAAGTGGGATGACACGCCTGGCTCGCTCCGTCACTTCAGCGAGTCTGCCTATCGCGCGTGGAAGTTTGCGATGACACCGCCGTACGGCCCAACGCTGCTGGCCGTCGACACTCTCATGCAGGAGGACGAGATCCCCGGCGGGAAAGACCGCGCGCCTCCGATCCCCAAGCTTCCGCGCATCTCGCCACCCGCAGGCGAGGAGGGCGCAGTAAAGGAAGTGGCGCGCCTGTTAGCGAATGCCGAAAGTCCCGTGATCTATGCCGATCGCGCAGCTCGCACGCCGGAAGGTCTCAAGCTGCTCGTAGAGCTCGCGGAAGCGCTGCAAGCGCCCGTCTTGGACAGCGGCAATCGCATGAACTTCCCGTGGCGCCATCCGCTGAATCAAAGCCGTCGCTCGCGGCAGGTGATGGGCGATGCGGATGTCGTGCTCGCCCTCGAGCCGGGGGATCCATTCACCCTCTTTGCGCGCATGGACGCTCGCGGCAACACGTCGTCGGCGTTGAAGCCGGGCGCCAAGAGAATCACTGTCTCGTCTGTCGAGCTGATGCCGAAAGGTAATTACCAGGATCTGCAGCGATACACGTCCGAAGTCGATCTGGCAATGGAGGCAGACGCGGAGGCCACGCTGCCGATGTTGATCGAAGAGGTGAAGCGCCAGCTACCCTCGGGTCGTAAGTCCGCACTCGAAGCGCGGGGCAAAGCGTTCGCCGACGCGCATCGCGAAGAGTTCGAGATGTCGAAGGAAGCTGCTGCAAATGGCTGGGACGACAGCCCGATCTCCACAGCGCGCCTGTACATGGAGCTTTACGAGCAGATCAAAAACGAAGACTGGTCGCTCGTTTCGCCGTCTGGAATGCAGGGTAGCTGGTCGCAGCAGCTTTGGACTGCGGATCGTCACTACAAATACATCGGCGGTTGGGGCGCTGCTGGCATCGGCTACATAGCTCCCGCCACACTCGGTGCCGCGCTCGCCAACCAGAAATATGGCCGGCTCAGTGTGAGCTTCGTTGGGGACGGCGATCTCATGTTCGGGCCAGGCATCCTCTGGACCGCCGCGCACGAGCGCATCCCGCTGCTCTACATCGTGCATAACAACCGCTGCTATCACACGGAGATCATGCAGCTTCAGGCCATTGCGAACCGGCGGCAGCGAGGCATCGATCGTGTGCACATCGGCTGTGCGATCGACAATCCGAACATCAACTACGCCATGATGGCGAAAAGCCTGGGCGTGCACGGCGAAGGTCCCATCGAGAATCCGCGCGATCTGGGGCCGGCGCTGAAGCGCGCGATCGCGACAGTGAAGCGCGGCGAGCCGGCGCTGGTGGATGTGGTTTCGCAAGGTCGGTAACGCGGGAGCGACACGATGCGATTGGTCTTTGTTCCTATTATTCTGGTGTGCGCGATGGCCACGGGCGCGTTCGCTGCCGATAAACCCAACGACGTCGCACGCGGCAAGCAGCTTTACATGGCGATAGGCTGCGACCAGTGCCACGGCACACACGGCCAAGGCGGCGCGGGCCCGCGTCTCGCGCCCGGGCCGATTCCCTATGAGGGGGTGGTCATGCAGCTGCGCAAACCGCGAGTGCGAATGCCCCTGTACTCCGCCGTCGTCATACCCGACAGCGACGTTGCGGCGATCTTCGCGTATCTACAAAGTGTTCCGAGGGGAAAGACGGCGTCGGAAATTCCAATGCTGAAGGCGCTCTCGTA
>DATMQL010000283.1:0-17232 GCA_035566815.1 Steroidobacteraceae bacterium | reverse complement strand
CGACATGGCCGTGATACTCCGCGGATCATTGGGTGATAGGGATTGTAGGCCCCTCGGCGGTGGGGCGCTTGATCGCGGTTGCGGTCGGCCCGGGTGGTCAACTTCCCGCTATTCGGGAAAATCCATCCGCACTCCAGTCCTCACTGCCCGCGCCGTGGTGAACGAAGAATAACCCGTCCGGGTCATATTTCGCTTTTACGGCACGCAGCCGGGAATAGTGCTCGCCCCAATGCGAGTGTTGCCAGTCGCGCTCGAAGAAGTTGCTTTCGGAATAGTAAGACCCCATGCGCGGGACCAACCCGCGCAGTTCCTGCATCGCTTTGCCGACGTCCAGCGCTATTCGATTGGCCATCGCCGGATCGGGCGCGGTAGCGCCCGGCAATCCGGGATAGGCGGGCGGGCCGCCATCGGCGACGATGGCGAGCGCGAACGCATCCATCACTCCGGGGTTGGTGGCAGTGTCGCCAGCGGCCGCGATGGCTTCGGGCGGCGCACCGGCCAGGCCCTTGTTGAAATGGAGTCCGATGTCATGGTGGCGACTGCCGGCAAACAGCGCGGCGACAAGCCGCTCACGCTGGGATGGCTGCAGCAGGCTCGAAGGCAGCCAGGCGGATTCGTAGGCGTAAAGATAACTCCCTACTTGTTCCTGGTCCCCGCGCCACCAGGCATGGGTGGTGGGGACGCCCGCGCGCGAGTCGCCGACCATCGAGCCGCCGTGCGTCTTATGCCAGGCGGGGTCCCACCAATTGCGGGAGCTGCCGGCGCCGACCCACAGCGCACCAGTCAGGCTCAGTTCCGGATCCGCCCTGACCTGGTCGAGGAACGGTTTCCAGTTTGAGTTCACCTGTTGGTCGTCGAGGCCCTGGCATACCATGGACAATGTGAGAGTGTTATCCGGGCGGACGGAGACTTGCTCGCCCCAGTGCGGATTGAAAAGCGAGTCGGCGTAAAAATCGACGAACCGCGCCAACAGCCTACCGTAGGCAACATCTGACTTCGCCTTGATGGCGCCCTGGACGCCACCGAAATTCCCGGGAAGCGGGTGCGTCTTCAAAGTAACCCGGGTCACGACTCCCCAGTTTCCCCCGCCGCCGCCTTTGAGCGCCCAGTGCAGTTCGGGATCGGAGCAGGCATTTACGGTGCGCAGACGTCCGTCAGCGGTGACAATCTCCGCTTCGAGCAGGCTGCTGGCCGCGGTTCCAAACCCCTTCGAGAAGGACCCGAAGCCACCACTTTGAATCAACCCCGCGACGCCGACCGTCGTGCATCCTCCACCTTGTACGTAACGGCCCGCCTGCGTCGTCACGGCATCGTAAGCGTCGATCCAGACTGCGCCGGACTCGATACTGACGGCCGCGTGAGGTTGTATACGACCTTCGCACCCGTGCGGGACAAACGCATCGTGCAACTCGATCCGGTTCATGGCACGAGTCCAGACGAGGAGAGAGTCGGGCGCGTTGGAGGTACCTTGATAGCTGTGTCCGCCGCCTTTTACGACGAGTCGCAGGTTGTTGTCGCGAGCAAAATTCACGGCGGCGACTACATGGGACGGCTGTCGGGCCGCGACCGCATAGACACTGTGCGCGGGTTGCCACGCGTTCAACCATCCAGAGACCTGCGTGCCACCGGGCTGATCGCCGATGTAGAACGGATTTGCCAGGTTTTGAACGGCCTCGCGACAACTCGCGTCCCCAGGTCCCCGATCGCACGCGCCGAACAGCGAGGACACCTCGAGAAGATGGCCGTCGACGGCCGTTTTCAGGCGTTGCCAGGTTTCGGGGGCCGGCCACCCGGTGTCCGAGGGTCGAACGCGGCGCATGGGTTTGAGTCGGGTTGCCGCTCGCAACAACGATCCCGGGATGCCCATCACCAGGCCCAGGGCGAGTGCGCCTTTGAAGAGATTCCGCCTGTGCATGTCTCACGCTCCGTGTCGGGGAGCGGCTAGTTCACCCCAACAGAGCGTCGACGACTATCAACTTGGGATGAGCGGGACGAATGCGTGATGAGCGGGCTAACTCTTTCCGTCACGCCGATCTTTGGCGAGCACCACCGTGTCGAAGAGATCGTAGTCCGAGGTAGGTGACCGGTCCGCACCCACCGCGTGGTAATAGCGCATCGTGATGGAGGTTTTGCCGTTCGCCACTCCGGGGTCCAGATCGAAAACGGCAACGCCGTAACCGGTCGCCGTGTCGCGGCGTGCGGACCAGATGGCGTCTTCGACGGCGTCAGCGCCGGCTTTCACGAAGACGCCCGGGGTTGGGCCGGGCACGGGCCGGTTCGACTTGGTAATCACCTTGGCTTGCGGCAAGCCGCTTTGCGGATTTGCGCCGTATACATCGAGCGGCGCGCTGGTGCCGCCTCCACCCAGGATCAGGTGAATGGTGCCGTGGCTCGTGTCAAATCGGCTGCCGGCGGGTTCGGAAGTAAGGACCGGTCGCGGTTGGCAGGTGTCGACAGCGGTCCCGGTCGCCGCGTCGCGTCCGACGTTATGGTTACACCCTCGCACGGGCCAACTTCTCTCGTAGTCATGGTCATGGCCGCAGAGGACCAGGTCCACTCCGTAACGGTCGAAGAGCGGCAGCCAGGTCTCACGAATCCCCTTGTCGCAGCCGTTGCCGCGGTGTGCGGAGCTCATTGCGTCCTGATGCATCTGTACGATGATCCAGTCGATGCTCTTGTCCTGTTCCGCGGCGGCCAGGGTTTCCTCGAGCCAGCGTGTCTGCGCGCCCGCGCTGTAGCCACGAACGTACAGCGAGGTGCCGGGCTCGATCGGCGCGTTACCGGTACTGGGTGCGGGCGTCAGCGGCTCGGGACCGGCAAGGAACGCGCCGCTGTCCTGATAGATCACGTCATCGGCCGCGAGTGAGATGAACAGCGCCGAGCCGACCTTGAATCGATACCAGCGCCCCGGGAATTGCGTCCCGTTATCGGGCAGTGAGTAGCGCGTCAGGTACGAAGTCAGACCTTGCTCGCCGTTGCAGAATTCAATCTCGTGGTTCCCCGGGCACGGCATCCACGGGCGATGCGCGGCCGAGCGTTGCACGTTGTTGCCGAACTCGGCCCACACCGCCGGTTGTGCCGTGGGGTTCAGGTTCGCGTAGCAAAGATCGCCGTTGAGAAGATGGAACAACGGCTGGAAGCGCTCGACTGCATCGACCGCGTGACGACTCTGTGGCGATGACATCACCCATGCGGTGTTTGGAGTCGCGAGGTCGCCGTAGCTCGTCCACCGGAACGGCGCTCGTCCCCGGGGTGCCGTATGGAATGTGGCCGTAAACGGACTGCGCAGATGGATGTCATTGTCCGCGGTGACGGAGTAGCGGTACGACGCCTGCGGCGTAAGGTGATCGATCCTGGCGTGGTACGTGAACACCGTTTGTCCGGTGATCCCGTCGGTGTAGTTGCGTTGTATGGCGTGAATCACGGACGGGGTGGCGCCAGGATGCTCCAGCATCACCCTGGGATTGACTGCCTGCGCGGGTGAGGCCCATGACACGAACACGGTTTGCGACGGATCATCACCCCAGGTTAAATGGATTTGTTCGGGCGTCCCGTCGGCGTGCGTCACTTCGGTCGTTTCGCTCGCGAGTGTCAGGGGCGACGTCGCGGCGGCGATGCCGGTGACGCCTGCGCCTTTGAAAAATTCACGCCGATTCGTCAATTCGGAACTCCTTGGGCGAAGGCTTCATCCTTGCCCTCTTTCACGAAGGCCCGCACCATTTCGGCGTGTTGTTGTATCTGTGCCGCGTGGCCGGTGACCAGCGCACCCGCCATGCGGACGGGGTCGCCGAAAAAGAACCGTTCGTATAACACCTGGCGGCCGGCGAAAGCGGAAATCGAAGTGTCCCACGCGAGGCGGAACAGCGGAATGCGGTCGAATGCCTCGGCGCGCGCCGCCTGGTAGTACCTTTTGATGTCTTCAACCAGCGGTCCCTCGAGATCCTGCTCCGTCGGCATGGCGACGAGTCCGCTGGCGCCGATCTGCTGAATGATCTCGACCATGCGGGGATAGAGACGCGGAAAAAGATTCCGGGCCGCGTCCAGTGGATTCCACGCCGGCCGCATCACACCCCATTCGTCGATCATGGCGTCCGCTTCCGCGGTACGCAGGAAAGCCTTCATGGTCTCGAGATTCACCCAGAGTTCGGCGAGCTTTTCCTGGATATGCTGGAAGCCTTCGGCGCCGATGGTATCGACCAGCAACGCTGCCAGTCCCAACATGAATTCACACTTCGCGATGTTCTTGACGACGACCTGGTGAGTCATGTGAACGATCGCACCGGTGCGTGCGTAAGCCTCGTTGCAACGTTTTACGTCGCGATAGAGGAAGACAGCTTCCCAGGGAACGAACACATCGTCGAACACGACGACGGCATCCATCTCTTCAAAGCGCGACCCCAGCGGATGGTCGAAGTGCGAGCGGCCGTAGTCGACACTCTCGCGACAGATGAATCGCAGTCCCGGCGTGTTGTTTGGGATGGAGAATCCGAAGGCGTACGGGGCGTCCTCTTCATAGTTCTTCAGCAGGGTGGAGGGAAACACCATGATCTCGTCGGAAATGGGCAGGGTGGCCAACATTCGGCAGCCCCGGATCACGATGCCCGCGTCGGTCTCTTCTTTAATGCGGGCCGCGAGAAACGGGTCCGCCTGTTTCGCGGCACTGACCGCGCGGTTGGCTTGGGGCGGGATCAGCGTGTGCGTGAGGCAAAGATCGTTCTCGCGCAGGTATTCGTAGTAACGGATGGCGTTCGCACCAAATCGGGGATCCGCTTCTGCCAGAAACGGTGCACCGGCGGCGTATCCGGTCATAGCGCGACTGATATAGTCCGGCACCCGCCCCATCATTCCATGTGTGTAGTCCTCCCACACTTTCATCGCGGCGCTGATACTTGCGAGCTCCTCGCGGGTCTTCGGCATCATGAAGGAGCGCGCGACTTTCCGACCCGTCGTGGGCGAGTCGTAGAGCGTGACGTCCGGTTTTTCCCACTGCAGATCGTAGAGCCTGGCGAGTGTATGGACGCCCCCCTGCAGAGCGGGGTGGGCGGTAACATCCTTTACGAGCTCGCCGCGGTACCAGATCGAGGGCGGTTGCCCGCGTAACCGCTGCAGTACCTGTTGGCCCCGTCGCGCACCGCCGCTGGATTTTTCAGCCATGGTAGCTGTTCCGTGGTTGTCTAACGAAAACGCCGCCGCAGGGACTGCGGCGGCGTGGGTAGGTCGTGATGAGTGACTGGACTTAGGTGGCGTCGTGTCGCGATCGCAGGAACTGGAAGAACTCAACACCCTCGCGCAGGCGCCGCTTCATCATCTCGGGGCTGACCACCATCTCGGCGACGATGGAGGCGATCTTGGAGGGGCGGAAATAGAACTTCTTGTAGAAGTCCTCGACCGACTGGAAGATCTCACCGTGGCTCAGGTGGGGATAGTTCAGCGGCGCGATCTGGGTACCTTCCTGCGTCAGAAGATCGACTTCCTCGTTATAGAGCCAGCCGTTTTCCTTCGCCTGCTTGTAGAGGAAGGTGCCGGGATACGGGGCGGCGAGCGACACCTGGATGGTGTGGGGATTGATTTCCTTCGCGAAATCCAGCGTCTGCTGGATGGTCTCCTTGGTCTCGCCAGGAAGACCCAGGATGAAAGTGCCGTGGATGAGGATGCCCAGGTCGTGGCAGTCCTTGGTGAAAGTGCGCGCGAATTCCACCCGCATGCCTTTCTTGATGTTGAACAGGATCTGCTGATTGCCGGACTCGTAGCCGACCAGCAGCAGGCGCAGGCCATTCTCTCGCATGACTTCGAGGGTCTTGCGCGGGACATTGGCCTTGGCGTTACACGACCAAGTGACGCCGATCTTGCCCAGCTCCTTCGCCAGCGCTTCAACGCGCGGCAGGTTGTCGGTCAGTGTGTCGTCGTCGAAAAAGAATTCCTTCACTTGCGGGAAGGCGGCTTTCGCCCATTTCATTTCCTCGACGACGTTCTCGACCGAGCGCACGCGGTACTTATGTCCGCCCACCGTTTGAGGCCACAGGCAGAACGTGCAGCGCGATTTGCAGCCGCGCCCGGTGTAGAAGGAGACGTAGGGATGTTTGAGGTAGCCGCTGAAATACCGCTCGACCGTCAGGTCGCGCTTGTAAACCGGGGTTACCCAGGGAAGCTTGTCCATGTCGTCGAGAACCTCGCGGTTCTCGTTGTGAACGATGGCGCCGTGGGCATTGCGGTACGAAAGCCCCTTGATGTCGCTCCAGGGGATGCCGTCGGCGACGTCCTTGATGGTGAAGTCAAATTCATTGCGGGCGACGAAATCGACGGCAGGCCCACCGATGAGGCTCTTTTCGGGCTCGACCGCGACTTTGGCACCGATGAAACCGATTTTGACGGATGGGTTGATCTCTTTGATCATCGCCGCCGTCTTCACGTCCGATTTGAACGACGGGGTGGAGGTGTGCATCACCACCAGGTCGCGGTTCTTCAGCTCGGGGATGATGGCCTCGAAGCTCAGGCGATGCGGCGGGGCATCAATGAGCTTCGAGCCTTCGACGAGGGCTGCGGGTTGCGCCAGCCAGGTCGGATACCAGAACGATTTAACCTCCCGCTTCATCTGGTAGCGAGCGCCAGCGCCGCCGTCGTAGCCGTCAAATGAAGGAGGATGCAGGAACAGCGTTCTCATCGTCGAAACCCTCGCCAAGTAAGCCACCGAATCTAACATCAAGCACCTTACCGTGGCGACCGCAATGAGCGTCTTACGAATTTGTAACAATTCTGTCACGACCTCGGGCGCCGCCGGGGCGGGAGCGGGCGTTCAGCGGGGTGAGCCGCGGATCAGGCGCGGATCAGCGACTCAGTCCAGTCGGCCAGCGCTTGCAGCAGCTCGGCCCTGACCTCCGGGTCCCTGCGTCCCGTACGGGCGGGCACGTGATACGAGTGGTCGGCATCCTGTAGCAGTTTCAAAGTCGCGCGCTCGCCCAGCTGGCTCACGAGCTTCTCCAGGAGCTGCAAGTCCGCGAGCGCATCACGCGTGCCCTGCAGAAGCAACATCGGAATCTTCACCTCGAAGAGGTGTTCGGCGCGGTCGCTCGCCGGACGATCGGCCGGATGTAGAGGAAACGCGAGGAACGCGAGCCCTCGCACGCCAGGTAGGGGTGATTTTGCCTGCGCCTGCGAGGTCATCCGTCCGCCGAACGATCTGCCGCCCGCGATGAGGGGCAGTGTGGGTACGAGCCGGGCGGTTGCGGTGACTGCAGCGCGAACCGTCGCGTGACAGAGTTGCGGTGGGTCCGGCCGCCGGGAGCCCCGTTCCATGTAAGGAAACTGGTAGCGGAGGGTTGCTATGTTCAGCGCGAACAGCCCGGCTGCCAGCTCTGCCATGGAGGGGTGGTCCATGCCGGCTCCAGCTCCGTGCGCCATTACAAAGCAGGCTCGAGCCGTGGGTGGCACGAGGAGCAGGGCGGAGACACGCTGTGTGTCATCAACGGTGATGGTTTGGGCTTGCGCCGGCGGGGGTGCCACAACTGCGCCCTTCGGTTGATTACACCTGGTAGGCGAACAGTCTGCTCTCTTCGGGGTGTCCTGGGAATTGGATCATTCGCTCGAACTTCAGACCGAGGCGCTCGAGCAGCTTCATCGAGTCGTGGTTGTGGGGTGCCGTCAAAGCCACGATGCGCTCCAGGCGCAGCGTCTGCAGACCTAATGTCATGACGGCCGAGGCCGCCTCGATGGCATAGCCTTTTCCGCGGAACCGCGGCAGGAAGGCGAAGCCGATTTCGACATCCGGATGAAAGTCGCGTCTCAGGAGACCGCAGATTCCCAGTCGCACGGAGGGCTGGCGTGTCTCGACCAGGTAAAGTCCAAAGCCGAATTTTTCGTAACTCGCAACGGGGCCGCTCTCGATGTAGTCGTCGGCTTGCGGAAGCGTGCGCACGCCGCGATCCCCGATGTTTTGTATGAAGCCGGGGTCGTTCAACAACTCGAGAATGAAGGGCGCGTCGTCGGGACTCGACAGATGGCTCAGTCGGAGTCGTTCGGTTTCGCAGACGATCATTGGCGTTCGCACCGAGGTCGTTAGGGCCTGTCGCAGTGGGAATGCTCCTTTATAGATCACCGTCGGGTCGCCCGCACGCGTTTAGTGCGCGGTTGCCCGGGGGATTCCCGCCAGCCGGTGACAATTTTTACATGTCTGAGTTAAGACATCCGATCGAATCGATTATGCTAGCCGTCGGTCGTAGGGGGTGTCTGTGCTCAAGTACCGATTCCAGCAGCTGGTCATTGGTTTGTGTACGGCGAGTCTGGCGTTCGCCATCGAGGCCAAACCGCCGGCACACACGAGCGCCGCAATGGACAAGGACCTCATGGAGGTCACTGTCCCGCAGTTGCAGGGTTACTACGCCCGGCACAAGTACACCGTCACGCAAGTAGTCGACTGGTACCTGGATCGCATTACCCGCTACAACGGTATTTATCGGGCGATCGAGCAGGTGTTCGATACGGACGCCCGGGCTGCGGCGGCACGTGAAGATGCCGAGGCAGGGGTCGCGGCGAAGCATGGTCCCTTGTGGGGAGTGCCCATCGTCATCAAGGCGAATACCAGCATCGAAGGCAAAGTGACGACCGACGGATGGGAGGGCTACGTCGTGCCGGGCCATGAACTGGTCGCGCCACGCGACGCGACGGTGGTGGCCCGTCTGCGGGCGGCGGGGGCGATCATTATCGGCCACACCAACATGCCGGACTTCGCGAATGCTGACACCAACCGCAGCAGCTCGTTCGGTCGCACTGGAAATGCGTACGATGTGCGGTTCTCGCCCGGCGGATCATCGGGTGGGACGGTCACTGCCGTGACGTCCAACCTGGCGGTGCTCGGCAACGGTACCGACACGGGTAACTCGATTCGGATGCCGGCGGCGACGAGCGCTCTGGTCGGCGTGTTTCCGACACGCGGACTCGTCAGCATCGCGGGAATCGCGCCGCTCGATTGGCTGCTGGATAACACGGGGCCCATCGCCCGTACCGTCGCCGATGCAGCCCTCGCGCTCGGCGTCATGGCGGGTGAGGACCCGCTCGACCCGGTAACGAAAGGCTCCGCCGAGAAGGCGCAACGTGGCCCGTATCTGCAGTACCTCAAGGTCGACGCCCTTAAGGGCAAGCGTTTCGGGGTGCCCGCGTTTGTCCTGAACGGGATTGGAATTCCGTTTCATGGGACGCCCGCTGCGGTATCCGACGTCGCGGCCACCAAGCAGGCCGCCGAACAGGCGGTGGCGTTGGACCCACGGACGCGTGCCGCGTTTATGAAAGCCGTCGAGGAACTGCGCGCGCTGGGCGCTACCGTTGTCATAGACGACTCGCTGCTACCGGAGAGTTTTGCCCGGATTGCGGCCCGTGTCAGCACCTACGCCTATGTCCGCGAAGGCACGGACGCGTTCCTCGAGGAATTCGGCCCGGCGCAGTACCACTCGGCCGCTGAGTACGAAAAAGTGCTGGGTGCGCCGCTGGGCGCCTCGATCATAGGCACCGAGTCGACCAACTCGGAGTTCGGCGACGTCAAGATCAACCAGCGCAGACTCGAAACCGACCCGGACGCTGAAAGCAACTATTTCGGCCCCCGCAAACGCATGCTCGCGACGTACCTGGAGACTTTGGATCGTCTGCACCTGGACGGGTACCTGTATCCGGCGATCCAGATGCCGCCGGTCGATGAGACGCTGGCGCAGGACGGCAAGCTCAGCGAAGGGCCGCACTCCGCAACGAGTTGGATCAACATGTTGGGAGTTCCCGCGGTCGTCGTGGTGGGCGGCTTCTATGACAGCGGGTTGCCATTTGGTATGGAGTTCTCGGGGCGGCCTTTCAAGGACGGGGACCTGCTCGGTTACGCCTACGCCTGGGAGCAGGGGACCCATCACCGCCATCCACCGGTGCTGGTGGAGCAGGGTTTACTGCGCTAACTAACAAGAATTGGGAGCCACTCGATGCATTCATATCGCCTCACCCCGTCGCTCATCGCGCTCGTGGGTGCCGTTCTTGCCGCTCCGGTAGCAGCCCAGACGACAGTCGCCGCGGCCAAACCGGCCGACGATTCCGGACTCGCCGAGATCGTCGTGACAGCGGAGAAGCGCTCCTCGACCATCCAGGACACCGCGATCAGCATGTCCGCATTGTCGGGTGAACAGCTGCAACAGGAAGGGATCTCGGGAATTACCGGTGTAGTCCAGTCCGTTCCGGGTCTTTCCATGCGCACATCCGGCCCCGGACAGACGGAATTGGAGATGCGCGGGTTGTCATCGTCCGGAGGCTCGTCGCCGACGGTGGGCTTCTATCTCGACGACTATCCGCTCACGGCTCCCGCCGCGGCGCTGGTCGGCAAGGTTGTTATCGACCCCGATCTCTACGACCTGAATCGCGTCGAAGTGCTGCGCGGGCCGCAGGGGACGTTGTACGGGTCCGGCTCCATGGGTGGCACGGTGAAACTCGTCACCAATGAGCCCATATTGAATCGGTTCGAGGGATCGGTGGATGCGTTTGGCTCGGGTACCAGCGGCGGCGGCTTCAACCGCGGCGGTAACCTGATGTTGAATGTTCCATTGCTCGCCGACACCTTCGCCATGCGCATCGTGGCCACCGACAAATACCGGGACGGCTGGATCACGCGCTACGTGGAGCCGGATTTCCCCGTACCGACGAATCCAGGGCCTTGCGGTCCGGGGTGGCCCGGATGTACTCGTGGCGACGTCACTGCCATAACACCCTCACAATCCACGCCGCGCATCAACTGGGAGCGTCTGCAGGGCGGCCGCGTTGAGTTCCTGGCGCAGCCCACCGCCGCGCTGAAGATCGAAGCGACGGCGATCTACCAGAAAATCACCATGGGTGATTACGACGAATACGATCTGCCCCCGGGGATTACCGACGCCCGCTTCCAGCCGAACAACAACAGCGAGCCGATTTCCGACGAATTCAAGTTGTACGGACTGACTGCGAGCTACGATCTGGGGTTCGCAGAACTGACTTCCGCGAGCGCCTATTATTCCCGTACGGAGAGCCAGACACAGGACACTTCCGAGGCGCTCTACAGTCTTCTCCCCTTGTACGGGGTGACGATCTCGCAGTTTTATCCCAATGTTTTCAACGAAACCGATACGACGCGTCAATTCAGCGAGGAGCTGCGCGTCGCCTCGACCGGCACCGGCCCATTACAATGGATCGCGGGTGCGTTCTTCAGTCACTTTCAATCCATTTTCGCGGAATACAACGCCTCGATACCCATCGTCGCCAACGCCCCGGGAGAGCTCGCCGTCGATCCGGCGGGAATCCTCTACCAGGCTAATAACCCGTACCACATCAAGCAGTACGCGATCTTCGGCGAAGGCACCTACGCGTTCACCGAGAACTGGAAGCTGACCGCCGGAGCGCGCTGGTACAAATTCGACAGCCGCGCCGATGAGGAAACGGAAGGGTATCTCGCGACGTCCGGCAGTGCGACGCCGCTGCTCAATACTTTCGTGACGTCCAACACCGGAGTCAATCCCAAGGTCACGGTGTCCTATGAACAGAACCATGATCTGACAATCTACGGGACCGCTTCGCGTGGATTCCGGCCCGGCGGCATCAATCAGCAGATCCCGGACCCCCCGTGCACCCTCGCGACCGAGGCCTACGGGCCCGATAGCATCTGGAATTACGAGATCGGTGAGAAGGCCAAACTGCTGGACAATCGGGTCATCATCAATGCCGACGTGTATTACATCAGGTGGTCACAGGTGCAGCAGTCGGTCAACCAGCCGTGCGGCTATCCGCTCACGCAGAACGCCGGCACCGCCGCCTCGTACGGACCGGAAGTGGAGATTACGGCACTGCTGACACCGGAGCTGACTCTGGCATTCAGTGGTACCTATACGCATGCGACGTTGACGTCAGTTAACGCGACGCTGGAGCAGGCGGACACGGCGTTCACACCCGGGTTGGGGCTTCTCAACGTGCCGAAGTACACGGAAACGACTTCGCTAACGTACGTGAAACCCATCAGTGACAATTTGAAATTCTCGGCGCGTCTGAACAACTCCTACGTAGGCCAGGCCACCGATATCGATTTTACCTACGGGACCCTGCCTTCCTACAACCTCGTCGGTCTGCGTTTCGGACTGCTCGGCGAGAAATTGTCGGGCTTCGTGTTCGCCGACAATTTGACCGATAAGCGCGCGCAGCTGGGCATCAACACGACGGGATTCGCGTACACGATTCCGTCCCTGATCCGCGTGGCGACCAATCAGCCGCGTACGATCGGCGTTGATGTGAAGTACCGGTTTTAGATTCTGGCGAGCAGCGGGAGAACCAGGAGCAGTGGAACGCAGCTGAGAAAGACGACCAGGCCCTGCGGAGTCCACCAGTCCATCGCCAGGCCTCCGAGGCCGGGACCGACCAGGCCTCCGAGGCAATACACGACGACGAATACCGAATTCGCCGCCGCCAGGTCCTCTGTTGGATACGAATCGCCCAACAGGGCGATTCCCTGGGCGTAGAAGCCATACATGGTGCCACCCCACAGGAGCAGCAGGGGCCACAGCAGCCACGGCGTACTCAAAGCAGAGCTGAGCAGCAGCGGACCGATCACGCTGGTGCCTCCGCAAAAAGCCAGAACGCGCCGGCGCCCGAAACGGTCGGCGAGGCTGCTGATGGGGAGTTGCAATAGGACGTTGCCCACGAGGAAGACTGTCACGAGGGCGAGCGCCGAGGGCTCGTCCAATCCGTGTCGCAGGCCAAATACCGGGAGCAACGAGATGTCCGTGGATTCCACCAGGCCCGCCGTCAGTGCGGCGAGCATTGCTATGGGTGCCACGCGTAGTAGTTGCCCAAGGGGTCGTTTGCGCAGCAGGGTGCGCTCAATTCGTGACGTGGGACGGGAAAAGAGCAGCGGTAATGCGGTCGAGGCCAGGCATAGCGCGCCCACGTAAAAGGGGCGGCTCCCCGCGCTACCGGTGAGTTGCAGGAGCAGTGGGCCGGACATCACGCCTGCTGCGAACGCGGTTGTATAGATTCCCATCACGGTACTGCGTGACTGGTCTCCGCTGAGCATGTTTAACCAGACTTCGCTGGCGATCCACGCCAGCCCTAACGCACAGCCGGTTGCCAGCCGCAGAGCCATCCATCCTTGCACTCCCGTCATGAAAGGCATGACGAGCAGGCTTGCCACAGCAATTCCGATCCCCACGAGGATTGCCAGTCGTGGGCCGAATCGCGCGATCAAACGCGGATAAAAAGGCGAGAGCATAATAACCGCGATGGTGCCAACGCTGGTTACCGTGCCGATAGCAAAACTCGACGCTCCGTGGCGCGTTAAAACGAATGCCAGCAACGGGGGCTGAAACCCGAAGATCAGCCCGACGCCGAGAGTTGCCGAGAAGACGGCCCAGAGGCTAGCGGAGTCGGATCGTAGCGATGTTGCCATCGATCTCAAGGCGCAAGAGCATCGGCGATAATCTCTTTGCCGTCCAACTCGCCGCGTGCGGTAGCGAAGCCATCGCTGACACCCTCGCTCCATTGCAGGTTCAGGTTTCCGCCGGCCCCGTGGGTGGCTTGCAACTCCAGGTTGGCTTTGGCCGCGCCACTGTGGCCGGCCCAGTCGATGTGACCCGAGACGCTCAAATCCTCCGTCCAACGCACGTTTCTCAGCTGTATGCGATAGCCCGGCGAAGCTGCTTCCGCAACGAACGAACCGCCGCGTAGTCCTATTCCACCGCCTGCGCCGTTTGCATCGACTCGCTCGATGACGTCTTCAGATGTCAACAATGCAGCGGTTACCACGCGCAATTGGTACTCACCGCCTGAATTCCCCACCGAGGCGTGCGCCGGCTCCAGTTCCGCTACATGAAGCGCGAAGCGAGGCAGGAGTCGAATTGCCGGCACCGTTGTGGCGCAGCTTTCATCTCCCGTCTCCAGGTTCTCCATGAAGCGGCGTGCCAGGATTGCTCCGCATTCACTGCGCGCGTGGGGCAGCGCATTGACATGGAAGCTGTTGAAGATGACGACATGATGTGATTTCGGGAAACGGGCCGCCGCCGCAGTACCGTCGGCTACGCTGGTCATATTGTCCAACTCGCCGGATATCACCAGTACGGGTATGTCGGGATAAGGACCAGCACCGGAAACCAGCGGCGGCGATGCCGCTCCGGGAGGCGGCGCCGGCCAGCGCATACATTGATCGATGAAAGCGTAGTCGAGCGGCATCCGCCTGTACTCGTCGATGGTAAACGGCGCGTAGGTGTTCGGGAATTGATCCTCGCGCTTGCGAATCTCGAGATCTCGAACCGGCAGCCGCCTCTGCGGCGTCAGGCGCATGTCCACGATCTGTGGCGGATCCTGGCAGGACACGGCGGCTGCCAGCCCTGCACTGTACTGCAGCGGGGAATGCGTCGCATCGCGCGAGTCCACGCTCGAAAGCGTCTCTGCCATCAATCTGAGCAACGGCAACCGGTCGCCGCCCTGGAAGGCACGCGCGGCCGCGTCCAACTCCCTGACGGTTGCGTAGGCGGGCGAGCTCCCAAACATGACGATCGCCAATGAAGTTGCGTTGACTGCGAGGCGGATGGCTCGCCCGTCACCATAATGGACTCTCGCGCTGAATGGCTTGGCGCGCAGGAGCGCCAGAGTGGGCGCGATATGCTCGAGCGAGCTGCCTGTAAGCGCCTTACAAGCCGGATCGCGCTCACAGGCCAGGTTGAATTTGGCGCGCATCGCCGGCGCGTAGTGCGGATACCATCCATAGTCCGGGCCGTTCAGGGGATAGGCGCCGTCGAGCACCAGCGAGTGCAGCCGTTCCGCGTGACGCAGAGCAAAGATCTGTGCGAAGTAGGTTCCGTACGAATCGCCGTAAAGATCCACGCTGCGAATCGATAATGCATCCAGCAAAGCGGCCAGGTCGTCTGTGGCCAATGTGGTGCTGTAGAGTGGTGCCGCAGATCCAAGCGACCGCCCGCAGGCACCGATGTTGGCTTCCGTGAGCGCCGGGGCATTCTGAAGCTCTTGGCAGTCGACGGCGCCGGATCGCCCGGTGCCCCGATTGTCCATGATGAGCAGGTCGTGGTTCGAGCGCAGCGGTTGCAGCAGTGTCAGATATTCGTCCCGCGACTCGGTGGCCGGAAAGCCGGGTCCGCCCTCTGTCGTAACAACGGTGCCGGCCGTCGAAGCGCCAGCAGCGGTGTGCGGGAAGTATTCGAAATAGATGGGGACGGTTCCGTGGACGGTGCCGGTTGGATCGAGAGGCCGCTCGAGGACCCCGCACCAGGGCGCCGTCGTTTCGCAGCGATGGAGAGTCAGCTGGCCCATGCGTAACGAGGTGGCTATGGGGGGCTGCGCGTCGCTCGCCGCCGCCGCGGCCAATCCGGCAGCGGTCGGGTGGGCGGCAATCACGCCCGTAACTGCCGCGCAAGCGCCGGCCGCGCAGGTGGCTAGGCAGGCGAGCAGTAGGAGGATAGTTGATCGATGACGCACCCGGTGCCCGCCCGTTCGTGATGTTGCGAGGATCCGCGTGCCACCCTTGTTGTACGGTTGTATGATAATAGAATCGGGGAAGTCAAGTGTGGTGGGAGCGTATGTTACGGGGAACCGCGGCTCGAGTAGGTTGCGCCGCCGTGCTGCTCGCGCTCGGGGCGCTGCAGCCGGCCGTCTCCGCGCCCACGGCGGCCCCGCCACTGAAAACCCGAAATGTCGTGCTCATCGTGAGCGACGGACTTCGCTGGCAGGAGGTCTTCAGCGGCGCCGACCCGCTGCTGATAAACGAAAAGAATGGCGGGATCTGGGACAAGGAAGCGGACCTGCGCCGCGAATTCTGGCGCGACGACCCCGCCGAGCGCCGTAAGGCGCTGTTTCCCTTTCTGTGGTCGACCGTTGCAACCCGCGGCCAGATCTTCGGCAACCAGGCGAAAGGCAGCATCGCCCGCGTGACGAACGGTGTGGCCTTCTCCTATCCCGGTTATAACGAGATGCTGACGGGCCATGCGGATCCGCGAATCGACTCGAACGAATTCGGTCCCAATCCCAATCTCAGTGTTTTCGAATGGTTGAATGGCCAGGCAGACTTGCGGGGGCAGGTCGGGGTCCATGCCACGTGGGATAACTTCAAGGACATATTCAACGTCCGGCGCAGCAATCTGCCCCTGCATGTCGGCTGGGATCTCCCCTACAAGGGCGAGCTCACGCCACGGCAGGAGCTTCTGAACCAGCTCTATCGCACGACGACCCGGGTCGACTTCGAAGACGTCTTCGACTCGTTCATGGAGGTTCCCCTGCTCGATTCGCTGCATGACAGCCAGCCGCGCGTTCTCTTTGTCGGCTGCGGCGAGACCGACAATTGGGCGCATTCCGGGCGCTACGACCTGGTCCTCCATAGCGCACACGCGTTCGACCGTTTCGTCGAGACGCTTTGGAACACCATGCAAGCCCTGCCGGCCTATCGCGATCAGACGACCTTCATCATCACTACGGATCACGGCAGAGGCAGCGGGCCGGTCGACTGGAAGGAGCACGGAGTCGAGCAGCGCGGCTCGGAGAACATCTGGATCGCGGTGCTGGGCCCGGACACGCGTCCGCTGGGTGAGCGCGCCAAGATCGCGCCAGTCACACAGGCGCAGATCGCGGCGACCGTGGCCGCGCTGTTGGGTAAGGATTACCCACACGCGGTGCCCGCGGCCGCGGGCCCGATTGCCGATGTGCTGGCTGGCGGCGGCCACTGAGCGAGAACCGGCAGCGGCCCGAAGTCTGGCGGTGGCGCGAAGACCGACCACGCACCAAGACTGGCCGCCGCACGCAGAATACCGGCGGCGCGCTGCTCCCTAGTTGGTTTCCTTGCCGAAACGGTAGTTGAGGCGCAGGCCGAAGACGCGCGGCTCGTTCACCGTCTGACGCAGGTCGAAGTTTCCCGTGTTGGTGTAGAGAATCGCGTTCTTGTTGGTGAGGTTGGTGATATAGAATTCGCCGAGCCAGCGGCCGCCTTCGGGGTTTAAGCCGAAGCGCAGGTTCAGGATCGAATAGCTCGGTTGCAGAATGCGCGGGAAGCCGTTCGATCCCGAAACGTGCAGGTCGTCCCACATGTCACCCTTGTGGGCCATGTCCAACTGGGCATATCCCCTGAAGTCCTTGTTCAGCGGTTGGTCGTAACGGACGTTCCAGCTGTAGCTGAAGTAGGGGACGAACGGCAGTCGCTCGCCGACATTGCCTTCGAAGGTCGTATAGGTGGTCGAGATCAGGTGTGAGTCG
>DATMQL010000282.1:0-4947 GCA_035566815.1 Steroidobacteraceae bacterium | reverse complement strand
GGGCATCGTCTACATCGATGAGATCGACAAGATCTCGCGCAAGTCGGACAACCCGTCGATCACCCGTGACGTCTCCGGTGAAGGTGTGCAGCAGGCGCTGCTGAAGCTCATCGAAGGCACGATCGCTTCCGTTCCGCCGCAAGGTGGCCGCAAGCATCCGCAGCAGGAATTCCTGCAAGTCGACACGAGCAATATCCTGTTCATCTGCGGTGGCGCTTTTGCCGGCCTGGAAAAGATCATTCTCAACCGCACACAAAAGAGCGGCATCGGATTCACCTCCGAGGTCCGCGACGTCAACGTGCGGCCGCATGGCAGCGACCTGTTCCACGATGTGGAGCCCGAGGACCTGATCAAGTACGGTCTCATCCCAGAGTTCGTTGGCCGTTTGCCGGTCGTGGCGACGCTCGATGAGCTGGATGTGAGCGCGCTGATCTCGATTCTGACCGAGCCCAAGAACGCGCTGACGAAGCAGTATCGGCGGCTGTTCGAGATGGAGGGCGCCGAGCTCGAGTTCCGAGAGGAAGCGCTGAAAGCGGTGGCTCACCGCGCGATGCAGCGTAAGACGGGTGCCCGCGGCCTGCGCACGATCCTGGAGACGGTGCTGCTCGACACCATGTACGAGCTGCCCTCGATGCGGAACGTCGGTAAGGTCGTCATCGATGAGACCGTCATCGAAGGCCAGACGCAGCCGTACATCGTCTATCGTTCCGACGTGGCGACGCCTCCGGCTGTCGAAGAGCCGCGTCGCGCGTCCGGGACCAACCATCACTGACCGAGATGTTCTGCAAGTCAGGCGCAGGTGCGGCACAGGCTGCACCTGCCGCTGCGGTCGCAGTGCGCGGATGGATGTCGGATGCGTGCAAGCGCGACCGAGCGGCGACCGAGCGGCCAGCGAGGGAACCCCCAGCGGGGGCAACCGAGACCATTGAAACACCGCGCTTCTAACTCCATTCTCGATAAACTAGCACTGCGACACAGTTTGTCCCCGTTCGCACCGGGGATTATGTCCCATGCCGTTTCGCCACCGAGGGCTTGAGCGTGTCCGATCCCACTATTCCGTCCTCACCGTCACCGACTCCAACTACGACGACCAGCAGCGGCATCGAGAACGTGCCGGTGTTGCCCCTGAGGGACGTTGTCGTTTACCCCCACATGGTCATCCCGCTCTTCGTAGGGCGAGAGAAGTCCATTCAGGCGCTCGACGTCGCCATGCGCTCCGACAAGCGGATTATGCTCGTCGCGCAGAAGCAGGCGGACGTCGACGATCCGAAGGCTGACGACCTGTACCGCATCGGTACGGTCGCCACCATCCTGCAGCTATTGAAGCTTCCTGACGGCACCGTGAAGGTGCTGGTCGAAGGCGTGGATCGCGCGCGCATCGAAAAACTGCATGCGGGCGATTACTACTCCTCCGACGCCACGTTGCTTCCGGACGTCGAGGCGTACGACGAGCGCGAGATGGACGTGCTGGCACGTTCGGTGATCTCGCAGTTCGAGCAGTACGTGAAGTTGAATAAGAAGGTGCCGCCCGAGGTGCTGACGGCGCTTGCCGGGATCGAGCACGCGGGCCGCCTCGCCGACACTGTCGCCGCTCACATGTCGCTGAAGCTGGCGGAGAAGCAGAAGGTTCTCGAGATCCTCGACGTGCGCAAGCGCCTCGAGCACATCCTCGTCGCCATCGAAGGCGAGATGGACGTGTTGCAGATCGAGAAGCGTATCCGCGGCCGTGTCAAAGCGCAGATGGAGAAGAGCCAGCGCGAGTACTACCTGAATGAGCAGATGAAGGCCATTCAGAAAGAGCTCGGTGAGATGGACGAGGGCGGTAACGAGATTACCGAGCTCGAGCAGAAGATCGCCAAGGCCGGCATGCCGAAAGAGGCGCGCGAGAAGGCCAACGGCGAGTTAAATAAGCTGAAGATGATGTCGCCCATGTCGGCTGAAGCGACGGTGGTGCGGAACTACATCGACTGGCTCGTGAAGGTGCCGTGGAAGAAGCGGACGAAGATCATCAAGGATATCGCCCGCGCCGAGAAGGTGTTGGACGAGGATCACTATGGGCTGGACAAGGTGAAGGAGCGCATCGTCGAGTATCTCGCTGTTCAACAGCGGGTCGACAAGCTGCGCGGCCCCATCCTGTGTCTCGTAGGCCCGCCGGGTGTTGGCAAGACCTCGCTCGGACAGAGCATCGCCCGTTCGACGAACCGTAAGTTCGTGCGTATGTCGCTCGGCGGCGTGCGTGACGAGGCGGAGATCCGCGGACACCGGCGCACGTATATCGGCTCGATGCCCGGCAAGATCGTGCAGAACATGTCGAAGGCGGGCGTACACAACCCGCTGTTCCTCCTGGACGAAGTCGACAAGATGTCGATGGACTTCCGCGGCGACCCGTCATCGGCGCTGCTCGAAGTGCTCGATCCGGAGCAGAACGCGACCTTCAACGACCATTACCTCGAGGTCGATCTCGACCTGTCGGAAGTGATGTTCGTCTGCACGGCAAACAGCCTCAACATCCCGGCTCCGTTGTTGGATCGTATGGAAGTCATTCGTCTGCCCGGTTACACGGAAGACGAGAAGATGAACATCGCCCGGCGCTACCTCGTGCCGAAGCAGATGAAGAACAACGGTCTGAAGGACGATGAGCTGAAGGTGTCAGATCCGGCGCTCATGGATATCGTGCGTTACTACACGCGCGAGGCCGGTGTGCGTAATCTCGAGCGCGAAGTTGCCAAGATCGGTCGCAAGGCCGTCAAGCAACTGTTGCTCGAGAAGAAGGATCAGAAGCAGATCGTCGTCACGCCCCGCAATCTCGACAAGTACCTGGGCGTGAGGCGCTTCCGCTACGGTAAGGCCGAGGACCAGAACCGCGTCGGCCAGGTGACCGGACTCGCATGGACCGAAGTGGGCGGCGAGTTGCTCACCATCGAGGCCGCGGTCGTCCCCGGCAAGGGCAAGCTGCAACACACCGGCCAATTGGGCGAGGTGATGCAGGAGTCCATCCAGGCGGCGATGACGGTTGTCCGCAGCCGTGCGCAGATACTGGGTCTCGAGCCCGAGTTCTATCAGAAGCAAGACGTCCACCTGCACATCCCCGAGGGGGCGACCCCGAAGGACGGCCCGAGCGCGGGTATCGGTATGTGCACGGCGCTGGTTTCTGCCCTGACGAAGATTCCGGTCCGCTCGGATGTGGCGATGACTGGCGAGATCACGCTACGTGGGGAAGTTCTGCCCATCGGTGGCCTGAAGGAGAAGCTCCTCGCGGCCCACCGCGGTGGGATCAAGACGGTGCTCATTCCTCACGAGAACACGAAGGACCTGGTCGAGATTCCCGACAACATCAAGGGGAACCTCGAGATCAAGCCGGTGAAGTGGATCGACGAAGTCCTGACCCTCGCCTTGACGCAGCAGCCCGCCGTTTCCGCGGACGGCGCCGCCGCAGCTGCCGCTGCTTCCGCCTCGACAGGGGGCGTTCCCGCCCCTGCGGCCTCCGGCAGCGACGGCAAGCGCCGCCGTAAGCAGCCCGCTCCGGCGCATTAAGGTCGCTACTGGCGTGGTCTAGGGGGATTCTCTAGACTACGCCGCCTTTCCCGCGGGGGTCGGTTTCGCCGCCCCCCGCTGCTCCTTTCCCCGGATGCGCGCTTAGCTCAGCTGGTAGAGCGTCGCCTTTACACGGCGAATGTCGGCGGTTCGATCCCGTCAGCGCGCACCAATACCTTGCCCCGCTATCTGGCGCCCCGCCCGCGGTGCCCTCGGTTCATTTGCTAGCGAGGGCCAGAGGGCGTGATTGCCACGGGTATAGCACACGGGTAAGCTCCACGGGTTATTGGCAGCATTGGTGCACCCATGCGCTCCGCGACCTACGACCTCAAAGCGGCTAAACAGACCGTCAGCGTCACGATCAATTCCGATCTATACGCCCAGTCCAAAGGCTTCGGCATCAATGCCTCGCAAGTCGCAGAAGAAGCGCTTGCCTATGAGGTCGCACGCCGCAAAGCCGAACAGATCAAGGGCGAGATTCAGCAAGACCTCCAGGCCCTCGACGCGTACGAGTCCAAGCACGGGTCCTTCGCCGAAATGGTCCGCACGCACTACCAAGCTGCCGACGACGAGCCCAAGGCGTGAGCCAATACGACGTATTCGATAACCCGATACCCCCTGCGCGTCCGGCCTTCCCGTTTGTGGCCATCCTGCAGTCTGAACTCGCCGACACCGGACGCGATCGGATGGTTGCCCCGTTAGTCCCACGTACTCGCATGGCCGGCACGGTCGGCCGGTTGACCCCCATAGTCAAGGTCGCCAATGTCGAGCACGTTCTGCTCGTACCCCGCATGACGGCCATCAGTGCTACCGACTTGCGCGTTGTCAAAGACCGGCTCACTGCGTATCGAGCGGACATCGTTGCCGCACTCGACTTTCTGTTCCTCGGAATCTAGCCGGTCCAACGTGGATCCGTTGGAAGCCCCGAGAGATCGGCATCCGCGCCGAATGTAAACAGGCGCTGCAGTCGATCTGGATGGTGGCTGACGGAATTCCATCCATCCAACCGCTCGAAGCCCGAGCTTGATGCGCTGTGGGAATTGCCCGACAGCTTCCATTTTGTAAATCGTCGAGCGTCCCAAGCCTGTCATTCGACAGACCGCTGGTAGACGCAGGACGTTTCCGACCGCGTTTGAGTCGCCCGCTGTTTGCTTCATCTCGATTCGCCCGGAAGCGGCGGTGGGTCTCCACTATTGCCGATCACTCCTACGTGGGACATGAGCTCTCGTACGCGTTCACGTGCGGGATGATCGACGCAGGCGGTCTCGGCGCTTAGCCGCCGCCGCTGCACGTCAGACCGTCCTTCCAGCGCTGGAGCTCGTCCAGCGAGTACAGTGGACGAATTTCAATGTCGGAATCCGTTGACATGGGATTGGGGCACTTCTTCAACCATTCGACGGCCTCTTCGATGGA
>DATMQL010000281.1:0-5233 GCA_035566815.1 Steroidobacteraceae bacterium | reverse complement strand
TTCCCATGAGACGTCGAAGGGCATCTGGAAGATGTTTAACGTGCTTCCTGAATTGCCGGCGACGCTGCCGCTGCCGTTGGAGGTCCCGGTCGACGTACCGCTGGTATTCACCGTAGCGTTCTTTCCAAGGGCACCCGACGTGTGAGTCCTCGTTCCAGATGGCGTGGTCGTCAACGTCGGAAAATAGCTTGCACGTGCGATACCCACCTGCGCTCGGGCCGCCATGAAATTCTGAAAAAACTGCGCAATGTTCTGGTTGTCGATATTCAACTGGTCTTCGAGGGTATTGAGCTCCGGCTCGCCGAAGACTTCCCACCACTTGCCTTTCAGGGCGGCGTCCTGTGGTTGTGCCGGTTGCCAGGCGCCCGGGTCGGCGCCCGTGTAGGCGGCGGGCGAGCTCTCCTTGAAGGCGGATGGCGTGTCGACTTTGGGCTTTACATACGCGGGTCCTACGCAACCGGCGACTAACGCGACGCTGGCGGCGACTGCCATCGCCCGGGTGATCTGAGTGATCTGACGTCTGATGTTCATAGGTCTTGCACGCGGGTTTAACCCGCAGCCTCCGCAACTTGTCCGTCTCCATGCCGCCCCCGTCCTTGAAGTTTCAGTCTCAGGGTGTCCATCAGGAGATAGATGACGGGAGTGGTATAGAGGGTGAGCACCTGGCTGACGATCAGGCCGCCAATGATCGAAATTCCCAGCGGCCGGCGCAACTCCGATCCCATGCCGGTTCCGAGTGCGAGCGGCACGGCCCCGAACAGGGCGGCCATGGTCGTCATGAGGATCGGCCGGAAGCGCAGCGTGCAGGCTTCGAAGATCGAGTCACGCGTGTTCTTGCCCTCGTTACGCTCGGCACTCAGGGCGAAGTCGATCATCATGATCGCGTTTTTCTTCACAATACCGATGAGCAGAATGATGCCGATGATCGACATGACATCGAGCTCGGTGTGGGTCAGTTGCAGCGCCAGGATGGCGCCCACGCTCGCCGGTGGCAGGGTCGACAGGATGGTGAGCGGGTGGATCAGGCTTCCATACAACATGCCCAGGACGATGTAGACCGCCACTATGGCCGTCAGGATGAGGTAGGGCTCAGTGGTGAGGGATTGCTGGAACGCCTGCAGGGTTCCTGAATATTGGCCGTGAATCGTCTCCGGCATGGCCAGACTTTGCCGGACCTTCTCGATCTCCTGGGTGGCCTGGCCGAGTGAGACGCCGGGAGCCAGGTTGAACGACACGGTGACGGAGGGAAACAGGCCGGTATGGTTGACGACCAGCGGTGAGGTGGCGGGCTGATAGCTCGTCACCGTCTTCAGTGGGATGGCAGTCGAGCCCGGGGTCGGCACGAGGTAGATGTCGTTGAGTCCTTGCGGCGATTGCCAGTATTTGGGGGCGACTTCCATCACGACGTAGTACTGGTTGAGCTGCGTGTAGATCGTAGAGACTTCCGACTGCCCGAACGCGTTATAGAGCGTGCTGTCGATGAGCTGAGACGTGAGCCCGAGCCGCGCCGCCGTGGGACGGTCGTAGGTCAGGAGTGCCTGCAGGCCGTTGTTCTGTTGGTCCGTATTGACGTCCTGGAACCCCGGGGCCTTGCGCAGGGCGCTGAGTAACTTCGGACCGTAGTTCTGCAACACCGCCGAACTATCAGCCTGCAGCGTGTATTGATACTGCGCATTGGATTGCCGGCCACCGATGCGGATGTCCTGAACAGGCTGCAGGAAGGTGTTCGCCCCCGTCAGGCGCGTGAGCTTGGGCCGCAATTCGTTGATGATCCGGGCCGCGCTCTGCTTACGCTCGTTCAGAGGTTTGAGTGCGATATATTCATTCGCGGTGTTGGTGGCGCCGCCGCCACCGGTGAAACCCATGATGTTCTGAACACTGGGATCTGCTTTGACGACATCGACCGACTGCTTGAGGGCGTCGCGCATCGACGCAAAGGAGGCGTCCTGCTGCCCCTGCATGCCGCCACTGATGATTCCCGTATCCTGCTGCGGGAAGAATCCTTTCGGCACGATGGACAGCAGCAGGACGTTGAGTCCCAGTGTCGCCACGAAAACAACCATGATCAGCGTGGGATGCTCGAGCGTCCACGCCAGGCTGCGCCGATATCCCCCGAGCAGATTGCTGAACATCCGCTCGCTCCAGAGGTACAGGCGTCCGTGGTTCACCGTCTTTTCAGAGTGGAGTACGCGCGCACACATGGTCGGCGTCGTTGTGAGCGACACGACCATCGAGACGAGGATGGCGCTCGAGAGCGTCAATGCGAACTCGCGGAACAGCCGTCCGATGATGCCGCCCATCAGCAGGATCGGGATGAAGACAGCAATGAGCGAAATGCTGATGGACAGGACCGTGAAGCCGATCTCCGCGGCGCCTTTCAGAGCTGCCTGCACGGGGCTCATACCCTCTTCGAGGTGGCGGGTGATGTTTTCCATCACCACGATGGCGTCGTCCACCACGAAACCGCTCGCGATGGCGAGCGCCATCAGGGAGAGATTGTCGAGTGAGAAGCCGCACAGATACATGATCGCGCACGTGCCGATGAGCGAGACGGGGACCGCGACGGCCGGAATGAATGTCGCGTACACGTTGCGCAGAAAGATGAACACCACCGCCACGACCAGCAGTACCGAAATGACCAGGGTTCGCTCGATATCGCTCACGGATGCACGGATCGTGAGCGTTCGATCCAGTACGGTGATGAAATGCATACCCTGTGGAATCGAGGCCTGGAGCGACGGGATCGCGGCCTTGATGGCTTCCACTGTCTGGATGATGTTGGCACCCGGCTGGCGGAAGATGATCAGGTTTACCGAGGGCCGGCCGTTGAGGAAGCCGGCCTGGCGCACGTTCTGCTGTGAGTCGACGACGTCGGCCACGTCGGCGAGGTGGATCACCGCACCGTCGGAGTACCCGATCACCAGCGGCTTGTAGTCGGCTGCCTTGGAGATCTGGCTGTTGACAATGATGTCCGAGGTCGAGTTGCCGTTGGCGAGTTGCCCCTGGGCGATATTCGAATTCTGACCCGAGATGGTGCTCGCCACCGACGGAAGACTGATTCCGTATTGAGTGAGCCTGGTGGGATTCAGCTCCACGCGCACGGCCGGATAGGATGCACCGACCACGTTGACCTGTCCCACACCCGTGATCTGTGAGACGCGCTGGGCAATGACGGACGAAGCCTCGTCGTATAGCGTCGGCACGCCATACACGTTGGACTGCAGTCCGAGCACCATGATCGGGGAGTCGGCCGGATTGACTTTCCGATAGGTCGGATTGGCGGGGAGGTTGGCTGGCAGGTAACTGCGGGCCGCGTTGATTCCGGCTTCCACGTCGCGCGCCGCGCCGTTGATGTCCCGGCTGAGATCGAATTGCAGGGTGATGCTGGTGGTGCCGAGCGTGCTGGAAGAGGTCATCTCCGTGATGCCGGCGATGTGTCCGAACTGTCTCTCCAGCGGCGTGGCGATTGCGGACGCCATGATGTCAGGACTTCCGCCGGGTAACGAGGCGGCCACCGTGATGGTTGGAAAGTCCACCTGGGGCAACGGTGAGACCGGCAAAACCGCAAAGGCGGCGATGCCCACCAGTGCGACCGCTATCGTCAGCAGGGTGGTCGCTACAGGGCGCCCGATGAAAATGCGGGACGGGTTCATGCAATCCCGCCTCGGGGCTCCGCGTCGCGGGCCTCTTCACGGCGCCGGCGCGAGAATCGCGCCGCCAACTTGTCAAAGAAGATATAGATGACCGGTGTCGTGTACAGCGTCAGGACCTGGCTGAACAGCAGTCCGCCGACCATGGCTACGCCCAACGGTTTGCGCAGCTCCGAGCCGATTCCAGACCCGAATGCGAGCGGAACGCCGCTCAGAAGGGCTGCAAGCGTTGTCATCAGGATGGGGCGCAGTCGAAGCAGGGCCGCCTGGTAGATGGCCGCGGTGGTCTCCATGTGCTCTTTGCGCTCGAGCTCGAGCGCAAAGTCGACCATCATAATGCCGTTCTTCTGCACGATACCGATCAGCAGAATGATGCCGATGATCCCGACGATATCGAGGTCGAGTCCAAACAGACGCAACGCGAGCAGTGCGCCGACGCCCGCCGACGGAAGTGTGGAGAGGATCGTCACCGGATGTATGAAGCTCTCGTAGAGCACGCCGAGGACGATGTACACCGTGATGAGCGCCGCCAGGATCAGAAGCCCCTCGTTCGATTGCGAATTCTGGTAGGCGGCTGCCGTACCCTGGTAGTCGGCGATCACGCTGGCCGGCATTTTCTCCTTGGCGATGACCTCGTTGATGGCATCGAGGGCCTGGCCGAGTGAGTAGCCGGCTGCGAGGTTGAAGGAGAGTGTGACGACCGGGAACTGCCCCTGGTGTCCGATGGTCAGGGGCTCGCTCTGCGTCTGCATGTGTACGAAGGTGCTGAAGGGTACTGGGGTCGACCCGCCAGTCGCACTGCTACTCGAACTTCCGCTGCCGCCCGAGGCCGCGGTACGTGAATTCGGCGCACTGGCGTTTTGCGACGCCGCCGATGCGCCCACCGATGCCGACAATACCCCGGCGCTGCCGCCGCCAATCGAAGCCGAAGAGAGCGCCGAGGTCGAGTTGACGCCGGGGGTTGAGCTGGTGGTGCTGCTCGCGAGATTCAACACACCAGGCGAGTTGGAGCTCAGTGACGAGCCGCTGCTGCTCGAAGCGGGTGTCAGGAGGGCGCTGCCCGAGGCGGCGGTGGCGCCAGCGCCGGCTCCCGAGGATGAGCCTGCCGTGTTCGAGGCAACCGCGGTTGGCGTCCCGCCGAGGGAGGCCTGGATGTACAGGTCATGCAGATTGCCCGGATTGCGCTGGAATCTCGGGTCGGCCTCCAGGATCACGTGGTACTGGTTGACCTGGGTGTAGAGCGTATTGACCTGCCTCTGTCCGAAGGCATCGTACAAAGTGTTGTCTATCGTTGCGGGCGTGATGCCAAAGCGCGACGCGGTTTCCCTGTCGATGGTCAGGGTTGTTGCTACGCCGTCGAGCTGCTGGTCCGTGACGACGTCGGCGAGCTCCGGAAGAGCCTGCACTTTCGGCAGAAGGTCGTGCACCACGGAGTTGAGCTCGTCATGGCTGGGGTCTTCGAGTGTGTATTGATACTGGGTGCGGCTGACGCGATCATCGACTGTAAGGTCCTGCACCGGTTGCATGTATAACTTGATGCCCGCGACCTGATCGAGTTTCGGGTTGAGTCGGCGGATCACCTC
>DATMQL010000280.1:0-3243 GCA_035566815.1 Steroidobacteraceae bacterium | reverse complement strand
TCGATCGTGAACTTCGACAGTGCGACCGAGTCGACACCGCGCCCGGCAGCCCTGCGACAAGCCTCATTCTCTTCAATCCCCTTGGCGAGCCAGCCCACAATCTGCAGGCCCGCACCGACGGGTGACAACTCCATTACGTCCTTTATCCTGCGTTGCGCACAACGGACCAACGCATCGAACCGCGCCGTGTACAACTCGCCCATGCGTCGCATGTGCTGATCCAAATACCCCTCCGAGATGAAATCGGCGAGCGTCGCCTGGTCCAGTACGGAGGGGAAGCGATCGAGGACGGACCGCGCGGCCGCCACCGCGTCGACGAGAGTTGGAGGAACCACGAGAAAGCCCAGCCGCAGCGCAGGGAATAGCATCTTGTTGAAGGTGTTGGAATAAATGACGCACCCGCCGGTATCCAGACTTTGCAGTGCCGCCAGCGGCCGACCGGAAAACCGCAGTTGACTGTCGTAGTCGTCCTCAAATATCCAGGCTCCCTCCTCACGCGCCCACCGCAGCAGCGCCAGCCGGCGTCGTAGCGACATCCCCATTCCCAAGGGGAACTGGCAGCCGGGAGTCACGTACGCAAACTTCGCGGAGCGGCAACGGCGCCGTCCCGCATCGCAGTCGATTCCTTCCGCGTCTACCGGAACCCCGATCACCTCGGCTCCCGAAGCACGCAGCAAAGCCGTTGCGCCGGCGTAGCCCGGATCCTCCATCCAGACCCGATCGCCCGGATCGAGGACCAGTCGTGTGATCAGGTCCAGCGATTGTTGCGTACCGGTGGTGATCACGACTTGATCAGCCGTGCATTTCACTCCTCTCGTCAACCCGACATGAGCGGCGACTGTCTCCCGCAAGGGTCGGAACCCGAGAACTTCACCGTGAGCGAGCAGCCGAGGCGCCGAACTGCGCAAGCCCCGTGCAGCGATCCGACTCCACAGCCTGGTCGGAAAGGCATCTAGCGCGGGACGGTCCAGTCGGAAAGTCTCCACACTGCGGTTCGCACAAAGGTATGGGAAAGGATTCTCGGCCAGCCGCCGTCCACGTGCGGACAGCGACGCACGACTTGCGGATCGCGCCTCCGCGAGGGATTCCGGAAGCATCCGTCGCACGAAAGTGCCATTACCGACAGTGCTCTCCACGTACCCCTCGGCGGCCAACTGATCGAATGCAGCCACTACCGTTCCACGTGCCACCCGGTATTGGAAGGCAACGCTGCGGGTGGAAGGTAGCCTGCCGCCCGGCGGTAGCCGGCCGTCAACAATGGCGGTCCGAATCTCGTCGTACAGCCACCGGAACAGCGTCGCGCCGTTCGAGCGGTCTCGTAGCATCAGCGAGGCGTTTTGTCTTTTCTTCGGCACGTCAGCAGCAGGTGGGGCGCGCGATAATAATGGTCCATCACTCGGTTAAATAATGGCCCAATACACTGATCCACCGGAAGCCTACCATCGTCCACTCGTCTTTGCTGTCAGATCGCATGCCAAGCACGTGGTGCGGGGGGAGGAACGATGCGCACAGTCGGCGCAGGTCATGTCCTGTTTGCGCTGGGTTTCGCCGTCGTGGGGGCCATTGGCCTGGGCGCGCACGATTTCATTCTCTCTCAGCAGCCCGTTCCTGCGGGGATACCGTGGCGAGAGACCCTCGCGTGTGCTTCCGGCGCCTTGCTGTTGGTTACGGCCGTCGGCCTGTTGGTTCCTCGTGCTGCCAGGCTTGCCGCGCTCGTGTTGGCAGCGTACCTGCTCCTGTGGGTGCTTGTGTTACAGCTTCCGCGCGCTGTGGCGAATCCCCAGGTGGAGGGGTATTGGCTCGGCGTGGGCGAGGATCTCACGCTCGCCACCGGGGGTTGGATCATCTTTTGCGCCATCGCGGGGCGCAACGATTCGAGTGTGCGGGCGGCCCGAATTCTCTTCGGCCTCGCGCTCGTGCCCATCGGACTTTCCCACTTCTTTTATCTCAAGGAGACGGTGGGGTTCATTCCGTCATGGCTGCCTTTCCGCCCGTTCCTGGCCTGCCTCACGGGGGCCGCGCATATCGCAGCGGGCTCGGCGATCGCGTTCGGCATCGTGCCGCGGTTGGCCGCGACGCTGGAGGCCGTGATGGAGAGTCTGTTCACGCTCATCGTATGGGTGACTGCCGTCATCACGGCACCCACTAACCGCGAGGGCTGGGTGAACCTTTTTATTTCGACCGCGCTGAGCGCGGCGGCTTGGGCCGTGGCGGAGTCCTTCCGCCAGCGGCCTTGGGCGTTCGCGCGAAGCAGCGATCCCACTGAAGGCACAGCAGCGTCGGCAGGAGTCCAGTGACTTCTCGACCGGTGATCAGTTACTTCAGATCTTCTTCTCCGTAAGCGCAGGCGGGATTCCTGGCGTCTCCCGGACGCTTAGCTCTACGAAACTCCCGCGGCCCAACAGGTCCCCACCGGGAGTGAAGCCGTCACGCGTAGTCCCCCGCCATTGCGGTTGACGAGTCCGTACTTTCAGAGCGTTGTCGATAGGTAGTAGCGGCGATGCTAGTGGTAGCCGTGCTGGCTAGCGTGAGTTGTTCTTGCCGCGTCCCGGACACGTGTTGTTTCGGCGCATCGTGAAATGAGTTGCTGTTGAAACCGGGTCTTCGAATATGACCAATCGCCTGCAATTACGACACGCGGTATCTAAAGTGTTTATCCACTTTAGCGATATTGTTTGCCATAGGATGGTGTTCCCGATACAGATTTCTTGACATGTTCGTTTAGGGGGGGATTGCAATGCATCCGCGATCATCGAGCTCGCTCAAGCGGGCCTTGGGACCTATTGTCCTCGGAATTCTAGCGGCCACGGCCGCTCGAGCCCAGACCGCACCGGCCGCTTCGAATAACTCGGGCGCCGCGTCATCCGACGTACTACAAGAAGTGGTCGTCACCGCTCAGTTCAGAACACAGCGCCTGCAGGACGCGCCTATCGCGATCACCGCCGTCAACGCCGCCATGCTCGAAGCACGCGGGGACGTGAATCTGGTGGATGTCAGTAACCAAGCTCCGAACGTCAACCTGCGCGAGACCGGCGGTGCCTTCGGTCCCGGCATGTCCGCATCCATTCGCGGCGTCGGCCAGGCGGACTTCGATCCGGCCCTGGAGCCCGGCGTCGGGATCTACATCGACGATGTCTACTACCCCAGCCTCACGGGCGCCAACTTCGACCTCCTCGACCTCGACCGCGTCGAGATCCTGCGCGGCCCTCAGGCCGTGCTGGGTGGCCGTAACTCCGAAGGCGG
>DATMQL010000279.1:0-9868 GCA_035566815.1 Steroidobacteraceae bacterium | reverse complement strand
GGCGCACGATCCAACGCAGCGGATTCGCGATATCCTGCAGCCACAGATCGACCGCCACGGGGTCGATCGGCAGGGTATTGTCAACGGCGACCGCCTGTAGATAGGGGCTGCGGCGCCGCGAGTGTTCAGCGCTCAACATCGATCTCCTCGAGTTGCAGGGCGTACAAGCGTCCCACCACCGCGGCCACCCGGACGACATCGTCCGCAACGCTTTCCCGGGTGCAGATCCGGTCGATCAAACCATACAACTTGTCCATGTGCGAATCGTCATTGTCGGCGTGATAGCGCAGAAAGCGCGTGCATCCGGATTCGAGCCCGGTCAACTCCTCGATGCGGCCGGCCCAACTCGCGGCCATCTTTTCACCCAGTCCCTCGATGATCCACATGGCGCCGAGCAGACCCACCGGATTCGGCTCGCTCGCGCGGAACATCAGAAAGGCATGCAAGGCCTCCGAGCCCACGTTGCGCGGCTGTGCCTGGATCGTCGCCAACTCGCCGCCCGTGGCGACGAAATCCTGCTCGAGAACCTCGTAGTCGCGGTGCTCGTCAACCGCGTGGCGCAGAACCACCGAGCGGATATCGGCGTGCTCGCGATCGAAGCTGGAGGCGCACCGGCTGATCCACCGCGAGCCCTCCACGACTTGCGGACGCAGGTTGAGCAACAGTCGCTGATAGTCCGCGCGCGTGAATGTGCCGAGATCGAGGCGTCGGATAATTGGAACCTTGGCCAACTCGCGCTCGAACTCGAACCACTGCCGCAACAGCCGCCGCAGCGTGGCCTGCCCCAGCTCGGTGAGGGCCGTCGGCCGTTTGATCGTGCTGGTCTGCATACTGTCAGCCCCCGACAACCGTGAAGTGCATGTACGCCGTGTTGAACCGACCGCTCTCGGGAACCATGCAGAGAATCGTGTCGCCGAGTGCCGCGCGCGAGTCGCGCAGGAATTCATCGAGCATGATGAGGATGGAAGCCGCGCCCGTGTTGCCGCGGGTGTAGAGGTTGGTGAACCACCTTTCCTGGGGAATGGCCGCACCGCTCATTTCGAGCAGATCGGCGATCCTGCCGCGGAAGTGGTGCGACGAGTAGTGGCACAGAAAATGATCGACCGCCGTCATGACGAGCGCCCCTTCCTCGATGAGGCGCAGAGCCCCATCGACTCCGAGCTTGACCATCTGGTCGAGCAGCCGGACGTCCTGGCGGATGAGTAACGCGCCTGCTGCCTCGGCCTGCGCGTAAGTCGGATAATCCTGCCAGGTACGCGTGTCGCTGGTATCGGTCGGCGAGCCGATTCCCATGCAGACCGGAAACGCATCGGCATGCGAGAACGTGCGGATCCAGTCGACACGCAGACAGCGCCCGCGCGGCCTGCCCTCCAGCAGCCATGCACCCGCTCCGTCAGACAGCATCCACCGCAGAAACTCCGCGTTGAAATCCAAAGTCGCATGGCCTCCGGCGGCCTCGTACCGCGTACTCTTCAAGAGACGCGAGGCGAGCTCGCTCACCACCACGAGCGCACTCGAGTGCTCACCGAGCCGCAGCGAGTTGGCCGCCGCCTTCACGGCCATCACGCTGCTGGAGCAGATACCGTGAGCCGTCAACAATTCCACGGCCGGCACTCCGAGGCCCGCCTGGACCATGCTCCCGAAGCCAGGTACCACCATGTCCCCCTGGGTCGTCGCGCAACTCAACATACCGATGGAGCGCGCCGGGACGGGCGACTCATCCAGGCACTGGCGCGCGGCAGCCACCGCCATCTCCACATTTGAATGAGTGGTCCGGTGCGAGCTGTCGATGGCGTAGTGGCGTGTCTGGATGCCGTTGGCCTTCAGGATCCGGGATTTGAGCCGGCTGGGCTTGCCCTCCACCAGGCCCAATACGGCTTCGATCTGCGCATTGTCGATCGGCGGCCCCGGCAGGAATGCGCCGGTTCCGGTGAGATAGGCATTCATAGGGGATTGACCTTCGCCGTGCCGGCGTACCGAATGCAGCGGATGTTTTCCTCGAGATACGGAAAAACGCAGAAGACCGTCATAAAGGCGAGATACGCTGCCAGGTAGCCGGTACCGCCATGCGGCGCGGCGAGCCGATGCAGGGTGAGCTGGCCGCTCCAGTGCAGCGTGAAGGTTTGTCGGGCAACGTCCCAGTTGAGCACGATGATGAGCATGAGCAGGTACAGAGGGACCGTCGCCATGTAGTTATGGACATGCACTTCCCAGATCGAGATACGCCGCAACGGCGTGGCGTAGTGCACGTCCCAGTGTGCGACCACTTCGTGCAGGAGCCACATCAGGATACAGATCAGCAACACCAGCACGTTCACCTCGAACAGCAGGCACAGAATGATCGGGATCCCCAGTTGCACTCCCATGAGCGAGTGGATCAGCGACTCCTTCAGGCCGGAGGTTCGCTCAACTCGCGTAGCCCGGTGGCAGCACCAGTCGATGAAGCCGCAGATTCCCCATAACGGCAGCAGGCCGTAGAGAATGAGGTTCACCAGCAGTTGGTTTGTCGCAGTCATGGCGTGGTGCTTCCAGGTGGCGCTCAGGAAGCGGTCACCGCCACACGCATTTGCCAGCGCCGGTGCAACCACAATGTGCCGATCGAGAGCGCCAGCGCTGCTCCGAAACCCGCGGCCAGTGAGATAATTGGAGCCCCGGCGCGCACCGCGAGAGTGTAAAGGCCGACCATCACGAGCATGGCCGCGTTTTCCGCGAGATTCTGCACGGCGATGGCGTGCCCCGTGCCCACCGTCCTATGACCGCGCTCCTGTAGCAACGCGTTTAGCGGCACGACAAAGAAGCCGCCACAGGCGCCGATGACGACCATTATGGTGTAGGCCATGGGCAAGTGGGTTGTAAAGGCAAGCACACACACCGCCACACCGAGGAGCACTCCGGCAGGCAATGCGCGCTCGGCTTTATCGAGAGTTACATACTTTCCCGCCAGTCCCGCGCCGATGACGATACCCACCGCCACGACCGCATTGAGATAAGCCGGCGTGCTGTTATCGGTGAGACCTAACGCCACCGGCACCCACGCGACCAGCAGAAACCGGAGTGTGGAGCCCGCGGCCCAGAACAGACTGGTGCCGGTCATGGAGAAGCGCGTATCCGGATTGCGAACCAGCGTTACCGTTGCTTTGGCAAAATCGCGGAACACTTCGGTTACCGAGAACGAAGCGAGCCGGTGAGCAGGCGGCAGGCGCGGAATGAGCAGATTTGCAGCAGCCGCGACACCGTAGCAGACCGTCACCAGGGCGAGTGCACCCGACACGCTCCAGTCCGACAGGGCGCCGCCGGCAATGGCGCCTGCGAGAATCGCCGCGATGGTCGAAGATTCGATCAGGCTGTTGGCTTTCACCAGGTTTTCCTTGCTGGTGAGCTCCGACAGAATGCCGTATTTCGCCGGCGAGTAGGCCGCCGCGCCGGCGCCGACGAGGCCGTAGGCCAGGAAGGGGTTCACGCCAACACAGATCCCGAGCGCGCCAACGAGCTTCAGCCCGTTGGCCATCAACATGACCCGCCCCTTCGGGAGAGAGTCGGCGAACGGGCCCGCGAAGGGAGCGAGGATGATGTAGGCGCCGACGAAGAACTCCTGCAGGAGCGGCGCGGCCCAGTCCGGGTAGTGCTCACTCTTGAGCAGCGCGAGCGCACCGAACAGCAACGCGTTGTCCGCCATGGCGGAGAGAAACTGCGCGACCAGGACCGCGATCATGCCGCGCGTCCACAGAGGCGCGGAGCTGTTTTCCATGTTGGTCATCGAAAGATGCTCCTCGAATTCAGGCGGCGGCGGAGGTGTTGGCAGTGGCTTCGGCCAGCTGCTTGAGTCGCACGTAATCGGTCTTGCCGGATCCCAGCAGTGGAATGGCACTGACGGTTTCCACCACCCGCGGGACCGCGAGTTCGGGGGCTCCGAAGCTCTTGGCTGCGGCGCTCAATTGCTCACGGCCCAGGCCCTCGGCGGTCGTAAACAGCACGAGCGCCTCGCCTTTGGCCGGGTCGGTGCGAGTCGACGCGGCATGTAAGAAGCCGGGCGCGGCGGTGGCTGCGATCCGCTCCACCACTTCCAACGAGATCATCTCGCCGGCAATTTTCGCGAAGCGCTTCACCCTGCCGCGGATATGGACGAAGCCGTCTTCGTCGACGAACACGATGTCGCCCGTGGAATACCAGCCTTCCCGGATGGACTTCGGCGGCTGGATGACACCGGGCTGGTCATAAAGGAAGTAGCCCTTCATGACATTGGGACCTTTCACGTGCAGCACCCCGCCACTGTCGATTCCCGGCACGGGCTCGAGCTCGAACTCCATTCCGGGCACCAACTGCCCGACACTGCCGCTGCGGCACGCCATGGGTACATTCACCGCAATTACAGGAGCGCACTCCGTCACGCCGTAGCCTTCCAGGACGCGGATTCCGAACTTGTCGATCCACAGGCGGCGCACGTCGTCGGAGAGCTTCTCCGCGCCCGCGATGACGTAGCGCAGCCGCCCGAAATCGTAGGGATGTGCGAACTTCCCGTAATTGGCCAGGAACGTGGAGGTACCGAACAGCACCGTACAGTTGCGGTCGTACACCAATTCCGGAATGACCCGGTAGTGCAACGGACTCGGATAGAGGAAGGCCTTGCAGCCGGACACCAGTGGCATCACCACGCCGCAGGTCAGTCCGAATGAATGAAACAGCGGCAGGGAGATCATGAACTTGTCCAGCGGCGAGAAGTCCGCCAGGGACCGCACTTGCGCGATGTTAGAAAGCAGCGAGGCGTGCGAATGCACTACCCCTTTGGGCTTGCCTTCCGATCCTGACGTGAACAACACGACAGCCGGGTCATCCGGGCTCTGCCCGGAGTTGGGGAGGCTCGAGAACAGCGCCCGCCCCAGAACCCACAGCTTGTCCATGAGCCCCAGGCGGCCCTTCAGATCTTCCAGGTAGTGGACCTGGACGTCGGGAATGCCTTCGAGGAGGTGGCCGAGGCGCGCCTTTTCCAGGAAAGTCCGTGAGGCCACCACGTTACGGATCCGGGCAACGGCGCAGGCGGCGCGGACTCCTTCGGAGCCGGCGGTGTAGTTGAGCAAAGCGGGTACGCGCCCCGAGCCCGATAAGCCGAGAATGAGGCCGAGTGTTGGCGCCGCATTGGGCATCACCACGCCAACGACCTCTCCACGGCGAGTAAACGCGCTCGTGAGGCGCGCCAGACCTAACGCCATGCGCAGCAGCGACCCGTATGACTCCTCCTTCATACGGACGTCCTCGACGAGGCGATAGCGACTGCCGAAGGTGGCTTTCGCGTCGAGAAAAGCCTCGGACAGTGTCCGTTGCGGCCGTGTGGCAACCAGCATGTCGAGCAGAATACGGCGCATCAACTCTCCGGCACGGCGGCGGCGGAGTTTCGCCGAGGGCAACGAGGGCATGGGGATCTGCCGGCGCGCCTGAATTGCGATGCGGATCTTGGGAAACAACTTGAGCGGGTAGATTCCCGCGAGCCGGCCGAAGTAACTGCGGCCCGAGCCCTCGATCCGGACCGGCACGACAGTAGCCCCCGTCTTGGCGGCCACGAACGCGGCGCCGTCGTAGACTTTCATGAGCGAGCCGGTAATGGTCAGCCGCCCTTCCGGGAAGATCACCACCGGCTTGCCGGTCTCCACCAGGCGGCAGATGAGCTTCATCGACAGGGGGCTGGCCGAGTCCACCGCGAGATGCGGCACGTAGCGCAGTATCAAGCGGAAGTACCACTTCGTGAGCACCTGCGCGTGGACCACGAAAACGGCGTCGATGGGCAGAAACGCACCCAACAGCAGGCCATCCAGGAAGGACTCGTGGTTGGCGACGATCAGGGTGCGATCGTTGACAAACACCCCCGCGTCGCCGGTGACCCGGACACGGAACAGGGGCCTCAGAATCGCCCGAAGCAGCAGTCTCACCAGCGCCGAGGAGCGGAAGGTCGGATTCATTGCACGGTCCCTGGGGTTATTTGTCAGTCTTTCCGGGATGTTAGGCGCATTGGAAGACTGCGCGCCCTTAAGGGCGTCACAGCGCGGCGCCGCGACGCTGGGCGCATACCGGACGACACCGATCGCCATCGCTTTCCAGACACTCATCGCACGACCCCCTCGTTTTTGACGACGGGGCGCAAGATCGCCCAAGGTGCTCCTGGATGCCACTTTTCCGGGAATAGTAGCGTCGAAATAGCCAAAAGGTAGCGTGTGGTGATACCTTTCCCGGTACCCCGGAAGAAGGTGAAAAGGAACGAGCGATGGCCGAACAGGCAATGATCGTGGCGGAGTTGAAGCGTGCTTTGCGGGAGCACGAGCTCACGTACGCGGACGTGGCGCGCAAGCTCGAGTTGAGCGTCGCGACCGTAAAGCGCCTGTTCTCGACCGGCGACTTCTCGCTGCAACGGGTCGACGGGATCTGCGAGCTCATGGGAATCAGCCTGCGTGAGATTCTCGAGCGCGGCCAGGACCGCGCCACGCCGGTGAATCAACTCACGGTCACCCAGGAGCAGGAGATCGTCGCCGATCACCGGCTATTCTTCGTCACCTGGCTCGTTCTGAACCGCACGCCGTTCGAGGAGATCGTGCGCCACTACCGGCTCACGGACCGGGAGTTGCTGCGCTATTTCATCAAGCTCGACCGGCTGAAGGTGATCGAGTTACAACCGGGCAACCGGGTGCGACTGCTGGTGAGCAGGCGCTTCAGCTGGCGCGCGGGAGGTCCGGTGCAGAAGTACATTCATCAAAAGCTGCTGCGGGAATTCTTTGCCGGGCATTTCGCGGGCGCGAACGAGGAGTTCTTTTTCCATGGTGGCGCGATATCCGATGAGACCCTCGCACAGGTGAAACGGGTTCTCCGCAATGCATCGCGCGAATGCGTGGACATCGTAGAGGGCGATCGCGGCCCGTGGGACACGCGTCACGGCACCGCCTTCGTCCTCGCCGTTCGGCCCTGGAACTACAGTGGTTTCGCGCAGTTCGATCGGCCCGCGCCCGGGCGCGAGTGAGACACCCTTGCGCGGCTTCATCCTGCAGGCCAGCTACCGTGTCGTTTCGGACTCGAGTGGCCGGCGCATTCCGGTCGTTTACCTGTATGGCCGGCTGGAGGACGGCGGCACATTCCTGGTACGTGACGGCCGGCAGCGTCCGCAGTTCTACATTCCGGCGGGCGCCTCGGAACGCGCGCGCACGTTGGGCGCACCGGACCCGCAGCCGGTCAACAAACATACTTTCTCGGGCGCCCCGGTAGCCCGTATCGAGATGCCGGTGCCGGCCGATGTCCCCGGATTGCGGGATCGGCTGCATGAGGTCGGCATCGACACCTTCGAGGCGGATGTGCGCTTTGCCATGCGCTATCTGATTGAGCGCGGCATCAAGGGCGGCTGCGAGATCGAAGGCACCGCGATTCCCGGCGGCGGCATGACCTGGGTGTTCGACGACCCTGTACTACGGCCCGCGGATGTCAAAATCGAGCCCCGCGTACTGTCTTTCGATATCGAAACCGACGGCAAGAGCGAGCGCCTGCTGGCCATTTCACTGTACGCCCCCGGAGTCGATGAGGTTCTCATCGTCGATGGCAGCGAGCGCGTCATGCCTGAGCGCGCGACGCGCTGTAAGGATGAAGCCGCCGCGTTGGACGCATTCTGCGCTCGCGTCGCGCAGATCGATCCCGACGTGCTGACGGGTTGGAATGTCATCGACTTCGACCTGACGGTGTTGGAAAAAATCGCGACCCGCCTGCGCCATTCTTTGCGGCTGGGGCGCGACTCGGGCGCCATGCGCCTGCGCAAGGCAGAGGGCTATTTCGGTAGTGGGCAGGCCGCGATTCCCGGCCGCCTCGTGCTCGATGGCATCGACTTGCTGCGGGGCGCCTTCGTACGGATGGATGATTATTCCCTCGACGCCGTGGCCCGGAAGGTGCTCGGCGAGGGCAAGGCCGTCGTCGGCGAGGTCCGCGATCGTATCGGGGAAATCATTCACAACTACAAGCACGATCTACCCGCGTTCGCGCTTTACGCGCGCACGGATGCGCGGCTGGCTTATGAAATCCAGCAGCGGCTGAACCTCATCCGACTGGCGTTCGCGCGCAGCCAACTCGCGGGGATGACACCCGATCGGGTCGCCGCAAGCATCGCGTCTTTCGATTTTCTCTACCTCAGCGAGCTCGAGCACCAAGGTATCGTCGCCCCCACGGTGCGGGCCGACGACTCCCGTGTATACGCGGCCCAGCAGGGAGGCCACGTCCTCGAGCCCCGTACAGGGCTGCACGCGAATGTCTGGGTGTTTGATTTCAAAAGCCTGTATCCGAGCATCATTCGCACCTTCAACATCGATCCGCTTTCCTATGTCGCCGCTGCGGCGCGCGACGATGGAGATCTCATCCACGTCCCGGGCGGCGCGTTCCGGCGCTCGCCGGCCATCCTGCCGCGAATGCTGGATGAGTTGTTTCCGCAACGCGCGGCGGCCAAGAAAGCGGGCGATGACGTGGCCTCCAACGCCATCAAGATCCTGATGAATTCGTTTTATGGTGTGCTGGGAACGCCGGCGTGCCGCTTCTACAACCCGGCCCTCGCAAACTCCATCACCGGTACGGGCCGTGAGATGTTGTTATGGTCGAAGCGCTGGTTCGAGGTTGCGGGATTCGACGTTCTCTATGGCGACACGGACAGCTTGTTCGTGCACTCCCACGCCAGCGATCCGGAAGCGGCCTGCGCACAGGCGCGAAAACTCGTGATCGCCTTGAACGATGAGTTGGTCCGTTACATCAGCGAGCGCTGGCACGTACAGAGCCGGATGGAGCTCGAGTTCGAGAAGCTCTATCTGAAGTTGTTTCTGCCGCGCGCAAGACATAGCACACGGGGGGCGAGCAAGCGCTATGCGGGGCTGCTCCACGGACCGGCGGACGCGGATAACGTGGAGTTCGTCGGGATGGAGGTCGTCAGGCGTGACTGGACGGATCTTGCCAAACAGGTGCAGCGCCAGTTGTATCAGCGGCTCTTTACCGGACAACGCGTGGATACTTATCTCGCCGATGTGGTCCAACAGGTGCGCCAGGGCGCCCTCGACGATGCTCTCGTGTATCGCAAGAATCTGCGGAAATCCACGGACGATTACACGAGCACCACCCCGCCGCACGTTGTCGCGGCCCGCAAGTCGACACAACCACCGGAGCGTCTCATCCGGTACGTCATGACAACCGCGGGTGCGGAACCGCTGGACAACGTGCAGCATCCTCTCGATCGCGAACACTACATCGACAAACAGGTCAAGCCCGTGGCGGAGCCCGTGCTGCTCACCCTGGGGCTCGATTTCGAGCGAGTGATCGGGGACAGCCGGCAGATCGATCTATATTCACCGCTGGAATGAGGACGCCTTGAGACGCTCCATGGTCCACTGCGTCGGGTTGCCGGTCCGCTCCGGCGGGAAAGCGGGGTCATTTTGCCGCTCGCGATGGCGTTCCAGAATGCCTCGAACCCGGAAGTGGCGTAGCCGTCCGCATGGCCTGGCTGAGCTCCAACTTGAGCTCTAGGTATAGCCGGTTCAGCAGCTCGTCTTTGGTGGCGAAATAGGTGAACAACGTGCCCTCAGCGACCCCGGCCACCCTGGCGATCGTGGCCGTAGGTGCGCCCACGCCCTGCTCCGCGACCACCTGGGTGACGGCCGCCAAGATGGCGTTACGCTTGTCGTCGCTTTTGGGACGGGCCATGGGGTGAGCTAGGGCAGGCCAGCGCGCTCGCCGCCCGTCAATCCGGCGAGGCCGCCTTCGTCGTCAGCGCCCGCAATACCCCGGTCAGGTTGCCCACCGCAGTTGCGGTCTCGGCCGGCAGCCCGTAACGCTTCGCCAGATTCGCCGGATCGACATACGACAGCCATGT
>DATMQL010000278.1:0-5276 GCA_035566815.1 Steroidobacteraceae bacterium | reverse complement strand
GGTACTCGCGAGGCCGTCGAGCTGCGCGACGGCGACAAGAAGCGCTACGGCGGTAAAGGGGTCCTCAAAGCTGTCGAGAACATCAACTCTGTTCTTCAGCAGGCCCTCGTGGGTCACGACGTGACCGACCAGGAAGGCATCGACAAGAAGATGATCGACCTCGATGGCACCGAGAACAAAGCGCGTCTCGGCGCCAACGCTCTCCTGGCCATTTCCCTCGCGACGGCCCACGCTGCCGCTAACGATTCGCGTCAGCCTCTTTATCGCTACCTGGGTCACGCCATCGGCGACGCCCGGGAGCCGGTTATGCCGGTCCCGATGATGAACATCATCAACGGCGGCGCGCACGCCAACAACAGCCTCGACATCCAGGAGTTCATGATCCTCCCGGTCGGCGCCCCAACCTTCCGCGAAGCCCTCCGCTACGGCGCCGAGGTGTTTCATATGCTGAAGAAGCTGCTGAATGAGCGCGACCTCTCGACCGGCGTTGGCGACGAGGGCGGCTACGCGCCGAACCTCGGGTCGAACGAAGAGGCACTCGGCATCATCCTCCAGGCTATCGACAAGGCGGGCTACAAGGCCGGCAAGGACATCTATCTCGGCCTCGATGTCGCGTCCTCGGAGTTCTTCAAGAACGGCCGCTATGAGCTCGAGTCCGAGAAGCGCGGCTTCTCCTCGGCGGAATTCACGCGCTACCTGGCGGACCTGGCCGGCAAGTACCCCATCATCACGATTGAAGACGGCATGGCGGAAGGTGACTGGAACGGCTGGGCGCAGCTCACCAAGGCGCTCGGCGAAAAGCTGCAACTCGTCGGCGACGACCTGTACGTGACGAACACGAAGATCCTCAAGGAAGGTATCGACAAGCACATCGCCAACGCCATCCTCATCAAGCCGAACCAGATCGGCACGCTCACCGAGACTCTCGCCGCCATCGAAATGGCCGACAAAGCCCATTACGCCTCGGTCGTGTCACATCGCTCCGGTGAGACGGAAGACAGCACTATCGCCGACATCGCCGTCGCCACCGCGGCCACACAGATCAAGACAGGCTCCCTGTCACGATCAGACCGCATGGCCAAGTACAACCAGCTCCTGCGCATCGAAGCCGAGCTCGGAAAAGTACGTTACGCCGGGCGGGAGGCGTTTCCGGTCAAGATTTGAGGTGGAAGCACCTTCGGTTGGCGCCTCGGGGACCGTCTGCTGCGCGCGCGATGCGCGCTCGCCGCCGGCTCGGGGTGGGCCAGTTGCCCACCCGTGCGATGCACGCATCGCACCCCGCGCGACGCATGCGTCGCGCCCTTCGCGTGCGGCGTGTGGTCTGTTAGGCTACCGTACTCATGAAATGGCTCGCCACGGGCTTGGCACTCGTCATCCTCCTCCTGCAGTACCGGGTTTGGTTCTCCGAGGATGGTGTACGCGAGCTGGATCGACTCCAGAAATCCGTGGTCGCGCAGCGCAATGAGAACCAGCAGCTCGAGGAACGCAACCGGCAACTCGGCGCTGAGGTTCGCGACCTCAAGACCGGTCTCGATGCGCTCGAAGAGCGGGCTCGCAGCGATCTTGGCATGATTGCCTCTCACGAGACTTTCTATCAGGTTGTGCCGCCCACGGCCCCAGGCTCTCGATCACCTGCACGGACAGTTGCCTCGCGCTGACGTGTCGCGCTCCGGACCCGATCCCACCCATCCCGTTCCTTCACGGTCTCCAATGCGTTACTGGCTCGTCATGCCCGCCGCGGGCGTCGGTCGTAGATTCGGCAACACCAAACCGAAGCAATACGCCCTGTTACAAGGTCGCACTGTCATTGAGTGGGCGCTAGCGCCGTTTCTGACCGACCCCAGTTGTGCTGGAGTATCGATCTCACTCGCCGCCCACGATCCCTACTGGGGCGAAGTCGCGGACCGACTCGCCAAGCTCCCGGGCCGTACGCCCGAGCTCATCTTTGCGGGAGGAGGGGTCGAGCGAAGCCACTCCGTGCGGGAGGGTCTCGCCGCGTTGGGCTCGCGCGCACTCGCTGACGATTGGGTGCTCGTGCACGATGCCGCTCGCCCCTGCCTCTCCTCGAACGATCTCCAACACCTGCTGGACCGTCTCGGCACCCATCGCGTCGGCGGGCTCTTGGCCACTCCCGCCGCCGACACACTGAAGCGCGCGAGCGTTGAGCTTCCTGCAAGCGCCGCGTCGCGCCCAACTCCCGACCAGCGCGCAGCCTCGCAGCCAAGCGACATTCCAGCCGCCGACCCCGAAGTCGCCCAGACCGTCGACCGCGCCGGCCTCTGGCGCGCCCTGACCCCCCAGATGTTTCGTTACGAAATGCTCTGCGACGCGTTGGACCGCGCTCTCGCTACCAACCGCTTGCCGACAGATGAGGCACAAGCGTTGGAGTGGACGGGCGAGCATCCCGTCCTGGTGCAGGGCTCGGCCGCGAACATCAAGATCACAAGTGCAGACGACCTGGTCCTCGCCGCGGCGTTGTTGAACGCGCGTGAGAGCACCCCCGTCGCCCGTTAGGAGTATTCGTCATGAGAATCGGATCAGGTACCGACGTACACGCATTTGGACCCGGCGATTTCGTCATGCTCGGCGGCGTGCGCATTCCCCACACGCGCGGCGTCGTCGCGCATTCTGACGGAGACGTCGTATTGCACGCCCTGTGTGACGCCCTCCTGGGTGCGGCGGGCCTGGGCGACATCGGTCAGCACTTCAAGGATACCGACCCGCGATGGAAGGGCGCCGACAGCAAGGGATTCGTCCGCCACATCATCGAGCTGCTTCGCGTCCGCCATCTGCGTGTTGGAAACGCCGACGTCACCGTGCTCTCCGAAGCCCCGAAAGTAGGCCCCCACCGCGACGAGATTCGCCGCCAGATTGCCGACCTTCTTGAAGTCAGCACCGACTACGTGAACGTCAAAGCGACGACCACCGAACGCCTGGGGTTCCTCGGCCGTTCCGAAGGCATAGCCGCACAAGCCATCGTTCTGCTGCTCGACGCGTGACGTGGACCCACACTGGCTGACCGCTGCCCTAGACCCCCCGCGCGCCCACGGCGCGCCCCTCGCTCGCGGCACCCTACGCACCGAACCCGAGGACTTCGTAGTAGAAGAAGACCTCGGCTTCACAGCGTCAGGCTCGGGCCAGCACGTCCTCCTCAAAGTCCGCAAGCGAAACGCCAACACCCAATGGGTCGCGCGCGAACTCGCCAAACTCTGCGGCTGTCATCCTCGCGACATCGGCTACGCCGGACTGAAAGACCGCCAGGCCATCGCCGTGCAATGGTTCACGGTCCCCAAGTCGCCTCTCTCCCTCGATGCCTGGCGCGAAGTCCGCCACCCCGAATTCGATGTCCTCGAAGCCGACGCTCACTCACGCAAGCTTCCTCGCGGCGCACTTGCCGGTAACCGCTTCATTATTCGCGTGCGCGAAATCAACATCGGCGACACCGAGCTCACAACCCGCATAGCCGAAATAGGCCGCCGCGGCGTCCCAAACTACTTCGGCCCACAGCGCTTCGGCCACGGTGGCGCAAACCTCGCCCGCGTCGCCGACGGCCTGCGCGCACTACGCTCTCATGAGCGGGGCTTCGTGTTATCCGCGGCACGCAGCTTAGTATTTAACGCCGTCCTGGCAGCCCGAGTGCGCGATAGCAGCTGGGATCACCTCGAAGCCGGCGACATCGCCAACCTGGACGGTCGCGGCAGCATCTTCCCCGTCGACGCCACGGATCAAACGTTGACCGAGCGCGCCGCTCAACTCGATATCCATCCAACAGGCCCGCTGTGGGGCAGGGGCGACCCCGCCAGCAAGCAACGCGTACTGGACCTAGAGACCCGCACCGCCGCCGACTTCCCGCAACCCTGCGCCCTGACCGCCGAAGCCGGTATGGACCAGGAGCGCCGCTCTCTCCGCCTTGCCGTCCGCGAGCTAAGTTGGCAGCGAGACCCCGACTCCAATTCCCTCGTCATCCGCTTTCGCCTGACCCGCGGCAGTTTCGCCACCACCGTCCTACGCGAACTCATCGACTCCGACTCCCTCGGCGACGAAGACCACGAAGGCTGATAGATGCACGCTGCTACACAGCGCCCGTGGGATCTCAGATCCTGCTCGATCTGGCGTGAGCCAATGCTATGGCGCCGAGGCCACCGCGAGCCGAGGCCACGGAACCGAGCCGCGCCACGCCTCCGCGCTACCTACTCCGCGAGGAGCACATAAACTGCCCCCGTCCCCCCATCCGCCTGCCGGGCCGATACATATGCCACTACGGCCCCGACCCGGCGCAGCACCGAGCTTACGGCCCCCTTGAGCACCGGCCCGCGATGTCCCGACCGCAGCCCTTTTCCATGGATGATCCGCACGCATCGGAACTGCCGGTGCAGTGCGTCCGCGAGGAAGTCGCGCAACGCCAGCTTCGCCTCCGCGACCGTCAGCCCGTGCAGATCGATCTCCGCCTGCACCCGATACTGTCCGCGGCGAAGCTTTCGCAGGACCGGCATCTGTACACCGGCGCGGTGGTAGACGAGCTCGTCGCCGGCCGCCAGCTCCGGGTCACCCGTTTCTCCGTCGAGGCTTTCGAGCAGTACCGCGTGTCGATCCGCGCGACTGAACCGGGCGATGGGCACGGGCCGACGCCGGCTCGCTTCCGGAGCCTCACGGCGCGGCAGCCGTTTGACATCCTGTACAGCCTCTCTGAAAAGCCGAACATCATCTTCGTCGTCGGATGTGGGGATCACGCTACCTCCGCCGAAAGTGGTTCCAGTATAGTCGCGGCCTCACGAGCCTCCACGCCGCCCTACACGCCCCTGTGAAGATACTGGTAAGCAACGACGACGGCTTCCGTGCGGAGGGCATTCGCCGCCTGCGGGAGGCCCTCGCGACGCTCGCCGATGTGACGGTGACCGTCATGGCCCCGGACCGTAACCGCAGTGGCGCCAGCAATTCGCTGACCCTCGATGTACCGCTGCGCGTGTTCGAAGCAGAGCCCGGCGTCTACTACGTACCCGGCACGCCCACCGATTGCGTCCATCTCGCGGTCTCCGGCTACTTCGACCATGAATATGACATGGTGGTTTCCGGTGTGAACGACGGTCCCAATCTCGGCGATGACGTCCTGTATTCGGGCACAGTCGCCGCAGCCATCGAAGGTCGGTTTCTGGGATTACCCACGATCGCCGTCTCCCTGTGCACATCGCCGGGCAGCGGCCATCACTTCGAGACCGGCGCGGCGGTCGCGCGGCTCCTCGTCGCGCAACTATTGCGCAAGCCGCTGGAGCGCGACC
>DATMQL010000277.1:0-5267 GCA_035566815.1 Steroidobacteraceae bacterium | reverse complement strand
AAATGATGGGTCACGGCCAGTCCGCCACGTGTACCCAGGGGCAGGCCTTCGGAGTGGAAGTACTGTGTCGCGTTGGGCTCCGCCGTGTAGGTGATGCCGGTTGGGCGAGCCTGCACGTCGCCCAGCGCCTGGATGGCAACTTTTCGCGCCGCGCTCAAATACTGATCGAGGAACGACGGTGACACTTGCAAGGCGCTTGCGACGTTGTCGAAGCCGTCACGTGCGTCATCGCGGGGCAGGGTGTCGGCAGGGTCGACCTCGACATCCAACAGGTCACGGACCGCGTTCACGTATTCCTTGCGATTCAGGCGGTGCAATCCCACCCGGCCGGGCTCGGAGTGTCCGTGTGCAGCCGTGTCGATGTTCGTTTCCAGCCAGGAGACGAGTGATTGCACCGATTGCGAATCCGGCTGCGGGTTGCCGGCCGGAGGCATCAGCCGTCCGCGCAGCTTGCGGATGGCTTTCTCCCAGGTCTCAGCGTCCTGGGGTATTTCGTGGGGGGAGAGCGACTCGAAGGCGACGCCGCCGGCCCAGTCTTCGACGTTGTGGCACTTGCTGCAGTACTTGTCGAAGAAGGCCCACTTCCGGGCAGCTATGTCATCGAAGGAGGAGTCGGAGGCGGTCGATGGCGGGCCGGCTGGCGAGGACGAGGCGCTCACGGTCGCGGAGGACGACGCGCCCACAGCGACCGTTGACGCGCATAGCGCTGCTGTCGCCGCTCCGACTAACAAGCGAGTCCAAAATACTCCACGCCCGGTTTTTGCTGTATTCGAGGTCACAGCGTTATTCCGTCGGAGCAATCGGCGCCACTCTGGGCTTCGCGGTTTGTAAGTTGTCTGCAACGGGGGCTCCCGCGCCGGCCATTAACTGCTTCAGAAGCGCCGCCGTCTCGGGATGTGGGGTGACGCTTGCGCGTCCGGAGCCGCCACCGTTCGTCCCCATTGCGACGTCGGCCGCGGTACGACCGCGAGCGTCTTTGATCATGAGATCCGCATTGCGGGCCGCCAGCGTTTTGACCAGGTCATTCCATCCCCAGGTCGCGGCTCCATAGAGCGCCGTCTGGCCGTTGCCGTCGCGCTGGTTGATATCAACGCCCGATGCGAGAAGCACATTAACCGCGTCGACTGCCTGTGCCTCGGTCTTATAGCGTCCACGGGTGTCGAGGATGCTCGAGCCATTACCGGCCGCGGCCATCAAAGGGGTTACGCCCGTCGCGGTCGGCAGACTCGGGTTCGCGCCGTGTGCCAGTAGAAGGTTCATGGCTGCGACGTCGCCGGCCTTCGCTGCGCGCAGTAATGGCGTCGCGCCTACGGTTAGAAGCCCATCAGCGCCGCGATCGTCTCGCAGCGAGCGATACGGCGGGAAAAGCTTCAATTGAGGGTTAGGGTTCGCGCCGGCCTTGAGCACGATATCGATGAGCTGCAAACCCGTCGTGGCACTCGAAGGTGGACGGTCCGCACGACCGCCGACGGGGAGGGTGTTCATGTCGACGGCTGCGTAGAGAGCGGTTCGGCCCCATAGATCCCACTTGTCCACATCCGCGCCGTGTTGCACGAGGAAGGCTGCCACATCGAAGTTGAAATTGAGCGTGGCGAGCAGCAGGGGCGCGACGCCGTCGGGGTCGGTCAGATTGACATCCGCGCCAGCCGCGACCAGGTACCTGGCGCAGTCCAGGCAGCCTTTGCGAGCGGCGAACAGCAAGGGCGTGAGGCCACCCGAGGGGCGCGCCTGCATGCGCGGCTCCGAAGTGACCTGACGCTCGAAGTTGGTCAGATCCGAGCGCTCGTTCACCTTGGCGTGGTGCTTGATCAACAGGCGGACCATTTCGGGCTGGCTTTCCGCCGCCGCCCACATGAGCGCGGTCTGCCCGCGCCATTGCTCACGCGCGTTGACGTTGGCGCCGTGGTCGAGCAGCAGCTTCGCCACATCGAGATTACTCGTGCGCGCGGTGATCATCAGCGCCGTCTGTCCGTCGCCATTCGCGGATTCGACGTTCGCGCCGGCTTTGAGGAGCTTTTTGACGACCGCCGGGTTGCCCACGACCGCGGCTTCGGAGAGGGGCGTGGAACCGTAATCGTTCCTCGTATTTGCGTCAGCGCCGAGAGCCAGCAATCGGTCGATCAGGCTCACATCGTTGTGATAGACAGCCCAATGCAGGGCGCTGGTGCCGTCAGAGGTCTTCTGGTTGACATCGGGATGCGGCTGCGCAGTGAGCAACGCGGTCGCCTTGGCGTCATCACCTGCGTGCGCGGCCTCGACGAGAGGTGCTGGCTTATCGACAGCTTCGACCACGGTGTCAGCGCCGAATGCACCGCCGGCGGCCAGGCAGAGCAGGGGCAAGGACAGACGCACGGAGGACAGCCGGCCCACCAGCCGCGGACGTCCCGGCGAGTGTGGTGAGTTGATGGACTGGGGGTGACGCGTGGAGCCCATGTCGTTAGATCTCAGCGATCGCTCCCGTGCTATCGCCGACTTTGTCGATGTTCACACCCGTGCGCTGGAGCATCGTCAGCAGAACGTTCGCGAGCGGGGTGCGGTCGGGGAAGTTGATATGCCGCGACCCCTTGATCTGGCCGCAGGCACGGCCCACCAGGGCCGTCGGCAACGGATACTGATTGTGCAGGTTGCTGTTGCTCATGTTGCTTCCATAGAGAAACAGGGAGTGATCCAGCATCGTGCCATCACCGTCGGGCATCTTGGACAGTTTCGCGACGAACTTGGCGAAGGCCTCGGTGTGATACCGCTGGATCTTCACCAGCCGTGCCTTCTTGGCCTCATCGTTAGCGTGATGCGAGAGCGCATGGAACGCGTCCGGAACGCCGATGTGATTGTAGGTTTGCTCGCTCACCTCGGCCGCGATCATGAAGCTCTGGATGCGCGTCAGGTTGCCCTGGTAGGCGAGCGCCATCAGATCGAACATCAGGTTCAGGTGCTCGTCGAAATTCTCGGAGGTGGCTCCCGGAACTTCCGGAAGTTGCAGCTTGGCGACGTCGCTGTGAGCGGCGTTATGGACCCGGCGCTCGATTTCGCGAACGCTTTCGAGATAGTCGCTCAAGGTGGCGCGGTCCTGTGGGCCCAGCGTCTTGCCTACCGAGTTGGCTTCCGCCGAGATCATGTCGAGAAGACTGCTCGTCTGGCGCGCCAGGTAGCGGCGTTCCTCCAGCGTGTCACCCTGGCCGAACAGGCGCAGGAACAACTGCCGTGGGTTGCTTTCGATCGGTAACGGGGTGCTGGGATTGCGGAAGGATAGCGTGCCGGAATAGCTGCAGCCGTAACCGCGCTCGCAGGCACTGCCGACGCCGTGACCCTGGGCGGTGGCGATCTCCAGGGAGGGGTAGGGCGTATCCTGGCCTATCTGGAGAGCGGCGATCTGGTCGACTGTCATCGCCATGCTCGGCGAGAGGCTCTCTTTGGGATGTACACAAGAGAGCCAGGTTGCGGGTACTAACGCATGCACCGCGCGGCTCTCGCCGGGCTTGTTACCGATGTTGCTGACCACGGTCAGTTGGTCGCGGAACTGCCCCAACGGCTCGAGGATGGGACTGACTTCGAAGTCGGCTCCCGTCTTGGCCGGAGTCCATTTCTCCATGATGGCGCCGTGGGGGAAATAGAAGAAGCCGAGGCGTGGCTTCGGCGCAGCCGCCGTGTTGGCCAGGGCCGTGGCCGCCGGCACCATCGCTTCCAGGAACGGCAAGGAGATGGCCGCACCCACGCCGCGCAGAACCGTTCGGCGCGACAGATATTTCTTGGTAATGAACATGCGTGTTACCTCCTGGAGTCCGGGCCGGTCATGGAGTCCGGCCTGCGCAGGGTGTTTCGAGCCGTTGTGTCAGCCGAGTCCGTCAGGGCCGCCTGCTGAGTCGGGGCCACGAGGTTGATTTCCCGCATTCTGAACGCCGGGCTCTCCACAACACCCTTGATGATCGCCTCGAATGTATTCCCCTGGGTCGCAGCCTGCCGCACGATGGCTCGCACCATGGGCATGTCCTGATAGCGCAGGCTGCGTCCGAGCGCGAAAGTCATGAGTTTCTCGGTGATGGTCTGTACGAACTGGTCGGGCCGCTCGAGTAAGGCTTTGCGCAGTGCGGCCGGCCCGTCGACCAGGGTGCCGTTCGCCAGTTTGCCGCTGGAGTCGATGGCCGTGCCGGCATCGAGATCCTTGGCGCGCCAGGCGCCCACCACATCGAAATTCTCGAGCGCGAATCCCAGCGGATCCATGACGCCGTGGCAGCCATTACAGGACGGGTTCGAGCGGTGTTGCTCGAGCCGCTCGCGCACGGTCGTTACTTTCTTGCCGGGCTCGGATTCCTTGAAGGCCTCGACGCCCGGAGGCGGCGAGTTCGGGGGCGTACCGGTGATATTTTCCAGGATCCACGCGCCGCGCAGGACCGGGGCCGTGCGGTTACCGTAGGAGGTCCCCATGAGAATGGCGCCCTTGCCCAACAGTCCCCAGCGGTTGGAGTCGGCCAGGTGCACCGGCCGGAATTGATCGCCGCGGATGTTGGCAACACCGTAATGCAACGCTAGCCGCTCGTTCAGGAAGGTCTCATCCGAGCTCAGCAGATCCAACACGCTGCGCTTGGAGCGCAGGATGCTGCCGAGGAACAGACGCATCTCCTCGCGGAAGCCGGTGCGCAGGTTCTTGTCGAAGTCCGGATAGAGCTCGGGAGTCGGCTCGATGGCGTCGATCTTGTTGACGTTCAGCCACTGGAAGGCGAAGTTGGTGACCAGCGTCTCCGAGCGCGGGTCCGCGAGCATGCGCGCGACCTGCGCGTCCAGTGCGCCCGGATCGCCGAGCCGCCCCGACGAGGCGAGCTGGAGCAGTTGGCTGTCAGGACCTTCGCTCCACATGAGGAAGGACAGCCGCGAGGCCAGCGAGAGGTCGTCGACCGAGATCACCCGGCTCGTTCCCACGAGCGTGCCGCCAGCCGGGTTGGTGGGCAGCGGCTCGGCGCGATACAGGAATTTAGTGCTCGAGAGGATGGCGGTGAGCCCGGCCTCGATGCCGGCTTCGAAATCGCCTGCTTCGCGGCCCATCGAGTAGAACGACATCGGGGCCTGCAGATCGCCGTCCGTTACCGGGCGGCGGAACGCCTGTTCGGCGAGCCTCGACAGGATGCGACGCGCGCAGGGCGCCTCGTCTTCCGGCGTAGCCGGATGACATATAAAGATGCGCCGCCGGCTTTCCGTATCGCCTACCCCGGTCACGTTGAACGGACCCGAGATGTCGACGCCCGGGATGGCTGGCGTGCGCTCCATCTCCGGCA
>DATMQL010000276.1:0-31319 GCA_035566815.1 Steroidobacteraceae bacterium | reverse complement strand
CAAATTCGACCAGGGAGAAGGTACCTCCGGCGTTGCTCGACCAGAGGTTCCCCATGGAATCGAAGGCCAGCTCCCAGGGGGCCTGGATCGAGTCCTGTCCGTTGTCAGTCAACGTGATATCCGGCATCAGATCCGGCGTGAGCATGCCGCTGCCCGGTGTAGGCAGGTGAGCCGCGGCGAACTCGACGATGGTCGTGCCTGAAGCACTCATGGCGCCATTGGCGCCGGGTACGCCGCCATTGTTGGAGTAGCATGCCGGCGCACAGCACCAACAACGCCACCCGGACGTCGCCCAGCCGACGAAAATTCTTTCCTGAAACGCGCATCGCGATATCTCCTGCCAAAGTCGTTGTATGAAGTGTCGGTTCCACGGCGCCGGGCACATTCTATGGACCTCGCGCCGCTACGTGCCTCCGCCCGCGGCCCGACCCCGCGGCTGATGTTTGTAGCGGCTGCGCAACAGCGCCTCCCTCCTTGGTCTACACCGTGGTGCCCCTTTCGAGTGACGCCCAAGTGTCATTGGGCTGTCATAATTAACCGTTGGCGCCTGTATCCAATTGAGGGAGTGGACCTGGCTCATGATCGATCGGATTCCAACCGTCGACGACGTCGCGCGCATGCGGCGGGACGGTTATCTGGTGGTGCGCAATTTCGTCAGCCCGCACCAGCTCGCGGAGCTCCTGCAGTGGACCGTGCAACTCGAGGGCGCGCCCGAGGTATCCGGGCGTCACTGGGTATATCGCGAAGACAGCATGACCACGCCAGCCCGGCGCGTGATCCAGCGGATCGAGAACTTCTGCCCCTATCACGCGGGCTTCGACCGGTTCATTCGCGACAGCGCCCTGGTCCGCTGGACCGGTGCCCTCATGGGCGCTCCGGTGGTCCTGTTCAAGGACAAAATCAACTTCAAGATGCCCGGCGGCGCCGGCTTCAAGGCGCACCAGGATCAACAGGCTGGTTGGACGGTGTATGCGCCGCTGTTCGTCACCGCGATGGTGACACTCGATGCGGCGACACTGGAGAACGGCTGCCTGGAGGTGGCTACCGGCCGTCATCGCGAGGGCCTCATCGGCGAGCAGTGGAAACCGCTCGAGGAGCAGGGCCTGAACCTGCAGGCGATACCGACCGGACCCGGGGATGTCATCTTCTTCGACAGCTTCGTTCCGCATGCCTCGAAGCCCAATCTGACGGATTCGCCGCGGCGAATTCTCTACATCACCTACAACCTGGCCAGCGAGGGCGATCACCGGGAGCGTTACTTTGCGGACAAACACGCATCGTTCCCACCGGATATCGATCGTGATCGGGAGAAGACGTACGTCTTCCGCGTCTAGCCGAGGATCAAACCTCAGGCTCGGGGCGGTCGTCGGGGGACTTGTCGGAGTCGGGCTGACCGCCTGGCTGCTGGCGAGCTACGGGATTGTCAGGATCTTCGAAGTGTTGGCACACGCCGGCTGGATCGGAATCGTGGTGGTCATCGCGTTTCACCTGCCACAGATGTTGTTCTCGGCGCTGGGGTGGCAGGTCATCGCGGGGCCGGGAGGGCGCTCATCCGGCAATCCGGGCCCCGGGGCCCGTCCAGGCGGCGATCCGGCGGCCCCGCACTTGCGGGTCTACCTGCTGCTGCGTTGGATCCGTGAGGCTGTCAACAACCTGCTGCCGCTCGCACAGATCGGCGGAGAGTTCGTGGTTGCGCGGCTTTTGCAGAAACGGGGCGTGCGGCTGGCGCAGGCCGTGGGCGGCACCATTGCGGACCTGATGTTGGAAATGGGCACCCAGGTCCTGTTCACCGTGCTCGGTCTCGTTTTATTGGTGCGTCTCGTCGGCCACAGCGAGGTCTCCGACATCGCCACGCGGGCTCTGCTGATCGCCGCGCTGGTGGTGGCCGGCGCTTTCGTGGCGCTGTGGCTTGGATTGGCCGGGGTGATCGAAAGAGCCGTGTTGCGTCTCGGCCGCTCATTCGGGTGGCCCGCGACGGGCGAGATCGGCGGGCTGCACGATGCGCTGACAGGCTGTTTCCGGGCGCCCGGGCGCGTGACGCTGGCGGGTGTGTGGCACCTGGTTTCCTGGTTGCTCGGCGGTATCGAGGTTTGCCTGATACTGCATTTCTTCGGGATCGACATCAGCATCGGTCCCGGACTCATCATCGAGAGCCTGGGGCAGGCGTTGAAAGCCGTGGGATTCGCGGTACCGGGTGCGATCGGTGTGCAGGAGGGCGGCTATGTCGTCGTCTGCCGCCTGTTGGGTATCGAGCCCCAGACGGCGATCGCCCTGTCTCTCGTGAAGCGGGTACGGGAGGCGGTGTTGGGTATTCCCGGTCTCATTCTTTGGCATCGAACCGAGGCAAAAGCGGCCGGCGAGCCTGCTGCCTCAGTCTGAAGGAGGGGTTTACGGATGGCTACGACCTGGACTCACCTGCTTGCGCGGCCCTTGGTGCGGCCTCTCATCGGTACGGCGGTGCGGCCGAATCATCTCACCACACTGCGCCTGTTGACTGGCATCGCGGCGTGTATCGAATTGGCGCTGGGCACCCGGGCGGGTATGTGGTGGGGCGGCGGGTTGTGGTTGGTCTCGGCGTTTCTCGACCGCGCCGACGGCGAGCTGGCCCGTATCGGCAACATGATGAGTCCCGGCGGCCATCGTTACGATTACCTGGCCGATGTGTCGGTCAACTCGGCGTTCTTTGTGGCTATTGGCTTCGGTCTGCGCAACACCTGGCTCGGAGCCTGGTCGATTCCGCTCGGCCTGCTGGGCGGTGCGTCCATCCTGCTCGCCAGCATGTTTGCGGAATTGTTGGAGCGTGGCAGCGCCACCGGCACCAAGGGCATTACCGGCCGATGGGGATTCGATCCCGACGACGCGCTCTATCTCATGGGGCCGCTGGCCTGGTTGGGATGGCTGAGTCCGATCCTGGTGGGCGCAAGCGTGGGTGCCACGGCAGTCATGATCATCATGGGCGTCCGCCTGCAACGGCAGCGGCGAGTCGCCGGGACCCTGTCTGGAGACGAGGCATGAGGGTGCGGCCTGACCGACCCGGACCCATGAAACCCAACCCTGCACGCGTGCTGCTCGCCGCCGCCGCCCTGCTCTATGGCGCGACGCCCTGTTGCGGCCAGACGGGAGTGGCGTCAACGCCCCCCATGGGCTGGAACAGCTGGAATCATTTCGCCGAGCACGTCACCGATGCGGATATCCGCTCGGCGGCGGATGCGCTCGTCAGCACCGGGATGAGAGACGCGGGCTACGTCTACGTGAACGTGGATGACACGTGGCAGGGTAAGCGTGATGCGCACGGCGTGTTGCATCCGAATGAGCGCTTTCCCGACATGAAGGCGCTCGGCGACTACATTCATTCCAAGGGGCTGAAATTCGGCCTCTATTCCTCGCCGGGATCGAGGACCTGTGCCAACTTCGAAGGCAGCCTCGGGCACGAGACACAGGATGCGCAGCTGTACGCGGCCTGGGGCGTGGACTTCCTCAAGTACGACCTGTGTTACTTCCAGGAGGAGATGAGAAAGGCGCGGGCCGGGCATCCGGGTGACCGGGACGCCGCGAAAAATCTCATGATTGCCGCATATCGGAAAATGGGCGACGCGCTCAAGGCAACGGGCCGGCCCATTCTCTACAGCCTTTGCCAGTACGGCGTGGACCAGCCCTGGAAGTGGGGGCCCGCCGTCGGCGCCAGCATGTGGCGCACCACGGACGACATCGACGACTCCTATGGAAGGATGATCGCCATCGGCTTCAGCCAGGCGGGACTGTCGAAGTTTGCCGGACCCGGCGCCTGGAACGACCCTGACATGCTGGAAATCGGTAACGGGAAGATGAGTGAGGAGGAATACCGCACGCACATGAGCCTGTGGGTGCTGCTCGCCGCGCCGCTGCTGGCCGGCAATGACCTGGGCAAAATGACCGAGGCCGACAAGGGAATTCTGCTCAACACGGAGGCGATCGGCATCGATCAGGACTCACGGGGAGTGCAGGGCGATCGTCTCCACCAGAGCGGCGACCTGGAGGTCTGGACCAAGCCTCTCAGTGGCGGACGGGTCGCCGTGGGTTTGTTCAACCGTGCCTGGAGTAGCCGGGAGATCTCCGTCGACCTGGCCGAGATCGGTTTCCAGGACGGCGCCGGGTTGCGGGACGTCTGGAAACACAAAGACCTCGGCCACACCACCGGTGTTTTTACCGACACCGTTCCGGGGCACGGTGTGACACTGCTGATCGTGGGGCGGTGAGCTCCTAGGCCGGTTGATATCCCGGGACCCCGGTCCGCCACAGCAGGAACGCATAGGTATCGGCCGCTTCCCGATCCTGCTGGGCGCGAGTCGAGCCGATGCCATGGCCGGCGTCGTAGTCGACGCGCAGCAGGATCGGCTTGCCGGATCTACTGGCCGCCTGCAGCCGCGCTGTCATTTTGGCAACGTGAAAAGGCGCGACTCGAGGATCGGTTACCCCGGTAGTCAGGAGAACCGCCGGATAGGACACCCCGTCGCGTACCGCCTGGTAGCTGTCGATGCTTTTCAGGGCGCGGTAGCCCGACTCTTCGGCGATGGCGCCCCATTCGGGCTCCTCTCCGTAGCCGTTCTGTTCCGCCACATAGCGCAGCGGGTTCGACCAACCTACACCATCGATCACCGCGGCAAACAGGTCAGGGCGCTCGGTCATCGCGCGGCCCACGGTAATGCCGCCGGCGGACCTGCCACCGATGGTGAGCTTGGCGGGCGAGGTGTACTTCTTCGCGCACAACTCCTCGCAGACGGCGATCAGGTCACGCCAGGTGTTGGGCTTGTTGGCCAGCTGTCCCGCTTTGTGCCACTCGCGGCCGTATTCTCCGCCGCCACGGACGGCTGCATAGCCGACAATGAACCCGGCGTCGATGAGGGCCAGCGAGCGGCCCGCGAAGGTCGGCGTATAACCGGGAGACCCGTAGGATCCGTAGGCACTGATCCAGACCGGGTTGCTGCCATCGAGCTTGATGCCTTTTTTATAGATGAGGGAGTAGGGGATCCGGGTTCCGTCCTTCGCTGTGGCGAAAGCGCGCACGGACTCGTAGGCACTCACGTCGATGGCGGGTTTGGGGGTCAGGCCGGTGGCCTTGACGTGGCCCTGGGAGTCGGTCTCCCAGATATCCGACGCGGTGAGCCAACCCTGGAAAGAAAACAACGCGCCATCCACATCGGGCTCGGTTTCGAGCGCACTCAATGTGCCGTCGAAGGGCAGGGCGATTTCCTCGACACGCCCGTCCCAGCGCATTCGCTCCAGGCGGTTGATGCCGCCGTCCATGATTTTCAGGTACAGGCCGTCCTTCGCCCGCGCCAGCGATTCAATCACTCGCGCGCTTTGTGGGACGAGCTCTTTCGCCTGGCTCAACACCGGAGACTGTACCGGGGTGCGCAGGATGCGGCCGCGCGGTGTCCCCTTGTTCGCCAACAAATACAGGCCGTCCCGGTCGATCTCCGCGCCGGTGACTTCATCCTCGAAGCCGGCCACGGCGATCCAGTGTGCCTTGTTGGCGATGACATCGGCCAAGGGCGCGATCAACACGCGGCTTTCCGGCCGCACGTCCGCGAGTATCAACAGAGCGTGGCGCGCTCCCAGGAAAGTCCTGACATAGGGTCTCTGGATCCGCTCGAAGCTGACGCTCGGAGTCAGTCCGCGCTTCATGACGATGGGATCGAGCGCCGGGTCGGTCCCGAGGTGGTGAAATCGGGCGACACTGTCGAGATAGCGGTCCGGCGTACCAACCGCACCGGTGAGCTGGTTGTAGAAAAAGCCACTGCCATCATCGAGCCATTGGGGCTCGGCCTCTTCCGTGCCGGGTATCCGGTCGGGCAGATCCTGCCCGTCGGCAACCCGCATGACGTGCAGAATGGAATCCTCACTGCCATCCTTCGAGAGACCGTAGACGAGCCGGGTGCCGTCCGGCGAGGCGCTCCACCAGTCGAGCGAGATGTGCCCGGCGCCGGCGAGTTGTCCCAGTGCGGTCGGATCGACCAGTGTGCGGACTTGCCCGTTCTCACGCACGAACAGTTTGAAGTTATCGGCGCCGAGCGGCCGCTGTTCGAAAAACAACTTTCCGCCCGCGCGCTGTACGTCACGGGTCGCGACGGTGTCACCGGATAACTGTTGGATCCGCCGCAGCAGCGCGTCCCGGCCGGGGATCCGGCCCAGCACGCCGCGGGTGTGGTCGTTCTGGCCCTTCAGAAAGGGCAGCCAGTCGGTGTCCTTGTCGTTCTCCATCCACCGGTAGGGATCCGTCAGGGTCTCGCCGAAGTAGGTATCCTTGACCGGCTCGACGCGCGCGATCGGGGCGGGAGGAATCGCCTCGCCCGGGCCGCTCGCCTGTGAGACCCGGGCTTCAGCCGCGATGAGCGCGGCCCCCGTACCTATGAGTAGCTGGCGACGATTGATTGTTGTTCGCATGCTGGTCACCGCGGCGGATCAAAGAAAGTTGTTGGGCCAGATCATGGTGCGCCACATGTGGGCCGATTCCGAGCCGTCGAATCCCAAGCCTTCCTTGGGTTCCCGGAAGTGACGCCCGATGATGTCGGTGAAGATCTCCAGGTCGACCCGCACACCGGCCTCGAAAGCATACTTGTCGTTGAGCGTGACCAGTCGCGAGGTCATGTACCAGCGATGGTTACGAGCGTACTCGTGCGCCTGGCGGATATATTCGGGGGGCTGGTAGTCCGCACCGAAAAAGCGCACGTATTCCTGCGGATAACGATAGCCGACACTCTCGTCGGCGAAGTAGCGCAACGCCTGGTGGTGTTTCACAGCCCAGGCGATCTCCTCCGAGACGTAAGGCCCGATGAGTTGCGCGCCCCAGTAGCCGTGATCGGTGCGCATCAGCCCGCCCATGGAGATGTCGTGCAGCAGGCAAGCCATCACGACTTTTTCCTCGTGACCGCCATCGAGCGCCAGCTTCGCGCTCTGGGTCAGGTGTTGGCGCGTGGTTTCATCGAAGCGCAGCCGGAAGAAGTCGAGCAGCCGCGGCGCCTGGGGCATCGCGGGCAACGCCGGGTCTTCACCCATCATGAAGGTCACGCCGGGCTCGAGGCGGCTCAAGATCTGCTTGGCGCTTTCGCGGGTGCCCGTACCGAGGGCGTGAATGGGCTGCGCTATTTTCAGGCGGGTCGGTTCGTTCATAGGGGTCTGTTCCGCTCGGTGTGCAAGTCGGGTAGCATCTAACGAACACGGACAGAATAAAAGAACGAGATCTTGCGCAAGGGTGGTGTGCGTGGTTGAGGCCTCGGAGCGCTGGTATCTCGAGGTTTCGGGGCGGCGAATCGGACCGTACGCGTGGTCGGTTGTTGTCGAGCTCGCGCAGGCCCGGGGGCTGGCCGCCACAGATCGTCTCTGGAATCCGAGCCTGCCGGCCTGGATGCCGGTCGAGTCATTCCCAGAGCTGGCGGAACTACTCGGCGGCGCTCGCGAGCCCGCCGCCGCCGTTGAGTCGCCCGCCGTCGCGCATGAGCCGCCCGTGCAGCGTGGTTTCTTCTGGCTGGGTGCCGGGATCGCCTGGTCCCTCATCGTCGCTGCGTTCTGGTGGCAATCGATCCTCGACTGGCCAAATGTGGTCGACGGGGTGCTCATCGCCCGTCTGCGCACCATCGGCGGTATATCGCTGGTGGTGGCGGGAATCGTCGTGCTGCCTGCGCTCTGGCGCGCCACGCGGGCGAACGACGCCAGGGGTGTCGGGTTCGTGGGGGGTGCCGCGCGTGTATTGGCGGCTGCGTGCGCGTTCGTACTCGTCCTGACGACTACCTCCATACTGGTCAACGCCCGGGTGCTCTTACAAGTTGCATTCGGCTCCGATCCGATGGGTCGGGGCGAGATCCTGCTGCTTCCCAGTGGAACGGAGCTGGAAGTGCGCGGTACCTTCAATGCCGGGATCGCCAGAGAGCTCGAGCGGACGCTCCGTGATCATCCGGCAGTTCGCTTCGTCCATCTCAACAGCCGCGGGGGTTGGGTCCTGGAAGGCAGCCGCATGGCCGATGTCATCCATTCGAAACGGCTCGGCACCTACACCGCCACCGGTTGTTACAGTGCCTGCGTGCTCGCATTCGTTGCCGGCTCGCCGCGGATATTGAGCCCCGACGCCCGGCTCGGGTTGCATTCGGCCTCTGCCGAAGGCATGGACCCGTTCATGATCGAGAGAGTCAACGACGACTACAAGGCAACGCTGCTGCGCCACGGCGTCTCGAAAGACTTCGTCAGTCAGGCCACGTCGGCTCCCGCGACGTCGATCTGGGTACCCTCCCCATCCGAGCTCGTGGCCAACAACATGGTGGATGTGGTGTCCGACGCGGGGATGTCAGCTTCTGGCGAGCCTCTGACGGAGCTCGCCCGACGTGCCGCGGTCGCCGAAAAGGGCAATGGCGACCTGCAACGCCTGAAGCGCACCGATCCGACAAAATTCGCGGCCCTGGATCGCAAAGTGCGGCTGGCGTTGCGACGCGGGGCAGGGCAGTTCGAGTTGAGGCAGTATGTCGCGCAACTGGCGGCCGGCACGGAAGGAAAACCATGACGTGGTATGTGCGCACGGCTAACCGAGAGTTTGGCCCGCTGAGTGAGCAGGCGCTGCGCGCCATCGCGGCAACGGGCCAGATCGATGTGAAGACATTGGTGAGGCGGAGTGTCACGGAGGAGTGGGTTTCCGTTGCGACGGTGCCCGGAATACTGCCCCCGGCAAGCAGAGTTGCGGTGCCGTCGGCGCCGCGGGGTGAGGCGCCGCTCGCATTGCTACCCGACCCGCCGCGCGCCGCACCCGCGCCGCCGCCCGCAGCCGCACCACCGCCAGTCCCCGCTGTGACCCTCGAGGGTCTGCCCATTCCCGTCGAGGTGGACATCGCGACGCCGTGGCGGCGATTCTGGGCGCGTTGGCTCGACGTGATTCTCGGCGCCTGCCTGGTCGGTTTCATGCTGGGCACTGTGCGGCCGAGTTTTTTTCAGTCTGGCGGCTTCGGAGCAGCGCACTCGCAACTCTTCGGCTGGCTCGTGATGCCGGTCGTGATGCTCCTCGACGGCGTCATCTACGCGTTGTTTGGCAACACGGCGGGGAAGGCGATCGCCGGCATCGCCGTCCGCGACGAGAGGAGCGGCGGACGCCTGCCCTTCTTCGTGTATCTCAAGCGTAACTTCGAGTTGTATTTCCTCGGGTTGGGAACAGCCTTCCCGATCGCCTCTCTATTCACCCTCTACGGCAGCTTCCGCAAGGCCGACCGCGACGAGTTGTTGTCGTGGGACCTGTCCGCCGATTCCCGGGTGGTCGCGCGGTCGGTGAATCCCGTGCGCACCTGGGTCGTCGCGGTAGTCTATATCGCGCTAGCGTCCGGCCTCACGCAGTTGGGTACCGTCGAGCAGCGCGTTTTCGCCCGGCACCAGGCGACAAACGCCGACCACGCGAAGTTCGCGGAAAAGCAGCTGCAGGAGGCGGCCGACTCCCTGAATCAGAACGCGCCACGGATGATCGACGCGCAGACGCGACTCGATCGGGTGGAGTTGGGCGCGGGATTGGTCTTTACCTACGAGTACACCCTGGTAGACCAACGCATCGCCGGGTTGGCGCCGGAGAACCTGGAGCGGTTCCAGCGCCAGATCCGGCAGCGGCTCAACAAGTTGGCTTGCGAAGAACATAAATTGGACAGCCTTTTGCGACTGGCAACCGCGGTGAAGTACGTTTACCGCGACCGGGACGGGGCGGCTGTTGCGACGGCGGTAATGACGTCAGCGGACTGTCTGCACTGACGCTATGCAAACACGATACGCGGCAGATAGAAGGACACCGTCCAATTCGGCACGTCCACGATCTCGCTGATGCGCAGATCGCCACAGACGCTACACAACATGTAGGCGTCGATCGCGGGCATGCCCCGCTCCCGCCCGAGAAGGTCGATCATGGAGCTCACGGCTGCGCGCGCCGCTTGCATCAGGTCGGGGCCGATACCTGTTGTCACATCATAGCCGTGTGCGTCGAGGTGGCGCGTCACGGGACCCGGCGTCCTGAATCGCGGATAGGCCAGCGGAAGTTGTTTGAGCAAATCGAACTGAAGTGCAACCCGCATCGGGCTCTCGATCGCCGTGCCGCACACCTCACCGTCGCCCTGCGCCGCGTGAGTGTCGCCTACGGAAAACAAGGCGCCCGCAACTTCGACCGGGAGAAACAATTCGGTGCCCAGGGCAATGTCGCGGACATCCATGTTGCCTCCCACCCGGCGCGGGGGGACGACGCTGTGATGACCTGGAGCCGCGGGAGCGACACCGATCGTTCCGGTGAATGGCTTCAGCGGGACTCGTCCCCAACGGCCGAATAATGCGGGTTGCAGCGAGTTCGGGTCGTAGCGCCAGATCTGCAGGGCGGGGTGCTTGAACTCATCCGCCAGCAGCCCGAATCCGGGAATGTTGGCCGTCCAACCCCATCCCGAGGGCGTAAACGACAACAGGGTTACTTTCAGGACATCGCCGGGCTCGGCGCCGTCGATGAAAACCGGTCCCGCCAGCGGATTGACCTTGCCGAAGTCGAGGCGCCCTACGTCGGCGACGTCAGAGTCGGCCGAGAGCTGACCCCCGGAAGCGTCCGCCACGTCGAATTCGAGAGATTCTCCGGGCGCAATCTGTAACACGGCGGGCAGACTGTTATCCCAACCGTGGTGCTGTTGATGAATCGTGTGCTGGTGCTTCACGGTCCGCACATTATCACGCTTGCGGTTCCGGTCACGACGGGTAGGAGCCTGTAGTCAGACAGGCTCCTGACGGGTCCGGAATACGGCGCTGGCGTGTGGCGCGGTGGTGTCCCGGTAGCAGGTAGAATAGGGAGTTCAAAGTGGATTTACGAAGAGTCGAGGTCCCCCTAGATGTCGTTGTTCTCGCGCCTTTTTCGCAAAGCGCCCGCTTCCTTGCCGCCGGAAAGCCCTCCCCAGAGCCTCGAGCCGCCACGTCCGGTGCCGAACGTCCCCGATCGTGCGCGGGTCGCGGCCAGGGAAGAGGCTGAGCTGCAGGCTGCCATCGAGGCACGCGACGCCGGCACCGTGGGCCGGCTCGTTCTCGAAGGCACTTCTACCCGGATCCGCCAGCAGGCCGCCCAGGCTGTCGAAGAACTCGCTCAGCTGCGGCAACTCATCAAGGACGTGAGAGGCGGGAACGACAAAAGCGTCTACAGGATTCTCACCGGCAAGCGCGATGCTCTGCTGGAGCAGGCCCGCCAGCATGAGCTGTTCCAGGCCGAAATCGCCGCGGCCGCGGCCGCCGTCGAGCGACACAGTCACCGTCCCTACGATCCCTTGTTTACCGCAACGTTGGAGCAGCACCAGCTTCGCTGGAACGCAGTGGCGGCGGGTGCCGACCCGGCCGTCCAGCAAAGGGTCCAGGACGCTATCGACCGTTCGCGCGAGGTGATTGCCGAGCATTTGCGGCAGATCGCCGCAGTGGCCTCGCGCGAGCTGGCCGCGGCCAATGCCGCTGCCGAGGCGCAGCGCCAACGTGAGTTGGCGGAAAAAGCCGCCGCTGTGACGGCTGCCGAGCGAGCAGAAACGGAGGCGGCGGAGCGCAAGGCCCGGGCCGAAAAAAGGGAGGCCGAATCGCTGCTCCTGCGCCAGATCGGCGGGCTGATCCGTAAAGCCCATAGTGCACTGGATGAAGGGAGCACCGGGCGGGCGGCTGGCCTGCGGCGCGCGATCGAGGAAAAGCTCGTCGCCTCCCCACCCATGTCGCCTCATCTGGCCGCCTCATTGCAGCTGTTGGACAAGAAGCTGACCGAGCTCAAGGACTGGAAGAGCTTCTCCGTCGCACCGAAACGCGTCGAGCTGATGGAGGAAATGGAGTCCCTGGTGGGGGCGACGATGGAACCCGTGGCGCTCGCCGACCGGATCAAGGGACTGCAGGAGGAGTGGCGGACGCTCAGCAAAGGAGCTGGCGAGAATGTCGAGGCCGACTGGCAACGCTTTCAGGAGGCGGCGCAGAAGGCCTATCAGCCCTGCCGCGAGTATTTCGAGGCGCAGTCGCTGGTGAGGCAGGAGAATCTGCAGCGACGCGCGGCCTTGTTGCAGCGGCTGGCCGCCTTCGAGGCCGGCCACAACTGGGAGCAGCCTGACTGGCGCACGGTCGCCGTGGCGCTGCGCGAATCCAAACAGGAGTGGCGCGGACACGCTCCTGTGGACCGCGCTGCCGGGAAAGCCTTACAGGAGCAATTTGCGGCTTTGACGGCCAATCTGCAGGGCCGCCTTGATGCCGAGTACGCCCGCAACCTCAAAGAGAAACGCTCGCTGGTCGAGCGCGCCGAGCGGCTCATCGCCGCCGAGGACAGCCGCAAAGCGATCGATGAGGTGAAGGCCTTGCAGCTGAAGTGGAAAGAGGTTGGGTTGGTGCCGCGTGATGAGGGTCAGCGGTTGTGGGAGGAGTTTCGGAAACATTGCGATGCCGTCTTCCAGAAGCGGCAGCAGGCGTTCGTCGAGCACAGTGCGGAGCTCGATGCCAACAAGGCCAAGGCCGGTTCCGTCTGTGAAGAGCTCGAGAAGATCGCGGCGCTCTCCGGCGCGCAGTTGTTGGAGGGTGCCGGGCGGATTCCCGATCTGCGTGTCGCATTCCAGGACGCCGGTGAGGTTCCGAGGAGCGATGAGCGCGGACTGCGTGCGAGATTCGAGCGTGCGCTGGAGCGTTGTGAACGAGCCGTCGCCCGACAGGAAGCGAGCAACGCGGAGCGGAGTTGGACCGATCTTCTCGACGCTGCGAATCGGGTTAGAGCGTATCGCGCGGCGGTCGCCCGGGACCTGGATGAGGCCGAGCGGGACGCCTTGAAGCAGGCGGCGGAAGCTTACATCGCCGCTGTCGGACAATGGCCGAAAGGCGGTTTGGAAGCCGTCAAGAAAGCACTCGTGAGAGATGACTCGCGCGACTTCGAGGCGAACGAGACGGTGTTGAGAACGCTGTGCATTCGAGCCGAAATCCTGACTGATCAGGCGACTCCGGCGGAGGATCAGACCCTGCGCCGCGAGTACCAGGTACAGCGCCTGATACAAGGCATGGGACAGGGTGTCAGTGCCGATGAAAAGCAACTGGACGCCATGACGATCGAATGGATCGGCATTGGACCTACCGAGGAAGCCACCTACCTGGCGCTCCTGGAGCGCTTCAAACGCTGCCGGCAGCGGGGATTGGCGCGCAACGGGTGAGCGACGTCAGGCCTTGATGTCGAGAAGTGTACCCAGCGTCTGGTCCGCGATGGACAGTGCGGTTGCCGAGGCCTTCACATCCAGGGCTTGTTGTTGCGCGTCGACGAGAGCGCCGGTGACCGCGCCACCTTGCGCGACGGCTTGAGCATCCTGCGAGAAATTCGCCATGCCGCGGTTGATGCCGAGCAGTGCATTTTGCACAGCGTCGGACCCGTTACCGATGCCTGAGGTGTAACTCATAGTGCTGACACCATAGGGGATTGGCGCCGGCCGGACCAGATGCCGGTACCGGTACCGTGCGTCAGCTCACGGCCCGGCAGCTTATGTCTAACCGCTGCCTGGGTGGCTCGACCGAGGTCATTTATTCTCTTCCAGTTGCAGCTTCGGGATGCCGAACTTGCCTTCGAGTCGGTGCAGCTTCTGCAAATCGATCGACCCCACGATGTTCACGATGGTGAACTGGCGCGGCTCGCTCGAGATGATCGTGAGGCCGTTGGCGCGTCCCTGCTCGATCGAGACATAGATGTCCACGTTTGCATGCTCCTTGCCGCTGTGAACCCCGACCAGCCGCTGCCATCCCGGCGCGGATAACTGCTTGCGGACCGCGTCGAGGTCCGCTGCCGCATAGACAAAGTCCTTGTCGAACGTATAACTCCTGACATAGACCCCGCGCAGCCCGGCGACCAACTCTTTCGCGGCGGCATCCTCGGGTTTGCTGGAGTCCAGGAACCCGGCGGCGAGCCCCAGAAGGTTGGAGTCCAGGGTGATGTTGACGGACTGCGCCGCCTTGGCGGCGAGAGCATCGAAGTCAGGTAACTTCAACGGGGCCGGCGGCGCGGCGACGGCGATTCGGGCCAGCAGGGCCAACATCGCAACGAGCGTGGGCAGTGTTCTCTTGCTGAGCGTGTTCATGGATTACACACCGGAATCCTTGGTGAATTCCGCATGCTCCTCGTCGTTGACCACACGGTAGGCGATATCCAGTTTCTCGCCCGTCAGCTTCAAGGCTTGGAGCAACTCCGCTCGCGCTTCGAGTCCGCGCTGTGTACGTCGCAATTGCAACTCACGAGCGACGAGGATTCCTATCACGAGCGAAACCGCCAGCGCCACCGAGGTCCAGCGTAACGCGGTGGTATGTGGTCGTGGCGCCCGCATTGTGCGCCTCGACTCGTCGGCAATCCGTGCCATCACGCCCGCGGTGAACTTTTCACCCGGATCGACGGGCCGCAGCGCTGCCCGAAGCGAATCTTCCAGATCGTTACTCATGTCGATGACCTCGCGGTCTCCCCGAGGCGCTCACGCAATAATGACAGTGAGCGCTTCAGGTGACTCTTTACGGTATTGACAGACATACTCAGAATTCGTGCGATCTGTGTTGGATCGAGATCTTCCTGGTAGCGCAACAGCACAACGGCCCGGGGGGCCGCGGGAAGCTGCTTCATGAGGCTGTTCAGTCGGCGCAGCAGCAGGGGGTCGGCGTCCTGCGCTTCGCAGGCCACAGAGTCGGCCGCTTCCAGCGGTAGCGCCTCGAACCGCGGTTCGCGCCGCAACCGGTCGATCGAGCGATTCACCGTCACCTTACGCAACCAGAACTGCAGGTGCTCGCCCGATTCGACCGACGCCAGGTTGCGATGGAGTTGCAGGAACACCTCCTGCGCCAGGTCTTCGGCCTTCTGGCGATCCGACAACATGCGCAGCGCGAGGCTGTACACCGAGCGCTGCTGTGCGCGAACCAACATTGCGAACGCCGCCGCATCGCCGGCGAGCGCCCGGGTCAACAGTTCCTCGGTCTTGAGGGCCGGGGTTTCGCTCACATACCGGCGCCCTGGGCTCCGAAGGTCTCGCGTAGTTTGGCAACCTGTTCGAGGGCGACGGCGCCCACGATATTGAGAATCGTGAATTCACGGCGGTTGGCCGCGATGATCGCCAGTCCCTTGATGGTTTGCTTGTCGAGCGCGATGTAGATATCCACATCCTCGCTCTTGTGTTGATCGTGCACCTTGATCAACTGGCTCCAGCCGGGTCCGGACAGTTGTGATCGCACGGCGTCCACGTCGGCTTGCGAGTATGCGAAGTCCGATGTGAACTGGTAACTGCGGATCTGCACCGACTTCAGTCCCGTGATGGTTTTCTTCAGCTGCGCGCTGTCCTTGTCGTGATCGTCCATCATCCAGCCCATGAAGCCCAGGACCGACGAGCCGATCGTGATGTCGACCGACTTGGCCGCTTTATCCTTCAGGTCCGCAAACGAGGGAAGCTTCAGTTGCGCGTCTTGTGCGGCGGCCAGCACGGGAAGCACGAGGCAGGCGAGTGCGGCAGCGAGTGTCCGAGTGTGCATGAGGTACTCCTTTTTAGAGGAATACGCACGGGGAAGGGTCGGAGGGTGCACGGGTACGGCGGCAAATTAGCCGTGCTCGCTCGATTCAGCCCAGATATTGAGGCCGCCATCGAGGGCGTGTCGGTCGATCTGTGCCAGCTCGTCGGCACTGAACTTCAGATTCTTCAGTGCCCCCAGGCATTCCTCGATCTGTGACCAGCGGCTGGCGCCGATCAGTGCGCTCGTGACCTGCGGCTTGCGCAACACCCAGGCGATGGCCATTTGCGCGAGGCTCTGGCCGCGCTCCTGCGCGATTCGATCCAGCGCCCGTACGCTGTCGAGGTTTTTCTCGTTCACCAGCCGTGTCTGAAAGGAGCCATTCTCGGCGGCGCGCGAGGCCGCCGGCACACCCTTCAGATATTTTGCGGTGAGCAGACCCTGCGCCAGCGGCGAGAATGCGATGCAACCCAAACCCTCCTGTTGCAACACATCGAGCAACTCGCTCTCGATCCAACGGTTGAGCATCGAGTAGGAGGGCTGATGAATGATGAACGGTGTCTTCAGGTCGCGCAGGATGGCCGCGGCTTCGCGGGTTTTTTGCGGACCGTAGGAGGAGATTCCGACATACAGGGCCCGGCCGCTGCGTACGGCGGTGTCGAGGGCTCCCATGGTTTCCTCGAGCGGCGTGTTGGGGTCATAGCGGTGCGAGTAGAAAATATCGACGTACTCAAGGCCCATACGCCGCAAACTCTGATCGAGACTGGCAAGGACGTATTTGCGCGAGCCCCACTCGCCGTAGGGCCCGGGCCACATCAGGTAGCCGGCCTTGGTGGAGATGACCAGCTCGTCGCGGTAGGCCGCCAGGTCGGCGGCGAGAATGCGGCCAAAATTTTCCTCGGCCGAGCCCGGCGGCGGCCCGTAATTGTTGGCGAGGTCGAAGTGCGTGACGCCGTGATCGAAGGATCGCAGCACCATCTCGCGCGCACCTTCGAAGGGCGCACTGCCGCCGAAGTTCTGCCAAAGGCCGAGCGAGATGCGCGGCAGGCGCAGGCCGCTGCTGCCGCAGCGGACGTAGGGTAGTTCTTCGTAGCGGCTGGAATTGGGCAGGTACATCGGATCATGCCTTTTGCAGTAAGGGGGCACCGGTTGGGGCATCGCTAGAGTACAGGGCGCGCCGTGACGGGCGCCCGAGACTTTGTCTAGTCGAGTGAGCTAGGCTGTCACCCACCGTGACCTCGAAAAATACATCAGGGCACATCCGGCTGACCTCGCACCCTGCGGGGGGCAAGGCGCATTCCTACCCGATTACCTGGGGGGCGCCGGAGGCGCGGGCGCGAGGCCCTGTTATAGCTTCGGTCACGGCAGGATCCAATCGTAACGTCATCGGCGCTCACGGCGGAGCTTACTCAATCTACCGCGCGCTGGCGGTCTCCTCGGGGACGCTCGATCCGGTTGCTCGCCCGGATCTCAAGGATACCCACCCGGTCGTTGACGTGGGCCCACACCCGCAGTGGGTCGGCGACACCCGTATCGTTTCGTTCGATCCCTGGGGCCATCGGGTTGCGGAGGATTTCCGCGCCGAAATTGAGGTGGGGCTGGATATCCGGCCGACCATTGCGATTACGCGGGCCAGGCTGACACTGCATGAGATCCGCGATGCGATCCGACTCGGCCGTATCGAGGAGGATGGCGCGATCGTGCACCCGGGAGGGGAGGTCAGCGTCACCAAGGCCGCTATTGATCCGGTGTGGTATCTGCCGGGTGTGGCCGCGCGTTTCGGGGTAACGGAAGGGGTACTGCGACGCACCCTTTTCGAGCAGACTGGCGGTATGTATCCGGAGCTCGTGACGCGTCGCGACGTCCACGTGTTTCTGCCTCCGATCGGCGGCATGACGCTCTACATTTTTGGCGACCCCGCGGCCATTCACGACCCCGCCCGCCCGCTGACGTGCCGGATTCATGACGAGTGCAATGGGTCCGACGTTTTCGGTTCCGACATCTGTACCTGCCGCCCGTATCTCACGCACGGTATCGAGGAGTGTGTTCGAGGGGCCCAGGGCGGTGGCGTCGGCTTGATCGTGTACAACCGCAAGGAAGGGCGAGCCCTGGGAGAAGTCACCAAGTTTCTCGTCTACAACGCCCGCAAGCGCCAGCCCGGCGGTGACCAGGCCGCGACCTATTTCGCGCGTACCGAGTGTGTGGCGGGTGTGCAGGACGCACGTTTCCAACAGCTCATGCCCGACGTGTTGCATTGGCTCGGTGTCGGACGGATCGATCGGCTCGTCTCGATGTCGAACCTCAAGCACGATGCGCTCACCGCCGCCGGGATCGAAATCGGGGAGCGGGTCCCGATCCCCGCCGAGTTGGTACCGCCGGATGCGCAGGTCGAGATCGAGGCTAAAAAAGCAGCAGGCTATTTCACACCGGACGCGGTTGTGGACGACCTCGCATGCGTGGTTGGGCGTGATCTCAAGGACTATTGAGCAGCGGGCCGAAGGCTCGCGAGACGATAGCGCGCGCTCGCTGCTTTCCGCGGCGGCGGTGCGCAGCACGGCGCGTCGCGTGCTGACCTTGGCACTCGATCGCTCCCTGGATGATTGGACAGTCGATATGGGTCGGTTGCCGGCCACGGCCGAGTTCGTGGGAAAGGTCGTGCGCGATCGGTATCCCACACTGCACCCACCGTTTCACGCGCGCTGGCGGCACTTTGTGTTTGACGGTCGGGATCTTTGGAGCGCCATCGCGGCCAACAGGTCGTGGGAGGGAGCAGGGGGCGGGTCCGCGGTCGCCGCGCGGGCTGCTTTCGATCTCGCTATAACATCTGTATTGCTCGATGCGGGCGCGGGTCCGGAATGGCGGTACCACGACGCTGCTACCGGTCTGACCGCCGGGCGGTCGGAGGGCCTTGCGCTAGCGAGTCTTCGTTGGTTTGAGCGCGGCGGCCTGTCGGACGATCCTCGCGATCCACTGCGCGCCGATGCGGCGGCACTTGCCCGCCTCGACGCGCGAGCCGTGGATGAAGCGTTTCAGTCGCGCGATGGCAATCTCCTGCAGGGATCGAGTGGGCGTGCCGCGCTGTTGAATCGGTTGGGTAGCGCTACGCTGAGCCGCCCGGACCTGTTCGCCCTGGCCGACCTGCCACGGCCCGGTGGGCTGTTCGACGTGCTGACAGCCCGCGCTTCGCCGCAAGGTCGGATCGCCGCGGCCACCATTCTCGAGGTCCTGCTGGAGGGCCTCGGATCGATATGGCCGAACCGTCCGGTGCTGGATGGTGTTCCGCTCGGGGATTGTTGGGCGTATCCGCCTCTGCGGAGCGAGCGACCCGCGGACGGTTTCGTGCCGCTGCATAAGTTATCGCAATGGCTGGCGTACTCGCTGATCGAGCCGTTGGAGAATGCCGGCCTGACGGTTGTGGATGTTGGTGCCCTGACGGGACTGGCCGAATATCGCAACGGTGGCCTGTTTGTGGACATGGGCGTGCTCGTGCCCCGTGACGCCGCGGCGTTTACCCGGACCTACAGTGTGTCGGATCCGTTCGTCGTGGGTTGGCGCTCCGCTACGGTCGCGTTGCTCGACGAGATCGCGCCGCTGGTCGCCGCGCGACTCGGGCTCGCCGCGGAGGAGTTTCCGCTCCCGCGGGTGCTCGAGGGCGGTACCTGGGCCGCGGGCCGCCTGATCGCCCGCGAGAAACGCGCCGCCGCGGGTCCCCCCTTTCAGATCTCCAGTGATGGGACGGTGTTTTAATGAACAACGTAACTGTGGTGGGGCATCCGCTGGTCCAGCACAAACTGACACTGATGCGCGACAAGACCACTTCGACCAAGGGGTTTCGCCAGCTGCTGCGTGAGATTGCCACGTTGCTCTGCTATGAGGTGACGCGCGATCTGCCGCTCGATCCGCTCGACATCGAGACGCCCTTGATGCCGATGCGCGCGAGTGTGCTGTCTGGCAAGAAACTGGTGTTCGCGCCGATTTTGCGCGCCGGCATGGGGCTTCTCGAGGGCATGCTCGACCTGGTGCCGTCCGCCCGGGTGGCCCACATCGGGCTGTATCGCGACCCGGAATCCCTGGTCGCGGTCGAATATTACTTCAAGGCCCCGACCAACCTGGCCGAGCGGGTCGTCATCGCTGTCGATCCCATGCTCGCCACCGGCAACACCGCGGTTGCCGCGATCGACCGCCTCAAGGAGCACGGCGCCGGCGAGTTACGTTTTGTCTGCCTGCTCGCCACCCAGCCGGGATTGGCGAAGCTTCACGCCCACCACCCGGAGGTCCGCGTGTGGACCGCGTCGATCGATCCGGAGTTGAATGATCACGGGTACATTCTGCCCGGGCTCGGCGATGCGGGAGACCGGCTCTACGGCACGCGGTAGTCGGCACGCGCTGACTCAGGCTGTCACTGTCGCCATGGCGCGGTACTCCGCTACCGTGATGATCCGCTGCGCCCTCGTGTCCCAGAGAATGCATTTCAAGGAATTCTGCACGTCGGACAATCGCAGGCGTCTGACATCCGTAAACAGGTGCGGGTAGGTGTTGTGACACTCGACCAGGCAGTAGTTCGGAATCCGCGGCGAGAGATGGTGAATGTGGTGATAGCCGATATTGGCGGTAAAAAAGTTCAGGAATCCCGGCAGGATCAGGAAACTCGTCCCGTTGATGGCGCCGCTGTCGTAGTCCCAGTCCGCATCGTCGCTCGCGTAGGCGTGCTCGAAGTTGTGCTGGACGGTGAACAGTACGATGCCGGCGCCGCCCGCGAGGGAGACGCTGATGAGGTAGATGGGGAAGAATAGCGAGGCCCCGACGACCCAACACATCACTGCCCACCAACTCAGCAGTACGGCATTGTTCCAGAACATGTGCCAGTACTCTTTATCCGATTTCCAGTAGCGTGTTTTGAAACTGGCGGCGTGGGACTGCAGCGACACGCCAGGCTGCGCGATCTTGTTCCTGACGATGTGAGTCACGAGGGCGACGCTTCCCCGCAGCCACGTGTATCTCGGGTTGAAAATCAGGTAGATGAAACCAACGAGGGGCGCCAGCAGGATGCTGCATTTAAATTGGTAGAGACGCTGCTGCAGGTCAGTCAGGGCCGCATATTCGCCGATCGACATGGTCGTGTAGGGTCCACGATACTTTTGCCAGTTGCCGTTGTGGGTATGGTGATAGTCGTGATTCCGCGCCCAGACATACTGCGGCATCCCGGCGACGACACCCAGGACGAACCCGAAGCCGCGATTGAGCCGTTGACTGCGGAACAGGCTGCCGTGGCCGCACTCGTGCATGAGAGCGAACACGCGCAAGTTAAACAGGCACATGGCCAATACCACGATGGCAGTGAGCCAGAGCGAAATGCCGGTGCTTGCGATAGCGAGCAGCCAAAGTAGCGCCAGGGCCGCCAGGGTGGTCAGAACCTGGAACAGTCCCTTGAGGTCATCGGGCTGGGTGTGCTGACGGATGAGGGCCTGCTTCTGGTCCTTCAGGAGCTGCATTGGAGAAGCGATAAAACACCTCGAATTAGCGTCGGACGTTTTTCGTTTGAATAGAACCCGCGGACCCCCCGCGGTCGGTGCGGTACCGTACATATGAGTAGAACCCGCAGACCCCCGCAGTCTGTACGGTACCGTAACTCGTCAGGATCAAAGCGCCCGGAACAGGCCTGAAGCCGCGGTGCTGGGCTCGATGGCCCCTTACGCAAAACTTCTAAACACCGTCTGAGTCAATCCCCCAATTGACAGAGAAAGGTAGGCGATAGTTCGCGAAACTACCAGAAGTTTGTACAAGACATCGGACACATTTCTCCAATTTGTCTTAGAAATGGTCGCAATGGTGGTCCTAAGGCTGGGCGTCGATAACCGACGGTGATCGGCGACGTTGTTGACCGATGCGCGGGCAATGTCCGTTAGGGAACTGTCAGCTGAAGCGCTCGGCGATGGCGAGGTCGTCGCCAACACCTCGTGTGACAGGCGGTGGCGCCACCTGGCGAGGTGTAGCAATGGCCCGCAACAGATCGTCGGGGTCGGCGGGTTTGGTCATGTGCTGGTCAAAGTCGGCTGCACGCGTGCGCTCCACGTCGGCGGGTTGCCCCATACCGGTGAGTGCGATGAGCTTCACGTTTTCGCCCCAGGGTTGTCGCCGGATCATCCGCGCGAGCTCGACTCCATCAGGGTCCGGCATGTTCAGATCGATGAACGCGATCTCGGGCGGCGAGTGGGTGGCGACCTCGAACGCGGTCGCTGCATCGAAGCAGGTCCGGACGGAGTGTCCCTTGTACTCCAGGAGGGTGGCGAGACCGGTCGCGGCGTCGACATTGTCGTCGACTATCAAGATCCGCCGCGCGGTATGAGCCGGACGCGCGGTTTCGGGCTCATTACCGCTATACGCGGGGGTATCTGCCAGGGGCAGGCGAATTCTGAACTCGCTGCCTTTGCGCAGGCCGGCGCTATGCGCCGTGATCTCTCCACCGTGCAGCGTGATCAAGGATCGGGCGAGCGCCAGTCCGAGACCTAGCCCAGCCACGGAGTGGGTCTCACTCGAGCCCAACTGAACGAACATGTCGAAAATACTTCCGAGATCGGCGTGTGCGATTCCGAGGCCGTTATCGCGTACGCGGATGATTACGTGCTCGGCTTTCGCGCGCACCCAGATCTCGATGCGACCCTTGGGCGGAGTGAACTTCGCCGCGTTGTTCAGCAGGTTGGCAATAACCTGGACGAGCCGGATGGAGTCGCCGTCGACATAGAGAGGGCGGGGGGCGTGTCGTACCAGCAGCTCGTGCGACCGGCCTTCGATGTTCGGCCGCGCGGTCTCGATTCCGGCGCTGATGACCGTGTCGATCGCCACCCTTTCCCGATGCAATTCCAGCTTGCCCCGATCGATCCGCGCCGCATCCAGAAGATCATCGATCAATCGGGTCGCCATCCGGACCTGGCGCTCCATCATGGCCTGGACTTCACCCAGGTCGTCCGGCATGCGGGTCTTGAGAATCGCGAGCCCGTAGCGCAGGGGCGCGAGGGGATTGCGCAATTCATGGGAGAGGGTGGCCAGAAACAGGCTCTTGATGGCGTTCGTCCGTTGCAGGTCCGCCGCGCGTTGCTTCAGCTCCAAGGCCAGTTGCTTGGTTTGAGTGATGTCCGAGAAGGACACCGCCAGCCCGTCCTCCACCTTCACGATCAGGTACCGGATCCACGCAGCAGGCGAGACGCTCGAGTCGGCGAGCTCGATATCCGCTGGCGCGCCGGTCTTGATGACTTCGCTCGCGGCCTCGAGCAGTCCCGCAGCGCAGGCGCCGGGCATCACGATCGTCAGGGGGCGGCCCACGACTCGCTCCGGCTCGGACCGGCCGATGGCAGCGCCGAGCGGGTTGATGTACTCGAAGTCGAAGTCGACGATCTTCCCGGCGCGGTCGCGGCGGGTCTTGAGTAGCGCGTAGCCTTGAATCGCGACCTCCTGGGAGCGCAGGAAGCGCTCTTGGGAGCGGCGATAGGCGTCACGAGCCCGGCGCATCGCTTCGCCGAGGACAATGATGAGCAAGCACGTCACGGCGTACAGCGTCACGCCCACGAGCGTGTGGTTGCGATCGACCGGGAGACTGCCGAGCGGCCTCTCGATGATGAATGCGGTGCCGACGAACCCGAAGACCGCTGCGGCGAGCGCCGGTCCCCACCCGCCCATCCAGACCGCGATGGCGATCGCTCCGATCAGCGTCGCGTAAGGAACGTCCGACCCGAGCCAGGGAATCAGCAACCAACGTAGCGCGATAGCCGCCGCTGCGATAGCGATCGCGCGAGCATATTTAATCGCACTCGACATTAGTCGTAGCGTGGCGAAAATTCGTCGCTTTGGCAAACGTTGTCGGGCGCCCTGGTGGCCGGCGCTGTTGGTTTCCCGCAAACGCTTGCATTCGAGAAAATGCTGCGCCACGCTCGGGACTCGCCATTGGAGAGCCTGATGCAAAGAAGAAGATTCCTCGCCTCTGTTCCTGCCGCCGCTGTCGCTGCGCCTCTTTTGGCAGGAAGCGTGGAGAGCGCAGAGGGTGCCGGTGCGACCCCCTCATCGGGACAAACTGCGGGGCCGCCGGCGTGGGCACCTGGCGAGGAGCGGTTCATCCGCAATGACGTGCACAGTGGCGACCGCGTGACGGGAGCGAGTTTCGCGTCGCGAACCGCCGTCTACGGCACTTCCGGAGCGGCGGGGACCGCGCATCCGTTGGCGACTCAGACCGGCATCGAGATTCTCAAGCGCGGTGGCTCCGCGGTCGACGCCGCTGTCGCCATGAACGCCTGTCTCGGCTTTCTCGAGCCGACGTCGAGCGGAATAGGTGGCGATTGTTTCGCCATGTTGTGGGATCCGAAGCAGGGCAAAGTGGTGGGACTGGCGGGATCGGGCGCGTCACCGCGGAAGCTCACTCTCGAGATCGCACGCTCGCGGGCAAAAAATGGCTCTTTGCCGCCCGTCGGGGCGATACCTGTGTCCACACCCGGTGCCTGCGATGCCTGGTGGACGCTACATCAGCGCTATGGGCGGCTGAAATGGGCGGACTTGTTCGCGCCGGCTATCCATATGGCCGAGGCGGGCACGCCGGTTCCCGACATGATCGCCCACTACATACGCGGCGGCATGGCCGCTTTCAGCAAGCGGCGCGCGGATATCGAAGAGTTCGATAACGCCATTCATACCTACGGCGATGGACCGGCCAACGGGGCTGTGTTCCGCAATCCCGACCTCGCGCGTACCTATCGCATGATCGCGGCAGGTGGACGTGATGCGTACTACAAGGGGCCGATCGCTCAGACCATCGACGCCTATTTCAAACGCATCGGTGGCTGGCTGAGCGCAGAGGACCTCGCCGCGCATCACAGTGAATGGGTAGAGCCTTACAAAACGAATTACCGTGGCGTTGATGTTTATGCGCTCGGCGCCAACACGCAGGGCATCGCGACTCTGCAGATGCTCAATATACTCGAGCAGTTCGATATGCGCGGTGCCGGGTTTCAGTCACCGTTGTCGCTGCACCTGCAGGTGGAAGCGAAGCGCCTCGCCTACGAAGACCGCGCGCGTTACTACGCCGACCCGCATTTCTCGCAAATCCCGGTCGAGTGGCTCATCTCCAAGGACTACGCCGCGCAGCGGGCCAAGCTCATCCGCCCGGACCGCATCCTGACCCCGGTGCACCCGGGTCAGGCTCCTTCGCACGGCGACACGACCTACTTTACCGCCGCTGATGCGGACGGCTTGATGATCTCAATGATCCAATCCAACTTCCGCGGCATGGGCTGTGGCCTGGTGGCCGACGGCCTGGGCTTCATGTTTCAGGATCGCGGGCAACTCTTCAGCCTCGTCGACGGACACCCCAACATCTACGCCCCGGGCAAGCGGCCGTTCCAAACCATCATTCCCGGTTTTGCCGTTCGCGATGGCAAGCCCTGGATGAGCTTCGGGGTCATGGGCGGTGACATGCAGCCGCAGGGGCAGACCCAGATCATGGTGAACCGCTGCGACTATGGCCTCGAGGTCCAGTCCGCCGGAGACAGCCCGCGCTGGCACCATGAAGGCTCATCTCAGTCCATGGGCGAGGATGAAGTCGGTCTGGGGCCCACCGGACTCTTGCGTCTCGAGACCGGCATACCCGCGGCAACACGGGCCGGGCTGGCGGCGATGGGCTGGAAGATTGGCGAATCGGACGGGGGCTTCGGTCGCTATGAATGTATCGAGAACCGACAGGACGGCAAGGATCGGGTGTATGCGGCGGCGAGCGAGATGCGCGCCGACGGGTGCGCGCTGGCGTATTAGCCGTACAGGCGCTCATGCCCTGACGCTCCGAAGCGCTGCGGCGATGCGCGAAGGAGCGTGCGGGCGGCGATACATTTCCTCCATGTAGGCGAGCAGTTTCGGGCAATGGCCCAGGAGCCCGGCTTCATTGCCCCAGTCGAGCGTGTAGGCGAGCACGAAATCGGCGACGGTTACAACACTACCGACGACGAATTGCCGCTGTTGCATGTGTTGTTCCACTATAGCGGCCATGCTCCTGAACTCGTTGCCGGCGAGAGTCACGTCCGCGGGCAGACGATCGCGCTCGGGATACAGGAACGTGTGCCGGGCGATGCGCCACAGAGGCTGCTCGAGCTCGGTCGCCGTAAACAGAAGCCAGCGATTGAGTTCGGCACGTTGCACGGGATCGGTGGGCAGGAGGCCCTTGTCACGGTACTTCTCCGCCAGGTACATCACGATGGCGATGGATTCGGTCAGCACCAGGTCGCCATCGACCAGTACCGGGACCTTGCCGGCGGGGTTGATCTTGAGAAATTCGGGTAGTCGGTTCTCCCCCCTGATGAGATTGACGGTAATCGGCTCGAAGTCGACGCCCAGCTCCTGGAGCGTCCAGCGTGCGCGGATCGATCGGGTGGGAGCAAATTCGTAGAGTCTCATTTCGACCTCCGGGGGGTAGAGTGGGCCCCGAATTGAGGGGCTTCACCCAATGACGCTCGAGCGCACCGGTTTCCGACTGTAACAAGGTCAAGGAAACCTGATTTTTGATGATTTCGTTTGCGCCGGTTGGAATCGTCATCCTGGCGGGGCCCGGCAGGTGTTCGTCGCAAGGGGGCTGGTCAGCTAGTCGTCGGCGGGCGATAGTCATGGAATAAGCGCGGCAGTACCCCGCGGGCGGAAATGAAACCATGACTCGACGATCCAAGGTGCTGAGCGTCGTTTTGTTGCTGGTGGTCGTGGCCTTGGGAACGCTGGCATGGCGGCTGAGCCACGATTCGCCGTGTGGCGCTGCTGCGGCCTTGCCCGCCAATGCGCAACCGATGAAGGCGATCGTCTATCGGTGTTACGGCGGGCCCGAGGTCGTCAAGGTCGAAGACATTGCGAAGCCGACCCCGGCGGATGGCCAATTGCTGGTCAAGGTGCATGCGGCATCCGTCAACCCGCTGGACTGGCACTACATGCGGGGCAAGCCATACATCATGCGCGCGGGGGGCTCCGGGTATGGCGTGCCCGAAGACGTCCGGCTGGGCGTTGATTTCGCGGGTACGGTCGAGGCGGTCGGAAAGAGCGTCCAGCGGTTTAAGCCCGGCGACGAAGTGTTCGGCGGTGCGGACGGGGCGTTCGCAGAATATGTGACCGTTCGAGCCAATGGGTCGGTGGTGCTGAAGCCGGCGAACATGACATTTGAGCAGGCGGCGGCGGTGCCCATTGCGGCCATCACAGCGTTACAGGCCCTGCGTGATAAAGGGATGGTTCAGGCCGGGCAAAAGGTGCTCATCAACGGGGCGTCGGGAGGTGTGGGTCCGTTCGCCGTGCAAATTGCGAAGGCTCTGGGTGCTGACGTGACCGCTGTATGCAGCACCCGAAACGTGGCCATGGCGCGCTCGATCGGCGCGGATCGTGTCATTGACTACACGCGCGAGGATTTCACGCGCGGCTCGCAACACTACGACCTGATTATCGACAGCGTTGGGAGTCATTCGCTGTCGGAATATCGGCGCGTGTTGACTCCGACGGGCAGGCTGGTGATGGTCGGCGGACCCAGCGACGACCCGTGGCTCGGGCCTTTGGGAGGAGCGATCAAAGCGCTGCTGCTTTCACCCTTTGTCAGCCAGAAGATGATCTTCATGCTGGCGGACTTGAACCAGAACGATCTGGAAACGCTGCGCCAGCTCATGGAAACCGGAAAGCTGGTGTCGGTCATCGACCGGCATTACAAATTGAGCGACACTGCGGCAGCCATCGGCTACCTGGAGCAGGGGCACGCCCGGGGCAAGGTTATCATCGACGTGTCAGGGGGAGCCCAAGCAGAGGGCACCGTCGTGGACAACGCGGCGGTGTATCCGGAAGCCCCGCTGTGGCACAACGGCGTACTGTTCTATGTCGAGTACGCTGGGAACGATATCAAGTCGTGGGACGGTAGCAAGGTCCGACAGTACTGGAAGAAAGAGGGCTGCGGCCCAAGTGGACTGATCGAGTTCGGCAAAGGGCACTTGCTGGTCGCTTGCTACGACGCTAACTCCCTGATCGAACTCGATGAGCACGGTGGAGAGGTGCGAGCGGTCTCCACGGACAGCGGGCGCCGCCCGTTCCACGGCCCGAATGATTTTACCGCCGACGGTCATGGCGGAATCTATTTCTCCGCATCGGGCACTTACGATGTCGCAGCCCCCATTACGGGTGCCGTGCTCCACCTGGGCGCCGGTGATGCCAAACTTACCGAAGTCGCGAATACCATCCACTATCCCAACGGGCTGACACTTTCGAAGGATGGCAAGTCCTTGCTGGTCGCGGAGATGTTGGCGGGACGGATTCTCGCCTTCTCTGTGCATGCCGATGGGTCTCTCGGCGAGCGACGGGTCTGGGCGCGCATGCAGGATCTAGCCCCGCCGACCCCGAATCAGGATGCCTACAACGGGCCGGACGGATTCAAGCTGGGTCCCGACGGTAACTACTACATCGCACAAAATGGCTCCGGCCGCGTGCTGGTAGTAGGAGAGGACCGCCACCTATCGCGAACAATCAACGTGGCGGTCCCCTATGTGACCAACATTGCGTTTGGTCCTGACGGTGCACGAACAGTGTTCGTGACGGGGGCGTTCGACCAGTGGAAGCCCCCGTACCAGGGGGTTGTTTACCGGTTCGTATTCGATTGATCGCTCGACAACATCGCGTCGTACTGAATACGATCGGATCACTCGGGGACCTGCACCCCTTCATTGCGCTTGCCTTGCAACTCAAGCGCCGCAACGTCGCCGCGGTTATCGCCTCGTTTCCTGAATACCAGGAAAAGGTCGAGTCCGAAGGCCTCGAATTCCAAGCGACCCGACCCGCATTTACCGAAGTGTTCAACGACCTGGGAATGGAACAGGCCGAGGTGTTCCGCCGTGTCATTGAATCCGAGGAGTTCCTGTTCCGTAAGGTCCTGTTTCCCTATCTGCGCACGGCCTATGAAAATGCATTGACCCTCCAGCGTGGCGCGGACCTGGTGATCTCGAGCAGCATTGCATTCGGTGCCCGGCTTGCTGCCGAGAAGGAGCGGATTGCGTGTATTGCGATCGTGCTCCAACCGATGATGTTCATGTCAGCCTATGATCCGCCGGTCGTCCCGCACCTCACGTGGCTGGGCCCGCTGCTGCGGAAGTTGGGTCCAAAGGTCACTCGCGCGGTTTTCAACTTTGGCAAGCGCACACTGGTGCGATGGCTGACGCGTCCAATTCGGGTATTTCGCGCCGAGATAGGCCTTCCGAACGACGGGGGCGATGTCTTCTTCGACGGCCAATTCACGCGGGCCGGGGCCATCGGTCTTTATTCGCCGCTCCTGGGGGCGTCTCAGCCGGATTATCCGTCGCCGAGTGAGGTCGTTGGATTCGCGTACTACGACCATGAAGGCGGTGGCCGGAGCGAGCTCGCTCCCGAGATCGAGCAGTTTATGACCCGCGGGAGCGCGCCGATCGTCTTTACGCTCGGAAGTATGGTCGTGAACTCTGCAGGCGCCGAGACTTTTTATCGTGACAGCCTTGCAGCCGCTCGCAAACTGGGTCGCCGGGCGATCCTTCTCATGGGCGATCGTGTCGATCCCATCCTACAGGAGGACCGGGGCGGCGATTTTCTGGCGTGCCGCTACGTTCCACACTCGCAACTTTTCCCACGCGCCGCCGCGGTAGTGCATCAAGGCGGAGTGGGTACGCTTGCACAGGCTTTGCGAGCCGGACGCCCTGAATTGATTGTTCCATTCTATGCCGATCAGTTTGACAACGCGGCTCGTGCCGCACGGCTCGGCGTCGGGCACTCGCTGCATTGCCGACAATACCAACCGGCGACAGCGGCCCGGTCGCTCGAGCCGCTACTCGCTGACTCGACTTACGCAGCGAGAGCGGCGGAGGTGGCTGCGCAAGTCGTCGCGCAGGACGGCGCCGAGCGCGCAGCCGAACTGGTGTGCAGGTTTTTGGACGGCGGCTCGATCGCGGCGCAGCTGTGAATGCGTGAAGCGCCGGATTGAGTCCGGCGCTTCCTCCGCGCGTAGAAATGCGGGTTAATGTGATTCCGCGGCAACGATGGCAGAGGCGATCACGCCTGTCGCCACTGCGGCGAGCACGTAGTTTCCATCTACCTGCAAGAAAGCATCGTGAAATGCGCCGCGGCTAAGGGGCTGCTTGCAACCTGGCGCGATCAACTCGCAGCACCGTCCGCAGGAGTACGTCAGCGCCGTTCGCACAGTCTGACCAGCGGGAAAGCTCTTTGGGTGAATGACTGATGCCGCCGATGCTCGGCACGAAAATCATGCCCATGGGCCCGAGTTTGGCCAGGAACTGCGCGTCGTGACCTGCGCCGCTCGGCAGGTGCATGGTTTTGAGGTTCAGAGTCGCCGCGGCCGCCTCGATTTGCTCCTGAATCAACGGGTCCGCGAGCGCTGGCGGATCATGCGCTATGCGCTGTAGCGAAATCTCGGTGTCGGTTTGCCCGGCGATTTCACGCGCGCGTGTGGTGATTTCCGCGCCGAGTCTCGCAACCGTATCGGCAGACAGGTCACGAAATTCGATGGAGAGTTTGACGAGTCCTGGGATGACGTTGGGCGCGTTCGGAAAGACCTGAAAACGCCCGACAGTGCCCACTTGCCGCCCGGGTGCGCGCGTGGTGATTTCCCGGACCGCCTCGACCAATTTCGAGGCCGCGAGCAGCGCATCGCGACGCTCTCCCATGGGGGTCGTCCCGGCGTGATTGGCAAAGCCATGCACCTCGACGACATACTCGTCGATACTGACGATGCCATCCACAACACCGATCGGAATGGCCGAATTCGCCAGGATGCCACCCTGTTCGATGTGGAGTTCCAGGTAGCAATGCAACGAGCCGGCGGGCCGCACCGCCTGGGCAATTCGATCCGGATCACCACCGATGCGGCGTAGACCGTCGCGCATGGTCACTCCGTTGAAGGGCAATGCCAACGTCTCTTGGGTCACCGGTTCGACGACCGCGGCGCTGCCAAACGGGCCGCCTTCTTCGTTCGACCATAGGGTGACCTCGAGGGGATGGCGGGTCCTGACCTGGTGGTCGTTCAATGTGCGTACCACCTCGATGGCCGCCATCGAGCCCACATCGCCGTCGAAATTGCCGCCGCTCGGGACTGAATCAATATGCGAGCCCATCAGAATGGGTCGCGCCGCCCCGTCGAGCCCGGCGCGCCGGCCGATGATGTTGCCGGCCGGGTCGATAGCCGGAGCGAGACCGGCATCCCTCATGAGTCCCATGACATAGGCGCGGCCGGCGATGTCCGCATCGGAGTAGGCCACCCTGCTGACGCCGTCCGCAAAGCTCCCGCCGGCCGGTCGGCCGAAGGTGCTCAACTCTTCCAGGGTGCCCTGCAGTCGCCCGGCGTCGATGCGCGGCTCGGCGCCCTTTGACGCTCGGGCACCGCTGCAGATCGATAAGGTCAGTACGCTGCCGGTCAAATTGGCGATCAGGCGCCTTCGATCGATCGCAAAGGGCATGCAGCGCTCCCGTTCGGTGGTTTTCGCATCATAAGCGGGAACCCAGGGCGCGGTCAGGACCAGGAGACTCCTGCGCATGAAATCAGCGATACTTCTCCTCTTTCCCAGCGGTACGGACGGGGAATGTCATGGCGTATATGCTTCTGGTGGTTGAACCTCAGGGACAGCGGGATACTCGGACGGATGCCGAGGGCCGCGCCGTCTACACGCGCATGGTGAACTTCAGCGAGGACCTCAAGCAACGCGGCTTGCTCGTGATGAGTCAATCCCTCAAGAGTGACGCTTCGGGCGCACGAGTGAAGTTGCGAGAGGATTTAGCGATGATCACCGATGGTCCGTTTGCCGAAACCAAGGAGG
>DATMQL010000275.1:0-13610 GCA_035566815.1 Steroidobacteraceae bacterium | reverse complement strand
AAATCAGCACTTCCGCTTTTGGCAAAATTGCCGCGGGTGCTCCCTCCGGGGTAAACTGGTGAGCTAGGGTATGGCGCCTCACGGCGTTGAACCCGACCGGCCACGTCCGGTGGTGCCGGGCTTGCCCGCGCCAGACACGTTTTCCCGCAACCTGCCTCAATTTTTTCGAAAAGGTCAAAGCGAAATGGCGCACGAGCGCACCCTGTCCATCGTCAAGCCGGACGGCGTAAGCCGCAATCTCATCGGCCAGGTCTATAGCCGGCTCGAGAAGGCGAACCTGTCTATCATCGCCGCCCGCATGCTGCACCTGTCGCAGCGTGAGGCCGAAGGCTTCTACGCCGTGCACCGCGAGCGTCCGTTCTTCAAGGACCTCGTGAAGTACATGACCTCCGGCCCTGTCGTCGTGCAGGTGCTCGAAGGCGAGAATGCCATCGCGCGCTACCGCGAGATCATGGGGGCCACCGACCCGAAGAAGGCCGCTGCCGGCACGATTCGCGCCGACCTCGCCCTGAGCATCGAGCAGAACGTCGTTCACGGCTCCGACTCGCCCGAGAACGCCGCGACCGAGATCGCCTATTTCTTCCGCACGACGGAGTTGCACTCGCGCGGCTGATGCCGCGCCCGCGCCGTTATGACCTCACCCGCCACAACTAACCTCTTGGGTTTGCCTCGCGACGCGCTCGAGAGGTTCGTGGCGGAGTTGGGCAGCAAGCCCTTCCGCGCCCGCCAGTTGTTGAACTGGGTCTACAAGCGTGGCGAGGGCTCGATCGCCAACATGACGGACCTGGCGAAGGACTTCCGCGCGCAGCTGGCCGAGGTCGCGGAAATCCGTACGCCGGATATCGTGACGATGCAACACTCCTCCGACGGCACCCGTAAGTGGATGTTGAGCGCCGACTCGTCGCAGGCGTTCGAGATGGTCTTCATTCCCGAGAAGGATCGGGGCACGCTGTGCATCTCATCGCAGGTGGGCTGCATTCTCGACTGCTCCTTTTGCTCGACCGCGCAACAGGGCTTCAACCGCAACCTCACCACTGCCGAGATCGTCGGCCAGGTGTGGCTCGCGAAGAAAGAGTTGGGCTTCGAGGCCGGTGGCGATCGGATCGTGACCAATGTCGTGCTCATGGGAATGGGCGAACCGCTCGCGAACTTCCGCAATGTGATCCCGGCAGTGCGGATCCTCATGGACGACTACGGTTTCGACCTGTCGCGGCGCCGGGTGACGCTGTCGACTTCCGGCCTGGTGCCACAGATCTACAAGCTTGCCGAGGAAACCAACGTGGCGCTGGCCGTCTCGTTGCACGCGCCGGACGACGAGTTGCGTAGCGAGCTGGTGCCGATAAACCGCAAACACCCGATCGCCGAGCTCCTGGACGCCTGCTGGCACTACATCGACGAGCAGAACGGCCGGAGCGTGACTTTCGAGTACGTCATGCTGGAAGGCGTGAACGACTCCCCGGCGCAGGCACGCGCGCTCGCCGCTCTGCTGAAGGGGCATCCCGCGAAGGTGAACCTGATTCCCTTCAATCCCTTTCCCGGCACGCGCTACCAGCGCTCGCCGCGCGTGGTCATCGAAAGATTTCGCGACGAGTTGATTCAACGTGGCGTGCTGGCGACGATTCGCCGTACACGCGGTGACGACATAGACGCCGCCTGCGGACAGCTCGCGGGTCGCGTCATCGACCGCACCACCGTGCGGCTCGGCAATAAAACATTCGGGGTGGCGGTCCAGCAATGAGTGCACGCAAAGCAGGTTACCGGTTCGGAACGCTGCCGCTGCACAGCGTGTGGGTGATAGTCGTTACGGTCGTTGCCGCAGTCGCTCTGGACGGCTGCGCCAGCCAGAAGCGCGCGACGAGAAAGAAGGGCGACGCCTCCGACTACAACACGCAGCTCGGTATCGCGTACCTGCGCGAGGGCGATGTGCCGCTGGCGAAAGAGAAACTGGATCGCGCGTTGCAGGAAAGTCCCGATAATCCGAAAGTTCACAGCGCCCGCGCCATGCTGTTCGATCGCATGGGCGAGACGAAACTGGCCGACAGCGAATACCAGACCGCGCTGCACCTGGCGCCGGACGATCCGGACGTTTCCAACAACTACGCCGTCTACCTGTGCCAGTTGGGGCGCGCCGACGACGGTGTGCGCCGCTTCGAGGCGGTCGCGCGTAACGCCCTCTACCGTACTCCCTGGGTCGCCTACACGAACGCCGGGGTGTGTCTGCGTAGGGCGAAGCGCAATGCCGACGCCGCCAAGAACTTCAAACAGGCGCTGCAGCTGCGGCCGAATTTCTCGGAAGCCGTCTACCAGCTGGCCGACCTGGAGTTTGGCGAGGGCAACGTGGCCGATGCGCGCGCCCAGGTCGACACTTATCTGAACGCTTTCGAGGAAACTCCGGACCTGCTGCTGCTCGGAGTCCGCATTGCGCACGCACAGAACGACCGGGTTGCGGTGTTGCTGTACTCGCGCAAGCTGCGCCTCAATTTTCCGAGCTCGGCCCAGGCGAAAGCGCTGGCCGACCTCGAACACAACCCGGGTTGATTCCCATGGCGGCGGAAGCAGGCGGCGACATACGCGCCGGTATCGGTACGCGGCTGCGGGCGGCGCGCGAGAAGAAAGGCCTGACCCTACTGCAGGCTGCCGAGCGGATGCACGTGGACGCCCGGATCCTCGAGTCTCTCGAGGCCGAGAATTTCGCCGCTCTCGGCGCGCCCGTCTACGCCCGCGGTCATCTGCGGCACTACGCGGAGTTGGTTGACGAGTCGGCCGCGGAGCTGCAGCAGCTCTATGCCGATGCAACCCGGGCCGCGCCGGCGCAACCTGACCTGACCCGTATCGCGAGAATGGAGCCCGGCAACGATTCGGGCAAGCTCGTGGGCCCGGCAGTCATCGGGCTGGTGGCTGTCGCGCTCGTCGGAACGGTCTGGTGGGTGCTCACTCTGTCAGTCGACAAGGTACAACCCACACCGGTTCACAACAGGTTCGAAAGTAACACGGCGGAATCCAACAGCGAGCCGGGGGCCGGCGCGGCTCAGACGACTCCCGCGACGGCGGCTAACACCGGCGCCGGGAGCGAATCTCCGGTCGCACTGCCCGCGCCAACACCCGAGCCGTCGCCGCAGCGAGGCCAGAAGGGCGGAGCGGGCGCCGCCGCGAAGGGTGGGACACCGGCAAAAGGCGCCCAACCGGTCGCCACAAACACTTCGCCGCCGCTCGCCGCGCCTCCCGCCGCCGCCGGCTCGAACGCTACCGCACCCCCGCCGGCGCGGCGCGGGAAGGACGGCGAGCTCACCCTGAAATTCTCATCCGACAGCTGGGCCGAAGTCTACGACGCCTCGGGCCAGCGTTTGTTTTATGACGTGGGTGCGGCGGCCTCGGCGCACACGATGAGGGGTCCGGCCCCACTCCGTGTCATCCTCGGCAATGCCTCAGGAGTTGCCGTCGAGTACAACGGTCGTCCGGCGTTGATACCGGCCGCCGTTCAGTCCGACGGAAGCGCGCGGTTTGTCATCAACGCGCACGGACGGACCGCCCCCGCGAGCCCCGCATCCGACGGAGAATGAGTTGGTCGAGCAGATACAGGCTATCCGTGGAATGAACGATGTGCTGCCGGCGCAGATCGGCGCCTGGCAACATCTCGAGCGCACCGTGCGCGACCTGCTCACGGAGTACGGATTTGAAGAGATACGGGTGCCGATCGTGGAGCACACCGAGCTCTTCAAGCGCGCGATCGGTGAATTCACCGACGTGGTCGAGAAGGAAATGTACACCTTCATCGACCAGGGAGAAGACAGCCTCGCCCTGCGACCCGAAGCAACAGCGGGCGTCATGCGCGCGTTGATCTCCAACGGCATGTTGCGCGGTGCGCGCCACAAGCTCTGGTGCACGGGCCCGATGTTCCGGCGCGAGCGGCCGCAGAAAGGCCGCTACCGGCAGTTCTACCAGATCAATGTAGAGGCCATCGGCTTCACCGGGCCCGACGTCGACGTGGAGCTGATTGCGATGACGGCGCGCATGTGGCGCAGGCTCGGCATCGAGCGCGTCAAACTCAACATCAACTCCCTGGGCACGCCGGAGTCCCGCAACGTCTATCGCGAGAAGCTCGTCGGGTATTTCCGCGCGCACGAGTCACGCCTCGACGCTGACAGCAAGCGCCGTCTGGAAGGCAATCCGCTGCGTATTCTCGACAGCAAGAATCCGGAGATGCAGGAAATCATCGCAGGCGCGCCGCTCCTGACCGATCACCTCGACCCGGAATCGCGCGAGCACTTCGACACACTTTGCAACACGCTCAACGACATCGGCGTGCCGTATCACGTGAACCCGCGCCTCGTCCGCGGTCTCGACTACTACACCCGGACCGTCTTCGAGTGGATTACCGACGCCCTCGGCTCTCAGGATGCCGTATGCTCCGGCGGTCGTTACGATGGGCTCATCGCCCAGCTCGGGGGCGACCCGACGCCGGGAGTGGGGTTCGCGATGGGCGTAGAGCGCGCGGTCGAGCTGCTTGTGCAGGCGCAGCAGGTGCCAGCGCCGGCGAGCGCGGACGTGTACATCGTCGTTAATGGCGCGCGCGCCGCTGCAGCCGGGCCGACCATTGTCGAACGGCTCCGGGATGAGCTGCCGCGGCTGCGGTTCGAGCTGAATCTGGGCGGCGGCAATTTCAAGACGCAATTTCGCCGCGCCGATCGAAGCGGCGCGGCACTGGCTCTCATCATCGGCGACGACGAACTCGCGCGCGGCGTGGTCGGAGTGAAACCTTTGCGGCAGGAAGCAGGTCAGACCGAGTGCCCGGTCGCCGAACTGGCGGCGGGCGTCACGGCGGCGCTGGACCGCACGGAATAAATGGGGAGTGGTCCTTTGGAAGATTACCTGTCAGAAAAAGAACAGTGGGAGCGGGTTACCGGCTGGTTGCGCGAAAACGGCGCATGGATTGTCGGTGGCGTCGTTCTGGGTGCCCTTGGTATCGCCGGCTGGCAATGGTGGCAGGCTCACATCGATAGTGTGAGCGGCCAGGCGAGCGCCAAGTACGAGCAGATGCTGTCGGACCTCGGTAAGGGCGACCGAACGGGGGCCCTGATTCTTCTGGCCGACCTCGAGCGCGACTTCTCGTCGACCCCCTACGCGGACCAGGCGAGACTCGCGGTGGCGCGTGTCTATGTCGAGAGCAACGAGCTCGATAAGGCCAGCACCGAGCTGCAGGCCGTAAGCCAGCATTCGAAGGATAAGCAGCTCGCCCTGGTGGCGCGGCTGCGGCTCGCGCGCGTGCTGATCGCGCAGAAGAAGCCCGACGACGCGCTCAACGCGTTGGACGGCGTGGACCCCGGCGCTTTTGAGCCTCTCTTTCACGAGGTCCGCGGGGACGCTGAGTTCGCGAAGGGCAACAAGGCCGCGGCGCTGACCGAGTACCGCACGGCCCGCGCGAAGGACACTGGAGGCGGTTCCGATACATCGCTGCTCGACCTGAAGATCGCAGATCTCCTGGCCGTAGCCGCGCCATCCGCCCCTGCCGCACCGACTCCAACGGCACAGACCCAGGCTGCAAAATAACGATGCGACAACTGCGACGCTGGACCACGGTAGCTGGGCTGCTGCTTCTCGTAGCGGCCTGCTCGAAAGACAAAGATATCGATACGCCGGCGGTACTCACGCCGATTAATGCGACCCTGAAGGTCGATCGAGTCTGGAGTGCGTCGGTCCCCGACAAGGGCGCCAAGGTGCTGCGTCTCGGGCTCGGGCTCGCGGCGGAAGGCAACCGCGTCTACGCAGCCGGCTTCAAGGGTGAGGTCATTGCGTTCGAACTCGGGTCAGGACACACGGTCTGGCGCACGAAGACAAAAGCTCCGATATCCGGCGGTCCTGCCGCGAGCAGCGATCTGGTTGTAGTCGGCACGAGCGCGGGCGAGGTTATTGCGCTCACGGCGACGGACGGGAAGATCCTCTGGAGGGTCCGGCTGAATGGCGAGATCCTCGCAGCACCCGCGATCTCTGACCGTGCGGTCGCCGTGCGCACCGTAGATGGAAAGCTGCGCGCCCTTTCTCCGAAGGACGGACACGATCTGTGGACCCAGGAGCAGCAGGTGCCACGCCTCTCGCTTCGCGGTACCTCACGACCCGTGATCGCAGGCGACCTCACACTTTGTGGGTTCGACAATGGCAAGGTCATCGCCGTAAACATGAATGACGGCTCGCTGCAATGGGAGGCCACGGTGGCTCCCCCGCATGGCCGAACTGAGCTGGAGCGCCTCGTCGACGTCGATTCGACACCGCGCGTCTCGGGTCAGGATGTCTTCACAGTAGGTTTCCAGGGCCGCGTCGCCATGCTCGCGCTCGACACGGGCCAGGTTTGGTGGTCTCACGACGCTTCGAGCTATCGGGGCATTGCCCTCGATGACGACGCCCTCTATATCGCCAATGCGGCCGGTGAGGTCGTCGCCTTGAGGCGCCGCACGGGAGCAGAGGTCTGGCGCCAAAAGGCGCTGCTCCATCGCGGGCTCTCTGCCGTGGCTCTCACCGACAACGCGGTAGTGACGGCCGACTACCAGGGCAACGTGCATTGGTTGGACAAGGCGACGGGCGAGCTCGCCGCACGCGCGCAGAGCGGTAAGGTAAGGGTTAGCAACCCGCCGGTCGTCTCCGGCAACATGGTCGTCGTCATCAACGATGCGGGCCACATAAGCGCATTCCGCACGACGCCGATCGGGGCTGCCATGTCCGGGTCGCGCACGGTTCCGGCAGAAGCCGCGCCGGCTGGCTCGACCACGACAGCACCGACGCCGGCCGCCCCGGCCCCGGCAGCGGAGCCCCCGGCCCCAACACCAGCCCCGTCGCCGGCCCCCGCCCCGGAACCTGCGGCGCCGCCGCCAACCGTTACGCCTCCACCGCAATAAGAGAAAAAGTCCAACAGTCGGGAGCCGGTCCGACCTACAGTGCACCTATGCTGCCCGTCATCGCCCTGGTCGGCCGACCCAACGTCGGAAAGTCGACTTTATTCAATGTTCTGACGGGTACTCGCGACGCTATCGTCGCCGACATCCCCGGGCTGACCCGTGACCGGCAGTACGGCTTTGGTCGCGTCGGCCCGATGCCGTACGTCGTCATCGACACGGGAGGTCTCGTTGAGAATCCCACCGGCATCGAGACCCAGATGCGCGAGCAGACCGAGCAGGCGGTACAGGAAGCCGATCGCCTGGTTTTCATCGCGGATGTGCGCGAGGGTCTGACGACCGCGGATCATTTCGTCCTGCGTGAGCTGCGGCGCTCGGGCAAACCGGTGACGCTGGCCCTGAACAAGGGAGAGGGCCTCGACCTCGACTTCGTAGCCGGTGATTTCCATTCCCTGGGCCTGGGCGAGCCGGTGTTGATCTCCGCCGCGCATGGGCAGGGTTGCGAAGAGTTGATGGACCAGGTGCTCGCCGGTCTCGAGCCGGAGCCCGCGGCACCGGAAGATCCCAGCGACAGCGCCATCCGTATCGCCATCATCGGCCGTCCCAACGTGGGTAAGTCGACACTCGTCAATCGCCTGCTCGGGCAGGAGCGAGTCATTGCGAGCGACGTCCCCGGGACCACGCGCGACAGCATTCTGGTGCCGTTCCATCGCGACGACCGCGACTTCGTGCTCATCGACACCGCGGGTGTACGCCGCCGTTCGAAAGTCGACGGTGTCATCGAGCGTGCCAGCGTCGCCAAAACACTGCAGGCGATCGACGAAGCCCATGTCGTCATCATGGTGCTCGACGCCCATGACAACATCGCCGAGCAGGATGCCAGCGTGTTGGGTATCGCGCTCCAGCGGGGCCGCGCGCTCATCATCGCGATCAACAAGTGGGACGGTATACCGACCGACCAGCGCGAGACGATCCACCGCCAGTTGGCGCTGAAACTCGATTTCGTGCCCTTCGCGCCGCTCCATTTCATTTCCGCGCGGCATGGCACGGGCGTTGGCGAAGTCGTGCAATCGGTCGTCCGGGCCTATGAGGCGGCGATGCGCGAAATGCCAACACGCGAGCTCACGCGTACGCTGGAGCAGGCGCTGACCGTCCACCAGCCGCCTCTCGTCCACGGTCGCCGGATCAAGCTTCGCTACGCGCACCAGGGCGGCAGAAACCCGCCGCGCATCGTGATTCACGGCAATCAGACAGCCTCGGTGCCGGACGCCTACACGCGTTACCTGGCGAACGTGTACCGGAAGAAGTACGACTTATTCGCCACGCCCGTAGTGGTCGAATACCGTACTGACAAGAATCCTTATCTACGCGAGCGGCGCGTCGAGACGCACCGTAACCCGAAGCCGAGCCGCCGAGGCAAGAACAACAGACGAAGCTGATGCGGACACGAGGCTGGCGGACCGAACCGAGCTGATCTGACATGACGAGATCATGAGCGAAACCACCGCGCCCTTTAACACCCGTCGGGCCAACAGGTTCGGTCCGGCACTTCCCCCCAGGACGTTCGCAGGCTTCGCCGCCGCCATCGTCACCGTACTGCTGATCGCATTTTTCGGCTACCGCTCCCTCAACAACGAGGCGGAAAGCGCCGCCAACACCACCCATACCCTGGCGGTCATCCAGCGGGTCGACGGCCTCCTGTCGAGTGTGAAAGACGCCGAAACCGGCGAGCGCGGCTACCTGCTGACCGACCGTGAAACCTACCTCGAGCCCTACAACAACGCGCGCGCGGACATTCCGGGCCAGCTGCAGGAGCTGCGGCGCCTGACGGCCAACAATCCCAGGCAGCAGGAGCTGTTGAGCCAGGTCCAGCGCTTCACCGAGCAGAAGCTGAGCGAGCTGCAGGAAAGCATCGTGCTCAAGCGGTCGGGAAATGCGCAAGGCGCGCTGGCGCTCCTGCTCACCGACCGTGGCAGGTTGACCATGGACCGTATTCGCGATCTCATCGATCAGTTCCTCGATCAGGAGCGCGTCACGCTGGCCCAACGTGTCGAGACCTCGCGCCAAGCCAGCCAGCTCACGTTGGTCATCACATCCGGCGGTGCGGCGATCCTGTTCGTCCTCATTATCGCTGCCGGATTCCTGACCTCCCGCGATTTCCTCACGCAACAGACCGAAGCATGGTTGCAGTCAGGACTGGCGGGGCTGTCGGAACGCATGCAGGGCGAGCAGCGCCTGGAGACGCTCGGGGAGAATGTGCTCGGTTTCCTCGCCCGTTACCTCGATGCGCAGGTTGGCGCCCTGTACATCGTCGAGCCGGGTGGGCAATTCCGGCGCTTCGCGGGATACGCGCTGCCCGCCGGGCATGATCAAAGATCAGACGCCCTGCGCCCCGGCGACGGACTCGCGGGGCAGGCTCTGAAGGAGAACCGCATCCTGACGGTGCAGGACGTCCCCAACAATTACCTCCCGGTCGCCTCGACCCTGGGGCGTGCGAATCCGATACAACTCCTGGTTGCTCCCGCGAACGACAGCGGAGTGGTGCAGGCTGTAATCGAGCTGGGTTTTTTCCGCGCGGCGCAACCCGCGGACCTGGAGCTCTTGCGCCGCGCGCGCGAGGCGATCGGCATCGCCGTCCGTTCCTCGAAAGACCGCACCCGGCTCGAAGAGCTGCTCGAGGAAACCCAGCGCCAGTCCGAAGAGCTGCAGTCGCAGCAGGAGGAGCTGCGCGTCGCCAACGAGGAGCTCGCCGAACAGAGCCAGGTTTTGAAGGAATCGCAGGTACGCCTGGAGTCGCAGCAGGCCGAGCTCGAGCAAACCAACTCACAGCTGGAGGAGCAGGCGACCATCCTCGAGAATCAGCGCGACGAGCTGCAGCGTGCCCAGGCGGGGCTCAGCGAGCGGGCCGCCGATCTTGCCCGCTCGAACCAGTACAAGTCGGAATTCCTCGCCAACATGAGTCACGAGTTGCGCACGCCGCTCAACTCCTCGCTCATCCTGGCGAAGCTGCTCGCGGACAACAAGCCGGGCACGCTCAACGAGGAGCAGGTGAAGTTTGCCCAGACCATTTTCGGGGCCGGCAACGATCTGCTCGCCCTCATCAATGACATCCTCGATCTGTCGAAGATCGAATCCGGCAAGGTCGACGTGCAGCCGGAGTCTGTCGGCATCAATCACACCGTGGAGGCCTTGAGCCGCGGCTTCGAGCCACTGGCGCGGGAGCGGCACCTGGCGTTCACCTTTACCGTGGACCCCGGAACGCCGGAGCGGCTCGAGACGGATCCGCAGCGGCTCGGCCAGATCCTGAAGAATCTGCTCTCCAACGCCTTCAAATTCACGGAGCAGGGGGCTGTCTCCCTGCGGGTCTCGGCCACTCCCGCAGGCCAGGTTGCCTTCGCCGTACAAGACAGCGGTATTGGCATTCCGCAGGAGCAACAGGAGATTATTTTCGAGGCGTTCCGCCAGGCCGACGGCAGCACGCATCGCAAGTACGGCGGCACGGGTTTGGGCCTGTCAATTTCACGGGATCTCGCCCGACTGCTCGGTGGCGATGTCACGGTGCAGAGTGAGGCGGGGAAGGGGAGTGTCTTCACGCTCACGCTTCCGTTGCAGTACTCGGGGCCGGTGGCTATCGAACGCTCGAGTCAGACCGCTGTCAGCTCCGCCTCAACGTTGTTGCAGCCCGCGCCGCCTCGGGCCGCCGCCCGCGCGCCGACCTTATCTCCAGGCTTCAATTTCGCGCAGCCGCCCCTCCCCATGGAGCTTACGCCATCGCTCGTGGAGGATGACCGCGCCCGGATTGCGGCCGACTCGAGGATTATTCTCATCGTGGAGGACGATCTGCGGTTCGCCGCGATCCTTCGCGATCTGGCGCGTGAGTTGGGGTTCCTTTGTGTCGCCACGCAAACGGCCGGCGACGCCCTGGTCGCCGCGCAGAGATTCAGAGTGCACGCGATCATTCTGGACATGAATCTCCCCGATCGCTCCGGCCTCGAGGTTCTCAACGATCTCAAGCGCAGCCCGATCACGCGTCACGTCCCGGTGCACGTCGTATCGGTTGCGGACTTCAGCCAGGAAGCGCTCAGTCTCGGAGCGGTCGGTTACGCACTGAAGCCCGTGAAGCGCGAGCAGTTGTTGACGGCCTTCGGGAAACTCGAAGCCAAGCTCCGGCAGGGGGTGCGCCGGGTGCTCGTCGTCGAGGACGACCAGCGGCAGCGCGACAGCATCCGGCAGTTGCTCTCGAGCGAAGGAGTGGAGATTTCGGATGTTGCCACGGCCACCGAAGCGCTCGAGCGTCTGAAGCAAACGACGTTTGACTGTCTCGTGCTGGACCTGAGTCTGCCCGACCTGAGTGGCTACGAGATGCTCCAGCGCATGGCGGAAACGGATGAGGTCTCTTTTCCGCCGGTCATTGTCTATACCGGCCGGTCCCTCACCCGGGACGAGGAACAAAGACTGCGACGGTTCTCGCGCTCCATCATCATCAAGGACGTTCGCTCACCCGAGCGCCTGTTGGACGAGGTCACCCTGTTTCTGCACCAGGTCGAGTCCAAGCTGCCCGTGGAGCACCAGCGCATGTTGCGCGAGGCGCGCGACCGCGAGTCCGCTTTCGAGGGCCGCCGCATCCTCATCGTGGAGGACGACGTGCGCAATATCTTCGCGCTCTCGAAAGTTCTCGAGCCACGCGGCGCGAAAGTGGAGATCGCACGCAATGGCCGGGAAGCCCTGGAGGTGCTCGCGCGCAGCTCGGCAGCCGCCGAGACCAATGTTGACCTCGTCCTGATGGACATCATGATGCCCGAGATGGACGGTCTCACGGCCATGCGCGAGATCCGCAAGCGCCCCGAATGGCAGAAGCTCCCCATCATCGCACTCACCGCCAAGGCGATGAAGGACGACCAGGAGAAATGCCTGCAGGCTGGAGCTAACGACTACATCGCCAAGCCGCTGGATGTCGATAAACTGCTGTCGCTCGTCCGGGTTTGGATGGCGCAGTAGAGGAGTCACGGGCGAAGTGACCAGCACTGCCTTCGACATCGAGTTGCCGCTGCTGCTGGAGGCCGTGTACCGCAAGTATCATTACGACTTCCGCGGTTACGCCGCTGCGTCACTCAAGCGCCGCCTGACCCAGGCGATGGAGCGGTTCGGCTGCCGGACGCTGTCGCAATTGCAGGACCGGCTCCTGCATGAGCCGGCGCTTTTTCCTGCGCTGCTGGATTTCCTCACCGTGCAGGTGAGCGAGATGTTTCGCGACCCGGCGTACTTCCGGGCGCTGCGCGAGAAGGTCGTGCCGCTGCTGCGGACCTACCCGTCGCTGAAGATCTGGGTGGCCGGGTGCAGTACGGGCGAAGAAGTCTACTCGATGGCCATCCTGTTGCAGGAAGAGGGACTGCTGGAGCGCTCCCTGATCTACGCGACGGACATCAATGCCGGGGCACTGGAGCGGGCGCAGTCGGGCATCTACGATGCCGCGCGCATCGGCGGATTCACCGAGAACCACCGTAAGTCCGGCGCGCGCAGCTCGCTGTCCGACTACTACACGGCCGCGTATGGCAAGGCGGTGTTCGACAAGTCGCTCAAAACAAACATCGTGTTCGCCGATCACAGCCTGTCCACCGACAGCGCCTTTTCGGAGGTGCAGCTGGTCTCCTGTCGCAATGTGCTCATCTATTTCGATCGCGGCCTGCAGGACCGGGTGTTGGGACTGTTCCGCGATTCACTGTGCCGGAAAGGGTTCCTCGGTCTCGGCGCGAAGGAATCGCTGCGCTTCTCGACGCACTCGTACGCCTTCTCCGACTTTGCCGTGAGCGACAAGATCTTCCAGAAGGAGGCTTCGTGACGGCGCTCACGCCCGCGACGCGCGCCATCGAAGCTGTCGCGATCGGCGCCTCGGCCGGCGGCGTGGAAGTGTTATCCACGCTCCTGTCGGTACTGCCGGCGGCCTGTCGCGCTTCCTTCTTCATCGTGATTCACATACCGCGCGAGCGGCCGAGCCTGCTCCCGGAACTCTTCAGCTCCCGGTGCGCGTTGCCGGTTCGTGAGGCGGAGGACAAAGAGCCGGTGCAGCCGGGCACCGTGTACTTTGCGCCGCCCGACTACCATCTGCTGTTGGACCGTGGTCCGGTGCTGGCGCTGTCGAGTGACGAGCCCGTTCATTTTTCACGACCGTCCATCGACGTGCTGTTCGATTCCGCCGCGGATATCTATGGCAAGCACCTGTTGGGATTGATTCTGACCGGCGCCAACCAGGATGGCGCCGAGGGGCTGGCCGCGGTCGGCCGTGCCGGCGGTTGCACGGTCGTGCAGGAGCCGGGCGGTGCCGCGGTGCCCTTTCTGCCGGAGGCCGCCCTTCAGGAGGGTCCGGTCGACTTCGTGCTTTCGCTGGCGCAGCTGCAGAGTCTCTTCGAGACCTGGGGAATGAAATGATGAGTCGTGTTTTTTCGGAGACTGACTGAATGACCGCCCGCGTAAAGTGCCTGTTGGTCGATGATCTCGAGGAGAACCTCCTCGCGCTCTCGGCGCTATTGCGCCGTGAGGACGTGGAGATTCTCCAGGCACGCTCTGGCGCCGAGGCCCTCGAGTTGCTGCTGGTCAACGATGTCGCCCTGGCATTCCTGGACGTGCAGATGCCGGACATGGACGGGTTCGAGCTCGCCGAGCTCATGCGCGGCAGCGACCGTACGCGACATGTTCCCATCATCTTCGTCACAGCCGGCGTCCGCGACC
>DATMQL010000274.1:0-17710 GCA_035566815.1 Steroidobacteraceae bacterium | reverse complement strand
CGCGACTCGCGAAGGGTTGAGTCGGGATGAGGTGGAGCGGCAATCGCGCGCCACCATTCCGGCCGGACGTTACGGTGAGTCCAAGGAGTTCGCCTCCATGGCGGCTTTCCTGGCCAGCACGCAAGCTTCCTACATAACGGGCGGCATCATCCGTGTGGATGGCGGCATGATCCGCAGCGTGTAGCGCTACGGCCGGATCGTCTGGGAGCCTGTCTGAGTAATGATCGCCGTAGCGAGGGCGACCCAGATCGAGCCTGCGCGGCCCGGCAGCTTTCCGCGATTCGTTTCCCGCGCATAGCACGAGACTATGTAAGGGAAACGATCGCAGAAAGATGCCGATCTGGGGCGGCCGCAGTAGGCGATCATTACTCAGACAGGCTCCTAGGCTCTTCAGGTGCGCCAGACCTTCAGCAGGCTGGCAATGGCCGCAATGAGCTCAGGTGCCTCGAGCGGCTTGGAAATGTGCATCTGGTATCCGGCAAGCAGGGAACGCTGCCGGTCTTCCGCGCGAGCGTAGGCCGTGACCGCGATGGCGGGAATGCGCCCCATCGGCGGGCTCAAGGCGCGTACCTGTTGTATCAAAGCGTAGCCGTCCATGCCCGGCATGCCGATGTCGCTCAAGAGCAGATCGAAGGTGTGATTGCGCAGCGAGTCCAGCGCGACTCGTGCGTCGCCCGTGCAGGTTGGAATAGCGCCGCGCTCGTGGAGAATGCGGGTCAGGAGGGCCCTGCCATCGGGCTCGTCGTCGACAACCAGGATGCGCAGGTTATCCAACCGGGGCAGCTCGATGACCGGCTGCTCGCTGAGCACAGGCGCGCTGGAGACAGCGCTTTCGCTGGGAGTTGGATCGACCATCATCACGGGCAACGAGACGACGAATGTGGCGCCTTGATTCTCGCCGGCACTTTTCACGCGAACCGAGCCGCCGTGCAGTTCGACGAGGTTCTTCACGATCGAAAGCCCCAGCCCCAGGCCGCCATAGCGCCGCGTTGTCGAGGCGTCGGCCTGGCGGAAGCGATCAAACACGTATGGGAGGAAGTCCGCGGAAATGCCGGCGCCGTTGTCTTCCACCACGATTTCGAGCTGGGAATCCACTCGCGCGAGGACGATCTGGATGAAACCGCCGGCGGGAGTGAACTTCACGGCATTCGTGAGCAGGTTCCACATCACCTGTTGCAGACGGTTGGGGTCGCCACGGGTGGCACCAATGCCGGAATCGATGAGGGTACGGATGCGCAGCCGCTTGGCTTCGGCGGATGGGCTCACCGCCTCGATCGCCGCGCGGATCACTTCGTCCAGGTGGACGGTTTGTACCTCCAGGTGGAATTTGCCGGCCACGATGCGGTTCATGTCGAGCAGATCGTTGATGATCTGCGCCTGGGAGCGCGCGTTACGCTCGATCGCATCCAGGCCGAGCCGCCGGTCGGCGGCGCTCAGGTTCGGTTGCTTGAGCAGGGTGGCCCAACCCTGGATCGCACTCAGTGGCGTACGCAGCTCGTGCGACAGCGTGGCGAGAAACTCATCCTTCAGGTGGCTGAGGCGCTCGGCCTCGGAACGTGCCGACCGCTCGGACTCGAGCAGTTGCGCCCGTGCTATGTCGGCGAGCTTGCGTTCGGTGATGTCGGCGGCGATACCGTATATTTGGGTCGCCTTGCCGAGCTCGTCATACAGGACATGTGCCTGGGTCGCGATCCAACGCAACTCGCCGTCGGGTCGGTGGATTCTGAAGTCCACGACGAGAGTGTTGTGAGTGTCGATCGCTTGCTGGATCGATTGCCGCACCGGTGCGCGGTCTTGCGGATCGATGATCGACATGAGACCGGCGGAGGAGCTGTCGAAGGTTTCCGGCGTCGTGCCAAAGATCTCGTGAAGTTGCGCGCTCCAGTCCGCGCGATCTGTCAGCAGGTTGCGACTCCAGAGCCCAACCCGGCCGGCCCGCAGCGCCAGAGCGAGGATCCCTTCATGCTCCGACAGCGCGGCGTCGAACCATCCGGCGGTCGAGGTGTTCTTTTGCATGGACACCTAAATAATAGCGGGGTCGTCGGGCAGGCGCGAACTGTGCTTGAGCTTATTCGCTGCGGGCGGCGCTGGCGCCGCGCTGCAGCAGCCAGCAGGGATCGGCGGTTTTCGATCACCCCGGCATCAGGGCTACCCTCCCAGGAGGGCGGCAAATTGATCGTCGGGAAGCTGTGATCCGCCGGTAGTCCAGACGACGTGGATGGCTGTGGAGGGGAGGGCTGCGCCAGCGCTGCGTTCAGCCTCGAGGAAAAGCGGTACGGCGGCGAAACCAGAGGCCGCCGAGGGCTCGAGACGCAATCCGGACTCCTTCCAGGCCCGCCGCACCCAATCCAACATCGCGGCATCGGTTACCGCTATGGCGGCGTCGATGCTTGCACCGATCGAGCTCATGACCAGTTTGGAGGCAACCGGTACCGCGAGACCGTCGGCGATCGTGTCATTGTCGAGGCCGAGGTCATACACGCTCACCGGCGAGCCGTGGCCTACGGCGAGCGCCGCGAGCACGCAGGCAGAGGCGACCGGCTCTACAAAGACACAGCGCACGTCAGCGCCGAAGATCGTTTTCAGTCCGGCCGTGATTCCTCCAGGGGCGCCGCCGACGCCACAGGGGAGATAAACAACGAGCGGCATGTCGGTCGAGATTTTCACGCCGCGCTGGTCGAGCTGCTCCGCCAGTTCGGCGGCGGCCGTGGTGTATCCGACAAACAGCAGCCGTGAGCTTTCATCATCGATGAAGTAACTGCCGCTCGCGCCTGCCGAGGCTCGCGCACGGGCGACCGTCTCAGTGTAGTCGCAAGGGTGCTCGATCACATTCGCGCCCGTGCGGCGGAGTCGCTCTTTCTTCCAGGTCTTCGCGTCATGCGACATGTGGACTTCGGCTTCGAGGCCGAACGCCCGCGCCACGAGACCTATGCTGAAGCCGAGATTACCGGTGCTGGCGACGACGATGCAATGTTTGGAGAACAGCGAGCGTGCGGCGGGAGTGAGCAGCGGCGTCAGGGGTTCGCCATGTTTGACAACGCCCTCCACCAGGGCGATTGTTTCGACACGGCATAGGAGTTCGTACACCCCGCCACGAGCCTTCACCGATCCGGTCATCGGCAGGTCGTGATCGGCCTTGACGAGCAATGGGGGGAGGTCGGCCTGCCGTGGGTATTCGAGCAACGACGAGCGAATGCGGCCGTCCCAACCCGTCGCGGGGAAAAGCGCTGCCAGGACGGGTCGGAAGCGGGCCAGGCGGTCTTCGGCCTCGCGGATTTCCCCAGGGGTGATCGGTGTTTGATTCGGGGTTGCGGCGGCGGGCGAGCGCAGCCACACGGCCGGTCGCCCGGCGCGCAGTTGCTCGATGATTGGTTCGCCGAATGAGTTTTGGGGTGTGCGGGTGTCGTCAGTCATGCACCCGATGATACAACGCTCAGTGGGAAGTGGCCTGCGGTGCCCCTGCGGCGGACTGCACCTCTACGCCGGATGGTGCCGCCGATGCGGGTCGGGCGGCGACGGGGATGAGCCACGTCGCGACGAAGGTCAAACCCGCCATGATGACGACGCCTACAAAGCTCCAACGCAATGCCTGATCAAACACGGCTCTCACAGCGGGATCACTCGACAACTGTGTAAGGCCCGCGGGCTGGTTCAGAAGCTCGTGCAGCCTCGTGGCGAGCGCGCCGGTGCCGTAGTGCGTGATGCCGATGTTGAGCAACGCGCCCATGGCGGTGGCCCCGATGGTGCTTCCCAGGCCGCGTGAAAAAATGAGCGAGGCCGTGGCGCTGCCCCGCTTCGACCACTCGACACTGTCCTGCACCGTGGCGATGCTGGTGATACTCAGGAGGCCCATGCCACATCCCATCAGGAACGAGCCGACGGCCGCCACGACGGGGCTGCTTTGCGGGCCGAGAAACAGCAGGAAGACCGCTCCCACGGGAAACAAGACACTACCGGCGCGCAGCGTGCGCCGGATTCCGAAGGCACGATACAGCCGACCCGAAGCCATGACGGCCAGTGGCCAGCCGATGATGAGCGCGCTGAGTGTGAAGCCGCCCACGAGGGGCGAGCCGCCTAACACCCCTTGCACATAAATCGGCAGCACGGTCGTAAGTCCAATGAGTGCCATTCCGGCCAACAACGTCGCGACGTTGCTCGTGGCTATCAGCCGGCGCGCCCAGAGCTCGATCGAGACGATCGGTTCCGGGGCGCGCCGCTCGTGTACGAGGAAGTATGCGCCGGTCGCAATGAACACAACTCCGAGAGCGACGAGGACCCACAGGTCCGCGTCAGTCTCCGTCAGCAGGGCCAGCAGCGAGCCGATCGAAATGCAGAAGAGCAATGCCCCGAGGTAGTCGATGCGGGCACGATGGGTTTCGACGGACTCGTGCAGGAAGGTCGCCAGTCCGATGATGGTCACGACACCGATCGGCAGATTCAGCCAGAAGATCCAGGCCCAGGAGAAATGGTCGACAATGAGACCGCCGGCCAGGGGGCCGAGCACACCGGAGACCGCCCAGACGCTGGCCATCATTCCCTGGGCCCGCCCGCGGTCCTCCAGCTTGTAGAGATCGCCGATCACCGTGATGGTGATGGGAAAGATCGCACCCGCGCCCAGGCCTTGCAGGAGCCGGAACACCACCAGCGAAGTCATGGACCAGGCGAAGCCGCACAGGAGCGAGCCGAGCAGCAACAGTATGATGCCCACAATCAAGGTCGGCTTGCGTCCGAACAGGTCGGACAGCTTTCCGTAAATCACCGTCGTGGTGGACTGCGCCAGTAGGAACGCCGAAAACACCCAGCTGTAGTAGGTAAAGCCACCCAGCTGGCCCACGATGCTGGGCATCGCGGTCGCGACGATCGTCCCCTCGATCGCGGCCATGAAGGTCGCCAGCATGATCGAGACAATGACGAACGGACGGGCGGCGGGGGTGACGGTGTTGACCATTGGGTGCCTTGGCGGACCCTTGCCGGTCCTGGAGGCGTCCATTGGATCGCAGGGAGCGGGTGGAAGGGAATGCTCCTGAAGAGGGATTGGCGCGGTATTCTTGCGGTATGCAGCCCGACAACGACCGTCATTACTACCAGCCCTCCCAGGGGCATGGACTCGCCCACGATCCGCTCAATGCGATCATCGGTCCGCGGCCGATCGGCTGGATATCGACCCGGGGGCGTGAGGGTGTGCTGAATCTCGCGCCCTATAGCTTTTTCAACGCCTTCTGCTACAAGCCGCCGATTATCGGTTTCTCCAGTACCGGCGCGAAGGACACGCTGCGCAATGCACGCGAAACGGGTGAGTTCGTCTGGAACCTGGCGACCCGCGATATTGCCGAGCACATGAATGCGACGAGTGCGACCGTCGCGTACGAGACCGACGAGTTCGCGATTGCCGGGCTAACGCCCGCGCCCTCGAGTCTCGTCACTCCACCGCGTGTCGCCGAGAGCCCGGTCAACTTCGAGTGCAAGGTCACGCAGATCGTGCAACTCCAGGATCATCTCCAGCGGCCCGCCCAGGCGTGGATAGTGCTCGGGGAGGTCGTTGCGGTTCATATCCTGCGCAGCTTGTTGAAGGATGGGATCTTCGACACCTTCGGCGCCGGTGTTGTGTTGCGTGCCGGAGGCCCCTCCGGCTATGCCGCCATCACGCCGGCGAGCCGCTTTGATATGAAGCGGCCGCCGTAGCGATCGATTCGATCGCCAGGTAAAGCGCCTCCGCGACGCCGCCTTCGTCGTCGCTGGCGACGGTGCGTTCGGCGGCCGCAATGACGGCGGGTGATGCGTTCGCCATGGCGATGGGGTGACCCACGATCCGCAGCGCCGGGAGGTCATTTCCCGAGTCGCCGATGTACATCACGTCCCTCAATGCAACACCGTATTCCTCGGCGATGGTGCGCATCGCACTCGCTTTGGTTACACCTGCGTGTGTGAATCCCACGAACTGAGTGTCCGGCATGAGTGGGGAAGTCGACTGCGCAACTTCGAGGCCGGGATGAGTGCACGACATCATCAGATTCGCTTCGGCGTGTGTCAGGAGCCATTGCGCACGCACGGCCGGGCCCTCCAGTGATTCGAAGGGGCGCGGCTCGAACTTCACGCCGAGAAGTTTCGCGTGGTCCTCCGCCCAGGCAGCCGTGCTTTCGGCGACCCATCCGCTGTCGTTATACAACTCGAGAACATTTCCAGTCGCGCGGGCCTCGGCGATAAATGACTTCACCGCAGCGGGCGGTAGGGCTACGGATCGTGACTGCCTCGTTCCAAGGTTCACGATGCTCGCACCGTTCTGAAATGCGTGCCATCCACCTGGATGGAGTCGGCTTGCGTACTCCAGCGCCACTCCAAATGCAGGACGCCCGGAGCACAGTGCCAGGTGGATTCCCTTCGAGCGTGCGGTTTCCGCCGCTTCCCACACGCGGGGATTTACTTCGCCGCTAGCTCCGACCAGTGTGCCGTCCACGTCGATCCCGATTAAATGTACCGCCACGCTCCAGGTGCTCCCTCTCGTTTGTATTTCCTCGCGGCACCATTCTTACAGAGTCGTGGGGTGGTGGTGCGCTGGATTTCAGGCGCGCGAGAGGCGTCACCAAAATGGTGCAAATGCGCGGCTCGGACGCAACAACCCTCAGGTGCCCAGAAAATCGGCTATCGCCGCTCCGAGGTCCGGCTTGGTGACCGCGCTCATGTGATTGCCGGGGACGACGACGTAATGACCCTTCGGTAACGCGGCGGCCAGTGCTTCTCCCGATCCGTTGTCGTCGTCCTCGGCGCCAGTCAACACCAGCGTCGGTATCTCGATTCGCGCCAGCGCTTCGGGCGGGGTGTCGGCGAAAGTGTTGAGCACGTTCAGCAGGGCGACGGGATCGCCGCCGACGGTTTTCATGAAGGCTTCGGCCATCCATTCCGCCGAGCCGGGTTTGTGTTTGCCCAGGTTGGTGAGAATGTTGTGGAAGTGACCGCCGCGTCCACCCGTGCGAACAATGCCTTCCAGCCCCATGCCCGAGATGATCGCGCGGTCCGGAGTCGCGCCTCGCACCAACATACGAATGGTCGTGCGGGCGCCAAGTGAGTAGCCGCCGAGATCGTAGTCGGTCAATTCCAGGTGCTCGAGCAACGCAAGTCCGTCGTCGGCGAGAACGTCGCGCGGGTAGAAAGCCGGGTCGTGTGGTTTGGCGCTATCACCATGTCCGCGCAGGTCCGGCATGATCACACGAATGCCGCGGGCTGCAATTTTCGCGGCGTGGCCGTAGCGCACCCAGTTCACCATGGCGGTCGAGAAGAATCCGTGGATGAGCACGAGCGGCCGGCCCACCCCCATCTCACGATAGGCGAGCTCCAGGCCATCACGACCGCGGAAGTGATGGACGGGAAGGGTTGATGTGGGGTCTGCCATAAAATCGAGTCCTAAGAGTGTCCAACAAAAAGGCCCTTCTCGGGGGCTTGCGCAGTAGGGAACTGCGCCAGAGCCTACATGGATGTACTTGCGGCGTCCCCCGGGAAGGGCCTTTTTGTTGGGCGCTCTTAGGACGCGCCGGATTGGGCGGCGAAAATTCTGCGCACGGAATCCATATTGTCCGCGTCCGCGGCACGCTTGTCGTCCCGGTAGCGCTTCACTCGCGCCAGGCGCAGGGCTAGGCCTCCCGGGTAGCGGGTGCTGGCTTGCAGGTCGCTGAAGGCAATTTCCACAACCAACTCCGGCCGCACGTACACCGTCCACTGGTCGCGGCTCACTTCGCGCGCGAGGAACTCCCGGGTCTGCCATACGAGCAGGGCATCGGTGAGGCCTTTGAAGGTTTTTCCCAGCATGATGTATTCGCCCGTGGCGGGGTCCAGCGCGCCCAGGTGCAGGTTCGACAGTTTGCCGCTGCGGCGGCCGTGGCCCCACTCGGCAGCCAACACGACCAGGTCCAGGGTATGGGCCCGCTTGATTTTCAGCCAGCTCGCGCCGCGATTGCCGGCCTCGTAGGGCGCGTCCAACGACTTCGCCATGACCCCTTCGTGTCCGGCCGCCAGCGCGGCTTCATAGAATTCGCGGGCGTCGGGCTCCGATCTGGTGATGAGCCGTGGAATCTGTAACTGCGCCGGCACGGCGCGCGCCAGCGCCGCGAAGCGTTCGCGCGCGGGACGGTCGGCAATGCTCTGGTCCCCGAGGCGCAGGCAGTCGAAGAAAAATGCCTGGATGGGCAACTCGCCGCGCAACGCTTCCACGTTGAGTTTGCGACCGAAGCGACGCATGGTGATCTGGAAGGGATGCGGGCGAGCCTTGGCATCGAACGCAATGGCCTCGCCATCCAGTACCAGCGTGTGCTCGCAGAGCCCGCGCACCGTGGCGACGATTTCGGGCACGGCAGCCGTCACGTCGTTCAAACTGCGCGTGTAGAGGCGAACCTCATCGCCGACCTTGTGCGCCTGGATGCGCGCGCCATCCATCTTCCATTCGAACTCAACTTCGCCCTGCAGCGTACTCAAGGCTTCGGCCACGTCGGCGGCCGTCTGCGCCAGCATCGGTGCGATCGGCACGAACAACTCGAGTTGGAATTTTTCGAGCGCCGCGACTCCCTCCACCAACGCCGCGCGGGCGACCGCGCCGAGGCTTTGCGAATACATGGCGGCCCGTCGGACCTGCGCTACCGGGATCGCGGCGGCCGCCGCGATTGCCTCCACCATGACACCCCCCAGTGCTCCCTGGCGCAATTCGCCCACCAGGAGCCGCAGCAGGAATTCGTGCTCTCCCGGGGTCGCTCTGGAGAACAGGTCACGCAAGGCTTGCGCGCGCCGGGCCGCGGAACCGGAACCACGAATGGACGCAAGCCCGGTGAGATCCTGGTCGATCCCCGCGATCGACAATGATTCGGCCTGCGCGGGCGAGTTTGCCGCCGCCGCCTTCAGGACGGAGTAGCCGATGCCGATCCGACCCTGCGGAAGCTCGCCGGACAGGTAGTGGACGGCGGTGTCAATCTCGTCCGGCGGGAGAGACCGCAGGAAGGTCGCCAGTTCGCGCACCTTGGCCAGGCGAGCCGCGGTGGCTGCCACGCGCTGTGAAGTATTGACGAGATCCAGGAGCAGGGTCATAGGGGGATTGTAAAGGCGAAAGGCACTTTTGCTTATCGGGGAAACCGCCTTCGCCGGCGCTATGGTAGGTTCCGGGAAGGCGGCGGAATTCGAGCGGGGGCTATGAATAAGTCGGTGGGCTCTGCGGGCTACCAGGTGATGCTGGCAGGGCTGCTCAGTGTCAATTTCGGCATCGTATTTTTCGACCGGAATGCGTCGAATTTTCTGATGCCGTTCATCCAGCCGGATCTGCACCTGAACAACACCCAGGTGGGCGTGCTGGCGGGAGCGTTGTCGCTCACCTGGGCGATTGCCGCGTTCGGCATCGGCCTGGTGTCGGACAAGACAGGCTCGCGCAAAGGCCTGCTGATCCTGGCGACGCTGGCGTTTTCCGTCTGCTCGTTTCTCACGGGTATCGCCTCGACATTTGCAATGATGCTGGGTGCGCGTTTGCTGATGGGTGTGGCCGAGGGCGGCATCATGCCCATCAGTCAGTCGCTGATTGCGACTGAAGTCGAGCCGCGACATCGCGGCCTGGCGATGGGTGTCACGCAGAATTTCGGCTCGAACCTGTTCGGGTCGTTTTTCGCGCCCGTACTGCTGGTGGCCTTCGCCGGATATTTCGGCTGGCGGCATGCGTTCTTTCTGGCCGGCGCTCCCGGCCTGCTCACTGCGTTCCTGATGTGGCGTTTCGTGCGGGAAGTTCCGGTCGAGAGTGCGCCGTTGGAATCGGGTGTGCGCCGGGGCAGCTCGCTCGGCGAAGCGCTCGCGGAACGTAACGTCGTTTTGTGCGCGGTGATCGGTGTGCTCCTGGTTTCCTACCTGGTGTTGTGTTGGGCGTTCATGCCGTTGTACCTCACGCAGGTTCGCAAGTTCGACGCGCCGACCATGGGATGGCTCATGGGGACGTTGGGTATTTCGGCGACGATCGGGGCGTTCGTGATTTCGGCCCTGTCGGATCGCTGGGGCCGGCGGCCGCTGCTCATCGTCATGCCGCTGATTGCCGTGATTCTGCCGCTCGGCGCCATGTACTACGACGGCTCGGTTTGGGGGCTGGCCGCCATCTTCTTCGTGGGGTGGGGTGTGAATGGGATATTTCCGCTGTTCATGGGAACCGTGCCGTCGGAAAGTGTCGCGCCCCATCACATGGCGACGGCCCTGGGGATCTGCATGGGAACCGGCGAGATCCTCGGCGGTGTGCTGTCGCCATGGCTGGCCGGCAGCGTCGCGGATCGAGTTGGCCTGCAGGCGCCCTTGTGGATGATGTTTGGCGTGACGGTCGTCGGTGCCTTGCTCGCTCTCGGGCTCAGGGAAACCGCCCCGCGAGTGCTGGCGCGGCGCGCGGCGGGCGAGAAGTTGCAGGTCAGCACCTAGTTTTATAGAGGGGGAATCATGCGCGGACCTATTCATAACGGGCTGCTCGGCGCGGTGGTGAGCGCAGTGGCGCTCGCGGCCGCAGTGCCGGCCAGCGGTGCGGCGGCTGCCAGTATGCCAGCCGCCGGGACTGCGGCCGCGGGCAAGCCTGCGGCAAAGGCCGGCTTGCAGGGCACGAGTTGGAGTTCGATTGCGCATCTGCCCGACTGGAGCGGTGTCTGGGAGTTGGATTGGCAGAGCGGCCGCAGTCCCCTGGGGTCGCGGCCACCACTGGTAGCCCCCAAACTCACGCCGGAGTACGCGGCAATGGCCGAGAAATACCGCGCCGCGCAGAAGGAGGGTCAGCATGAGCAGACCGACACCGCCAACTGTGTGCCGCCGGGTATGCCGCAGATCATGACGCAGCCGTATCCCGTTGAGTTCCTATTTACGCCCGGGAAGGTGACTGTGGCCATCGAGGCCTACAGCCAGATGCGTCGCATCTACGTCGACGGGCGTCCTCATATGGAGGATCCCGATCCAACCTACCAGGGCGATTCGATCGGTCATTGGGAGGGGGATACGCTGGTGGTCGACAGTATCGGATTCATCCCGAACTCCTACATCGCACCCGGTACCAACCACAGTGACCAGATGCGCATCGAGGAGCGGATACGGCGTGTTTCGCCCGACACAATGGAAATCCGTACCACGATCGACGACCCGAAGGCTCTGCTCGAGCCGTGGGCAGTGACACGCTTCTACAAGCGTCACACCGACTGGGATCTCAAAGAATATATCTGCACGCAGAACAATCGGGATAGCGCCGACCCGGAAGGTCGCGCGGACATCAATCTGAAGAGGTAGACGAAAGTGAACGCATCGGTCCGAAGAATCCGGCTGCTCGTTGCGGCGGCCTTGTCCCTGGTGCTCACCGCCGGCGTGGCGGTTGCACACCACTCCACTGCCATGTTTGACATGCAGCACACGGTCACCGTCACAGGTACTGTCACGCAGTTCGACTGGACGAATCCGCATACCTTCATCTTTATGGAGGTCTTGAATCCCAGCACCGGCACCAGCGAGTCCTGGAGCATCGAGGGCATGAGCCCGAACTATCTCAGCCGCAGCGGCTGGACCCGGCACACCATCAAGGCGGGCGACAAGGTCGGGATGGAAGTCCACCTGCTCAAGGACGGCCGCAAAGGTGGCTTCTGCGCCATCATCACGCTTCCAGACGGCAAGAGGCTGCGGAATCTGCCCGGGCCACCGCTCTGACGAGTCTCCGGGCCGGTCTCTTCGGACGCCGAAGTCTGCTATTTTTGCTGCAGATGCCGCGGGCGAGACAGGTTTAGAGATTCGATGACGGAAAGTGTAGGGCGGGAGCGCCGCGGAGCTCCCGCTGGGCTGGTTCACAGTGCCCTTGCCGTGGGCGGTTTTGCCATCGGCACGACTGAATTTGCGACGATGAGCCTGTTGCCGTTTTTCGCTCGCGATCTCGGCATCAGTGCTCCGACGGCCGGGCATGTGATCAGTGCTTACGCCCTGGGTGTAGTCGTCGGCGCTCCCCTGATCGCGGTCCTGTCGGCGCGCATGGCGCGGCGAACGATTCTGATCGTGCTCATGACGGTCTTCGCCGTGGCGAATGGGCTGTCCGCCCTGGCCCCGACCTATCACTGGATGCTGCTCTTTCGGTTCCTGAGCGGCCTGCCGCACGGTGCCTATTTCGGAATCGCGGCGCTGGTGGCCGCGTCCCTGGTTCCGGTCGAGCGGCGAACTCAGGCCGTCGGTCGAGTCCTCCTGGGCCTCACGATCGCCACCATCATTGGGGTGCCGTTCGCCAACTGGGTGGGGCAGGCCTTCGGCTGGCGATGGGGGTTTGCCGTCGTGGCATTTCTCGCGACCCTTACCGCGACGCTGGTGGCGATTTTCGCGCCGCGCGACCGGGTGGAGTCGGGCGCCAGTCCCCTGCGCGAACTCGGAGCGCTCAAGCGCGGGCAGGTGTGGCTGACGCTTGCGATCGGCGCGATCGGATTTGGAGGGCTTTTTTCCGTGTACACCTATCTGGCATCCACGCTGATGGCGGTGACCGGTGTATCGGCCGCAGCGGTGCCGGCGGCGTTGGCCTGCTTCGGAATCGGCATGACAGCCGGCAATCTCATCGCGCCACGCTTCGCGGATCGGGCGCTGATGCCGACGGCAGGGGTGTTGCTCGTCTGGTCGGCGGTGGCGCTGGCGCTTTATCCGCTGGCTGCCGGCCAACTCTGGAGCGTCCTGTTGGATGTCACCGCGATCGGGTTCGGCGGTGCTCTCGGAACCGTTCTGCAGACGCGGTTGATGGACGTCGCAGGCGACGCGCAGGCGCTGGCGGCGGCGCTCAATCACTCGGCCTTCAATGTCGCAAACGCGCTGGGGCCGTTGCTCGGCGGAATGGCGATCGCCGCGGGTTATGGGTGGACCTCGACCGGCTGGGTGGGCTGCGGTTTGGCGCTGGCGGGGCTGGCGATCTGGGCAGTGTCTGCGTGTAGTGCAGTCGGTTTGCAGCCCGTTGTGGACGGTGCCGGGTAAAACGCTGGACTCTCGGTGGGGCCGCTTTATCCTGAGAAGACCTTTTGGAGCCGCTTTGGCGGCGGAGCTCGTTGATGGCCACAATCGTAGGCGGTATCGCTTCCTCTCACACGCCGACTATCGGGTTCGCGCTCGATACCAACAAGCAGAAGGATGCGGTCTGGGCGCCGATCTTCGCAGGTTATGAGCCGGTGCAGCGCTGGCTGGCGGAAAAGAAGCCGGACGTGCTGTTCTTCATTTTCAACGATCACATCACGTCGTTCTTTTTCGACCACTATTCCCACTTCGCGCTCGGCGTGGGCGATAAATACTGGGTCGCGGACGAGGGTGGTGGCGCGCGCAAGTTGCCTCCGATCAAGGGGCATCCCGGGCTCGCGCGGCACGTCGCGAATGGCCTGGTCGCGGACGAGTTCGATATGTCTTATTTCCAGGGCAAGGGGCTGGATCACGGCTGCTTCTCGCCGCTGTCGCTGTTGTGGCCGCATGAGCCGACCTGGCCGGGCGCCATTGTGCCGTTGCAAGTGGGCGTGCTCGAATTTCCGATTCCGTCGGCGCGTCGTTGCTTCAATCTGGGCAAGTCACTGCGCAAGGCGATCGAAAGTTATCCGGAAGATCTGCAGGTCGCCATTGTCGGCACCGGCGGACTGTCCCACCAGGTGCATGGCGAGCGGGCGGGCTTCAACAACACGCCCTGGGACATGGAATTCCTGGACATGCTGGAGAAGGATCCCGAGGCGCTGACGAAAATCACCATCGCGGAATTCGCGGAGCGCGGTGGCTTCGAAGGCTCGGAAGTCATCATGTGGCTCATCATGCGCGGGGCGCTTTCGAAGAAGGTGAAGAAGCTGCACCAGGCTTATTACCTGCCCTCCATGACGCCTATCGCGACGGTGATCTACGAGAACGATTCGGAGGATCCTGTCAGTGAGAGTGTTGCGGACTATCGCCTCCGTATCGGCGAGCAATGGGTCGGCATCGAGAAGTTGCCGGGGACGTATCCGTTCACGTTAGATCGCAGCGTGAAGGCTTTCCGACTCAACAGCTTCCTCCATGACCTCATCAAGCCCGAGTCCCGCAAACGTTTTCTCGCGGACCCCGAGCCGATGTTCGCGGCGGCGGATCTGACGACGGAAGAGCGGGACATGGTGCGCCGGCGGGACTGGCGTGCGCTGATTCAGTACGGTGTTATTTTCTTCCTGCTGGAGAAGCTCGGCGCGGTGGTCGGTACGACCAACCTGCACATCTATGCCGCCATGCGTGGGCAGTCGCTGGAGGACTTCCAGAAGACGCGCAACGCGCAGGTGCTTTATTCGGTCGCGGGACAGGACGAAGGCAAGAAGGACTGGGATAAACAATCCGGGGCGCGTTAGCCCCGGTGCGCCGCCTTCACGCGCGCGCAGGCGGCGGCGATCCGGTCGATTCCCAGGACGAGGCTCGAGCCGCAGCAGCGCATTCAGTGGATTTTGACCGAGCGGTGAGCACAGACTATTACGCCCTCCAAAACGGACCAATGATCATAATGGACAAGCCTGCAGTGCCATCGATCTGCATCGTTACCCCCAGCTACATCGGTGACATCGATCAATTCTCGATATTGAGGCGGTCCATCAACCTCTTCGCACCCGGGTTTCCGCACCTCGCCATCGTCCAGACTGAGGATTGCGCTCAATTTCGCCGCCGCTTTCACGGCGAAGCGCAGTTGGAGATCATTCCTACCGCCGACGTGCTTCCTGCGGCCGTCGAACTTCATCGCAGGAAATCTGGTCCAAAGTGGTTCAGCGGTAAATTCAGGCATGGGCGCCTGTTGATCAAGGGCTGGCATGCCCAGCAGTTGGCGAAGATTTTTGCTCTCGCCCAATGCCGCTACGAAGACGTCGTGTTCCTCGATTCAGACGTTTTTCTGTGTCGCCCGTTAGACCCGGGTTTCTTCTACGTCGACGGCCGGCTGAAGCTGTTTCGCTGCCGTGCATTGAATGCCGAAAGTATGGATTTTGACATTTCAACACACGACATTCTCGGCAACCCGCTGCATAAGATCACGCAGCTGTGGGATTACATTTATCACCCGGCCTGTTTTAAAAGGTCGACCGCCATCAGCCTGCTGGAACAGTTCAAACAACTCAAGCGTTCGACCTGGGTGCGGCGGTTCCTGGCGCAGAAACGCCCGTCTGAATATAACATTCTCGGCTACGCGGCGACGGTGCTCGAAGTCGGGGAGGGTTACCACTTGATTGAATGCAATCCCGCGGAACTGCACCATTCAATTCGGTTTCCGGAAGACCGGGCCCGCCTCGCCGAGGAGATCGAGCAGATGCGGATCGAGCCGAAGCACTTCGCGCTGATCCAGTCGACTCTCAAACTTCCCTTCAGCCAGATCGCCAATGTGTTTGACCGCGTCGCCGAAGCGCAGCTGATGTCGTCGCGTCACTCCGCGGCTTAAAAAACCTCCTCACGCGCGCGCCCGTGGCGAGATAAGGCGGGGGCATTCAGCCCTCCGCCTTATTCGCTGGACCGGCATTGGGGATGCTGGTGTTATTCCCCAAAAGTGTTACTGGACTTCCGAAATTGAGTCCATCGGATGAAGCTGCCACCTTGATGGACAGAATGCGCCGGGTGTGACGATGTCGCATAGTCGTCACAGTTTGGTAACATTCTTTTTCAAATAATACATCGCACTTGCTGATCGCTGCCGCCACGATCGAGTCCCATGCGGGCACGTGGCGTTGCGTCCGGGGCGTAGGTCCCAGGAGGGCACAGTCCCATCACCGGCCGTTCTTCGGCCGGGTTCTTGGATAGACGAGGTCGACCCACGGCGGTGGCGACCAGGGAAACGGAGTTTTTGAGACCCGGCACGAGCCGGGAATAGGGAAACAGGGAGAATCAAGCATGATCAAATCCAACGTACGCGTACACTCGATTTTCAGGCCCATCTTCGCTGCGATTACTTCGCTGTTCGCAGCTGGAGCGGTAGTTCAACCTGCGGCAGCGGTGGTGATCTCACAAACTACCCAGCAGATGCCGTCGCTGGCGACATTCAACGGGAAGCTATACCTAGCCTGGGCGGGCACGGATAGCGCGCACCATCTGAATGTCGCGGCTTCGACTAACGGCACCACATTTGGTGCCCCCTCCGTCAGTTCAAATTGGGCCGCCAGCGACACGGGGCCCGCGATCACCGCATTCAACGGCAAGCTGTATATCGTGTGGGCCGGCGGTGGCAACAACTTGAACATCGCTTCTTCCAGCGATGGCGTAAACTTCGGTAACCAAAGCTTCGTTTCAACCCTCACCAGCACCTGCACTCCCGCTTTGGCGGCAAGCGCTACTACACTTTATCTAGCCTACTGTATTAACCTGGAGAACGTCCTCGTCACGAGCTCGACCGATGGGACGACTTGGACTACACCTGTCAGCCCGCCAGGTGATGCCAGTCACTACTCGCCGGCTATTGCCGTTTTTGGTAATGAAGTGGTGTTTGCGTTCACGACGCCGCCAAACATAAATGGTGCGGGTGCCACAGTCGTGTACTCTGCTCCCGCTACCAGCCCGCTGCCAATTTCGACGGGCTGGACATATAACACGGCACTTGGCAGCAGTAGTGGTACCTGCTGCGGCTCGGCCGGATTGGCGCCGCTCAACTCGTCGTTGTACATGGGTTTGTTCAACAGCGCAGAAGTTCCCTTCGTGTATAACTTCGAAACAAGCAGCAACGGACTGCTTGCCGTGGTAAGTGACCAGACGATCCCGGGAACGGTGAACTCCGCCACCAATCCAGCGCTTGCCGTTTTCAATGGGCACCTATACTTCGCTTTTAAGGGGACCGATAATCCCGCGCACCTCAACATCGTAGAGGTGTTCTAGAGTGCGGACATTCGGATAAGCGGAACCCCGCTTGATCCGGCGGGGGGAACTGACCACAGATTCCATGCGTTCTGAATCGGTGGTCAGGTCTCCTTCTGCGGCGGCCCAACGCGATATCCATTGGGCACGCGATCGTAAGGCGGAAGGCCTCGATCGAGTGGTCGGATGCTCTCCCCGACCCTGCCGGAGCTGGCATGCACAGCAGCTGGCCAAGATTTTGCTCTCGCCAAATGCCCTTACGAAGACTCAGCGCAGCTGGCTATCCTTGCTGCCGCGCCGATTGTAGCCGCTGAACTGCTCAGCCTCACGGTCGTCCGCTTCCTGGCAGGGAACGCACAGCCGGACACCGGGGATGGCATTCCGGCGGGCCTCGGGAATCGCAGCCCCGCAGCCCTCGCAATGGGTGGCGCCAGGGCCCTGGGGCAGCCGGCTTTGCGCCCGGCTGATGCCGTCTTTTACCGTCGCGTCGATCTGGTCCTGAACCGCACCGTCGCCTGCCCAACCCGTCGCCATGTGGCTCTCCTTTTGCGCAGGCGTTGCCTGCTCACCGTCGATCCGGGGCATCCCTCGCGGGCTGCCCGTGCGACGCATGCGTCGCACCCAGCAAGCGCCGGCTCGCCCGGCGCACTATGTCAGCATTCTCGACCGCCACCGCCACGATCAAAAATTGAAAGCCCGTGCGGGGGTATAAGTTTCGCGCTCACCGCCCCTTAGTCTGACCGCCCGCGATCTGCCGTGCTTTCTCGATCGCGGCGTAGGTTTTCACCGGCGCAGACATCAAAAACGTGTAGCCCTGGGCCAGCACCTGCTCCACGTTGTGACTCGTGACGTGCGGATGGCCAACCCGGACGTTGTATTGCTTGCAGGTGTCCACGATCTTCGC
>DATMQL010000273.1:0-23973 GCA_035566815.1 Steroidobacteraceae bacterium | reverse complement strand
TGACGGATTGCATGCCGAGCCTCTCGGGTTGCCCACGAGATAAAGCTAACGGTGCGTTCCGTATGCTGTCAAGTACTCTGCATAATAGAGTGTCAGCGTTGCAGAATCTGCAATCGCTGCAACCCGCGGGCACGATCCTGTATCTCCACGGTGGCTGGTACGTGTTGGGATCGGCCAAGGCTGCCGGGCGGCTATGCCCTGAAGGAGCGGTTACTGGCTCGGCCGAGCGGGAAAAACCGGAGCCAGTGCACTACGTGGAATCGTGCACCGGGGGTACCATCGCGGGGCCCTGCAAAGTGGCGGGGCCCTCAAGATGTGGGTTTGGGGGCCGCTATCTGACGGGGCTATTTATATTGGGGAGTGCCCGATGGATGTAGGTGGCCTGCTTAGCGCGCTGAACCAGTCAATTGAGACAGCCACGATGTCCCAGGTCGCGGCTGACGGCACGGCTAAGGCGCAGCCGGGACCGGCGGGGACGACCGGGGTGGCCGGTGCGGGCGCTGCGGGCTTGACGGGAGGCGCCTCTTCGACGGCTTTGACGATTCCAGGAAGCCCGACGACGGGGCCGGGGACTTCGGTAAGCCTGACGGTTTCAGGCAGTGCGACGGGGCCCGGAGGACTGATCGTTCCGGGGACACCGAATGTTGCGGGAGCCTTGACGGCCACGGGGCCCCAGACTGGCGTCGCGACACCCCCCGGTATCGCGACCGTTAGCGGGACTCTGACCGCCGGCACGCCGACCAACACCACCGTTTTCTCCCTTACGCCCGCAGGCGTCGCCCCTGGCTCCCCGACGACTAGCGTTTCCGCCGACGTTTACTACGGCTCGGGCGCGCCCGCGTCACCCAGCCTCCTGTCGCAGAGCGGCGTGGGTGCCTATATTCATCTCGTGAACGCCCTCGCCGCCCACGCAGGCGACGAGAAATCCGCGGAACAACTCACCAACAACCTCGGAAACGCCTCAGCCACGCTGAAGTCAGCCTACTACGACGCCGTATCCCGCTTGCCCACGCCACTCCAGGCCAAGGACTGGGGTTTTTCCGTATTCAACGGCAAATTGGTTTTCACAGCAGGCGCCGACGGGCTCACTCCGCAGGACTTCGCCGACCTGCAAAAGGCGTTCGCCGCCGCGAATTCCGAACCGGCAGCCAACCAACTGGCGAGCGCGCTCACCTCCATCGACCTCAGGCAGAACTCCGGCAACGACTCCGCCTCACTCGCGTGGGGCCGAATCCAGGTCGATGAGAATAACTTCAGCGACGTCGTCAACCTGCGCGACTATGTGACGTCCACCGCGCCCGGGGGCCGATACAGCCCGAGCGCCCCTGCCCCCGAGATGCGCCCGCAGATACCCAACATTCTCGGCGGTATGGATCTGCGCGGCCTGGTCAGCGCACGACCGAACTTCTTCAGATCGAACGGCGCGGTGATCACTGATACACCGGATCCGTCCGAGACCACCGAACAGGAAGAAGATCTCGGAACGTTACAAGGCCAATGCTCCTGCGGCGAAGTGCGCTTCGCCGTCGAGAACACCTTCGAATACGCCTTCTACTGCCATTGCTCGCGCTGCAGGGTCCGCACCGGATCGGCCTTCGCGGCCATCGCAGGAGTCAGCATAGACAAGGTGGAGGTCCACACCGGGAGCGAGCATTTGTTGCTCGAGGGCGAATGCTCCGACGGTTACGGTGCGCGCTGTGCAAAATGCCATGCGTTCCTGTTCGCCGCGGTTCGCAACAGACAGTACATGCACGTCGCCCTGGGCGTGCTCGGGGGTACCCCGAGCCGGCTTCCCGATCATCACATCTATGTGGGGTCCAAGGCGCCGTGGTTTGAAATCACAGACGCCTTGCCCCAATACGACGAGTTGCCTTGAGCCCGCTGCCGCGACAGGAGCGGAAAGGATTACGCGAGTGGTAGGCGACGCACGAATGCAGGTGATCGAAATTGCCGCGCCTGGCGGACCGGAACAGTTGCGAATTGCGACCCGGCCGGTCCCGGAGCCCGCCAGTGGCGAAGTACTGATTCGAGTCGCCGCGGCCGGCATCAATCGACCTGACATTGTCCAGCGCCAGGGTCATTACCCGCCGCCGCCCGGCGCCTCCGATCTGCCGGGAATGGAAGTCGCAGGGGCCATTGCGGCTATTGGACCGAACGTCACGGGCCTCTCCCCGGGGGATGAAGTCACGGCACTGCTCTCCGGCGGGGGTTATGCCGAATACGCGATCGCCGCCGCCCCGCTATGCCTGCCGATTCCATCTGGGCTGAGCATGGTGGAAGCTGCCGCTCTCCCGGAGACCTTCTTCACGGTATGGACGAACCTGTTCGAGCGCGGCGGTTGCAAAGCTGGCGATACCGTGCTCATCCATGGTGGAACGAGCGGCATCGGAACGACTGCGATCCAACTTGCTACGGTCTGGGGCGCCCGCGTGTTCGCGACGGCCGGCACACATGCCAAGGCTCGCGCATGCGAGGAACTCGGTGCCGTGCGTGGCATCGACTACCGTACCGAAGACTTCGTGCAGATTGTTAAACTCGCGACGGACGGAAGGGGCGCGGATGTCATCCTCGATATCATCGCCGGCACCTACGTGCAGCGGAACCTCGACGCCGCAGCCGTCGATGGCCGCGTTGTCATCATCTCGCTGCAAGGTGGCTCGCGCGCCGAGATCAAAGCAAACGTACTCATGCTCAAGCGCCTGACGCTCACAGGATCTACCTTGCGAGCCCGCACGCTGGCGCAAAAGGCAGCGGTTGCCGAGGGCGTCCGTTTAAATGTGTGGCCGCTACTCGCCGCACGTCGCGTTCGACCCATCATTCACGCGACGTTTCCACTGGCAGAAGCCGCCGAGGCTCACCGTATGATGGAAGCATCGAGCCACATCGGCAAGATCGTGTTGACTGTCTGAATCGGTGGAACGAGGGGTCAGACCGGCTCCTAGGCAGCGGCAAGAGTCCTGACGTGCGCGACGGCGCTGGCGCCCAGAGCGGACAGCTCGTAGCCTCCTTCGAGCATTGAGACGATGCGCCCCTGCGAATGGCGACTGGCCAGCGCCATCAGTTCCCGGGTCATCCATTCGTAATCGGCTTCCACCAGCGCCAGGCCGCCCAGCAAGTCGTCCTTGTGCGCATCGAATCCCGCGGAGATCAATAGCAGTTGCGGCTCGAAGTCCTGCAGGGCCGGAAACCACTTCTCCTGCGCGAGCTTGCGCACCGCGGCGCCGCCGCTGCCTTCGGCAAGCGGCACGTTTACCATGTTGGGCGCAGGGTTGCGCGTGCCACTGTTTGGATAGAATGGATGTTGGAAGAAACCAGCCATCAACACACGATCCTGCCAGCGCGGCTCGCTGAACATGTCCTCGGTACCGTTGCCGTGGTGGACGTCGAAGTCGATTATGGCTACACGCTCGAGGCCCATTTTTTCCAGTGCATGGGCAGCGGCAACCGCGATGTTGTTGAATATGCAAAAGCCCATCGGCCGGCTGCGCGTTGCGTGATGGCCGCAAGGCCGTACCGCGCAGAACGCATTGTCGGCCCGGCCCGCCACCACCTCCTCAACGGCCAGGACGCCGGCGCCGGCCGCACGACGTGCCGCCGCGAGACTGTGGGGATTCATCAGCGTGTCGGGATCGAGCTGCACATAACCTTCAGCCGGTGCGTGCTCGAAAATCAAATCAACGTACTCGGCGGCGTGCACTCGTTTCAGCTCGTCGGCATGCGCCAGCGGCGCCTCCAGACAGCGTAGGCCGCTCATCAGCCCCGATGAGCGCATCTGGTCATGGATGGCACTCAGGCGCTCGGGGCGCTCCGGGTGACCCGGCTGCATCTCATGAAGCAGGCAGTCGGCATGGGTAATGTAAGCGGTGGTCATCGGGCACCTTTTCCCCGAGTTATACGCCCGTTACGGCGCTGTGAATGGACCTCAGCCGCGCAAATGTGATACACATATATAATATATCTGAAAGCCAGCGGCTATAGAATGGGATTCAGTCCTGTTCAGGAGCTTCTTTATGGCAGGGCGTAACTTTCTCTTCGTTCCCGGACCCTCCAACGTTCCCGATCGTGTATTGCGCGCAATGCACGTCGCGATGGAGGACCACCGCTCCCCAAGCTTTCCCGAGCTGACCCGCGCCTGCCTGGATGGCCTCAAGGGTGTGTTCAAGACGGCTTCCGGCACCCCCCTGCTGTTCCCCTCCTCCGGCACCGGCTGCTGGGAATCCGCGCTGACCAACTGCCTGAGCCCCGGGGACAAGGTCTTGATCGCCCGCTTCGGTCAATTCAGCCACCTGTGGACCGACATGTGCCAGCGGCTCGGTTTCGACGTGGAGATCCTGGAAACACCCTGGGGCGAAGGCGCCCCCGTCGCGCGCTACCTCGCCTCGCTGCGTGCCGACGAGCGGCACGCGATCCGCGCGGTGTTGGTTTGCCAGAACGAGACGGCGACGGGCGTGACTAGCGACGTCGCCGCCATCCGCCGGGCGATGGATAGCATCAAGCATCCCGCCCTGCTGTTTGTCGACTCCGTCAGCGCGCTCGGCAGCATCGACTTCCGGATGGACGATTGGGCGGTGGATGTCTGCATCAGTGGCTCACAGAAGGGCCTGATGCTGCCCGCAGGCCTCGGGGTGACTTGCGTCAGTCCCAAAGCGCTCGAAGCGGCCCGCAGCGCGACTTCGCGGCGCTGCTACTTCGATTATCGAGACATGGTGCAGGCCAACGCGTCAGGTTATTTCCCCTACACTCCACCCCTGCCACTGTTGTACGGTCTACGCGAATCGTTGCAGATGATCGCGGAGGAAGGTCTGGATAACATCCTGCGGCGCCACAGTTATCTGGCCGGCGGCGCGCGCGCCGCAGTGCTCGAGGGTTGGAAACTGAAGCTCTGCGCCGTGGCCCCCAACTGGTACTCGGATACCGTATCGGCGGTAATGGTTCCGGAAGGCAAGGACGCCGCGGCCGTCATCGAGCGCGCCTTCACACGCTACAACCTGTCCCTTGGCGCGGGACTGTCCAAAGTCGCCGGCAAGCTGTTCCGCATCGGTCACCTGGGCGACCTCAATGAGCTCATGCTCCTCGGCGCGATCTGCGGAGCCGAAATGGCGATGCTGGATTGTGGCATCAAGATCGAGGCCGGGAGCGGTGCGGCCGCCGCGCAGAGTTACTGGCGCAACCATTCTTCCGCCGTTGAGACTCGGGCCGCGTAGGCCCGCGCGGCCGCAGGCCCGGGTGGCCCGGGCTTGGGACCCTAGGAGGCCCTGCTTTCCTCCAGGCTCTTCTGCAAAAGCCTGGTGAGTGCGTAGACCGTGTTGAGGTAGGGAGTCGGCGTGTCGGTCAGCCGCGCCAACTCGATGACAGCTCCCAGCAGAGCGTCGATTTCGAGCGGCCGTCCCGCCTCGACGTCCATCAACATGGACGTCTTGTGGTGCCCAACCTTCTCCGCGCCGTCAATGCGCCTCTCCAGCGGAACGCGGAACGTGATGCCGAGCTTGTGCGCGACGTTCTGTGCCTCGGCCATGATGTCGGCCGCGAGTGCGCGGCTGGGCGGGTACTGGCAGATTCCGGCGAGCGTTGCCCTGGACAGGGCACTGATGGGATTGAATGTTATGTTGCCCCACAGCTTCAGCCAGATCTCCGCGCGAATATCGTCGAGGACCGGCGACTTCAGCCCGGCTGCCGTGAAGCAGTCTGCGACGCGGCTGACCCGTTCGCTGCGGGTGCCATTCGGCTCACCGACCGGGAACCGCGTCCCTTCAACATGTCTGATCACGCCGGGGGCAACGAGCTCTGCCGCGGGATAGACGATGCAGCCAATCACCCGCTCAAAGGAAATGTGGTTTTCGAGCGTCCCGTCCGGATCTACGCTCCGCAACCGGGTTCCCTCGAGCGGCCCGCCGTGCGCGTGGAAATACCAGTATGGAATTCCATTCTGCATCGGCACGACGACGGTGTTGGGACCGAATAGCTTCGGAACGTCTGCTGCCACTGCCGCGACCTGGTGCGCCTTCATCCCCAGGATGACCAGATCCTGGGGTCCCGCCGCGGCGTAGTCAGCAGTCGCTTTGACTCGCGGCACGGCCTCTTCGGAGCCGTCAGCCAGGATGAGCCGGATGCCCCGGGTTTGCAGCGCTTCGAGATTCGCGCCCCGGGCGATGAACGTTACGTCCTCGCCTGCAAGTGCCAGCCGGGTGCCGACATAGCCGCCGATGGCGCCCACGCCGATGATCGCGATTTTCATCGGCGTACCACCGGCGCTCGCGACGCCCTAGCGACTGACTGGCGAGTTATCAACACCGTTGCGCTCGAGTTCGAGGTCGTCGACGACCTTTTTGACGCCCTCCACGCTCTCAGCGATGCGTCGCGCCTCCTCCAGGTCCGGTTGGGTCCAGACATAGCCGGCAAGACGCACGACTCCTTCCCGAGCGCGCACATTGATATGGCGGGCATACAGCAACTGGTCGGCATTGAGTGCGGCCTGCACGCGGTCCGCGGTCTCCTTGTCAATCTGCCGCTGCGCATCGGTCTCGCGGGGGCCCATTGCACAAGCGGCGGCGCCGCACGCCACCACCGTCACGAGAACCCCGTTGGCGATTCGATTCCTCATTGGAGACAAGGCACTCACCTCCTGCTGATGTTCTACTGCAGATATATCACAGTCAGTCCGGATCCCGTCAGTCATGATCACTATCCAAAGGAAGGTACTCGATATTGTTTACAAGTCGTCTCTTCCCTGCGGCCCGGCGGGCGATCCTGATGACGTTGAGCAGGTCGTGCAGGTCGGTGACGACCCCCTCGAGTTTGACGACTCCGTTCTCGGTCGTCACGGTGATGTGATCGGCGAAAATGTAGGGATTCTGTTGGATGGCCGTCATGACTTTGCGTGTGATCTGAGCATCCGTCGGCCTCTCGGCAGTCACCACCACTTCGTCGCGCACCTGCTGCTTACCGGGGTCCGGTGGAGCATCACCCGCCAAGGCCGCCGATGAGCCCAGGAAACTGGCCACTCCCAGCGCTCCTGCCAGGAGTGGCCCGATCCGACAGAGCGCAGCCGGCGCTCGCACACGATAGCCCGTCCGTTATCTTAAAACTTGTAATTGATCCCGGTCGAAATGCCAACGGGATGGCACCCGCCCCAGGTGGTCGGTCCCGCGCTGCTGTAGTCGATGAATGTCGCATGCGTGGCATCGTGGCAATCGGTCTTCACCCCGTGGCCACCGGCGCCGATGTCGTAGTGTGCATTGCCGTCGTTCAGCGTTTCCGCAAAGTCAAAGTACGCCGTCAGTTGCTTGTCGAACTTGTGCCGCCACTCGAACGCGTACATGTTGGCCTGGTTGCCACCGAGCAGGGTCGGATTGAAGTTGTGCTGTCCGCCCGGGTCGCCCGGAGTCGCCCCGGCATGCCCCCACCCGAGCGCAACGACATCCCGGCCGGCCCAGAACTGCTGCTCGAGCGCCACCCAGTCGCCGGTGCGCTGGCGCTCGTTCTGGAACTCCATGACCTGGGGGACACTGCGATGCATCTCCTCCCACAGGTAGGAGACCGTCAGACCGAACGAGAAGCTGTATTGCCCACCGACCTTCACAGCCCATTCATCAGCCACATCGTAAGCCGGCGAATAGGCGGGTGTGCCGGCGGCTGCAGCGTCCGGATACTCGCCCTTGTAGGTGTCGTAGGCCGCCCAGTCGAGCAGCGGGGAAACCCCGTCTCCCTGACCGAACAGGTAGCCGTAGTACGGGCTGTTCGAGCCGATGCCGTCACTGCTGCGGTTCACCCGCTTGTGAACCTCGTAGGCACCGACGAGATAGAGGCCACCGGTCTCGAACTTGACATCGACGCTATAGGCGCGGTCGTAGCCACCGTCGTCGCAGTTCAAAAACAGGTTGCCGCTGCCCGGGTTGTTCGCTCCGGCGCAGTCGGGCGAGCCCAACGGGGTGAGATCGTTGTTCGGGTCGATGTTTTGTCCGAAGGCGTAGGCGGCGTCGAAGCTGAAGCCCATCCAGGTGGGCGAGTTGTACAACACGACATCGTCCGAGCGCGTCCCGAACTCCACCCGGTTGTCACCACCCGTGTTGCCCATGATCGAGGAGTAGTTGCCCAGGCCGCTCCCGAACGGATTGAGCCGATCCGTGGCGGTCTTATACGGCAGGTACAGCTCGCCAAACTTCAACTTGCCCCAGGAATGTCCCTGGAAGCCCAGGTACGTATCCCCCAGGCCGATCGCCCCCTGCACGGTATTCGAGGACTTGGTCCAGGTGTTTTGCAAGCCAGGGGCCGCCACCATGTTGAGGGCGGTGGACACTTGATAGATGAAGTCGACGTTCGAGGTGCCGATCTGGTGTGTACCCCGATAGCCGACATTGGATCCGTTGCTGGACATCGCTCCGAGCCAGCTGACCTTGCCGTAGGGGCCTGCCTTGGCCGGACCGGTAATGACGTACGGGCTGCCAGGCGCGCCGCTGGCATAGTTCCAGGGATAGGCCACAAGGTTGTCCATGCCCTTGGTGGTGTAGTCCACCGACACATCGAGGGTGCCGAAAAAGCCCTTCATGAATTTGTCGAAGCGGGTTTCCGCGGGCGCCTCCTTGGGGGCCTTCGGGGTCGGCCCGGGCGTACCCGCCACGCTCTGCGCCGGGGCCTGAGCGGCAGCCTTCTGTGCCGCCTCCTGCTGCTCCTGTTTCTTCTGCAGGGCCTCGAGTTTCTTGGCCATCTCCTGCATCTGTTGTTGCAACGCCCGAATTTCGTCCTGATCGGCCGCCCGACTGGCGATGGGTAGCGTCGCGAGAAGCGCCCCCGCAACCAACACCGTGCTAAGCGCTTTGGCGCCATTCTTCATGAGAGTCCCCCTTTCTCGGCTGTTGATGCCGAACGCCCAATGACCTTACATTCTCTCGAGCACTCCGTGGCCCTGCATCGCGCGCTCCCTCAGGCCTCGGGAATGAGTCCCGCGCCGCGTGCCCACCGATACTTCGCTCCCAAAACGGCGACAGGTATCTCGGTCGAGTACGCGTAAGCGGGTATCCCGTGCTGATATAGATATTCGGATGCTTCCTCGACTTCGACGTCGCCTGCCAATGAGGCCACCACGGGCTTCTCGATGCCCTTGGCCCGCATTTGCTCCACCACTTCGACCATCAGCCGCGCAAAAACCATCGGCGGAGTAATGATCGTGTGCCAGTAACCCAGAATGAGCGCGTGGATACGCGGATCTTCGAGACCGAGCCGTACCGTATTCTGATAGGTCGTCGGCGGCTCCCCGCCGGTGATGTCGACGGGATTACCGGCGGCCCCGAACGGCGGAATGAACTTGCGAAAAGCGGCGTCGAGATCCGCCGGCATCGCCATCAGAGACAGGCCGTTGTCCACACAAGCATCGGACAACAATACACCGGATCCACCGGCGCCCGTGATAATCACGACATTGTTACCTTTCGGCGTCGGCAAGACCGGGATTCCCCTGGCAAACTCGAGGAGATCCCGCAGCGAGCGCGCCCGTATGACACCTGACTGCTTGAAGACGTCGTCGTATATCTTGTCGTTGCCGGCCAACGCACCCGTGTGTGAACTGGCCGCCCGCGCGCCCATGTTGGTGCGGCCGGCCTTGAGCACCACCACCGGTTTCTTCTTCGAGACCCGCCTGGCGACTTCCGCGAAGGCGCGCCCGTCCTTCAGGTCTTCACAGTGTTGTGCAATGATCTGGGTATTGTCGTCCTGCTCGAAGAAGGCGAGCAGATCGTCTTCGTCGATGTCCGACTTGTTGCCCAGGCCGACAATGGCCGAGACGCCCATCTTCGCAGAGCGCGAGAAGCCAATGATGGCCATGCCGATACCGCCGGACTGCGACGAGAGTGCAGCCTTGCCCTTGACGTCGTAGGCGGTGCAAAAGGTCGCGCACAGGTTACTCGGAGTGTAGTAGAAGCCGTAGATGTTAGGCCCCATGAGCCGCACACCGTATTTGCGCCCGATCGAGACGAGTTCCTCCTGGCCGGCGACGTTGCCGGTCTCCGCGAAACCCGACGGAATCAACACCGCGCCGGGAATCTTCTTCTCCCCCACCTCGGTGAGGGCCTGGGCGACGAATTTTGCGGGAATCGCGAACACGGCGACATCGATCTCGCCGGGCACGTCCTTGACACTCTTGTAGGCTTTTTTGCCCAGGATTTCGCTGGCGCTCGGATGAATCGGATAGATGGCGCCCCGGTAGCCCCCGTTGATCAGGTTCTTCATGACCGAGTTGCCGATCTTGCCGTTTTCGGCCGAGGCACCGATCACCGCGACCGCATCCGGCCTCATGATGCGGTTCATCTGCTTCACGACCAGATCCGGCTCGGGACGATAACGCGCCGGCGGGGGGTTGAAATTGAGCACGACGCGCACATCGGCAGCCGTCGCGCCCCGCTCGCTCGCAAACACCGGGTTCAGATCGAGCTCGGCGATCTCCGGAAAGTCGGCAACCAGCGTGGACACCCGCTCTATCATGGTGGCGAGCGCGGCCCGATCCACCGGCGGCGCGCCACGTACTCCGCGCAGAATCTCCGCAGCCGCGATGCTATCCAACATGGAGAACGCGTCCTGCTCCGAGGCCGGCGCGAGACGGAAAGTAATGTCCTTCAGTACCTCGACGAGAATGCCGCCCATGCCGAAGGCAACCAACTTGCCGAAGGCGGGGTCGGTAACGGCGCCGATGATGACTTCCTGGCCGCCGGACAGCATCTGCTGCACCTGGACACCGAGAATTTCGGCGCGCGGATCGTATTTACGCGCGTTGTCTACGATAGTTGCATAGCCGCGCGCAGCGTCTTCCGCCGACTTGACGCCGACAAGAACACCGCCAGCCTCTGTTTTATGCAGGATCTGCGGCGAGACGATCTTCATGACGACCGGAAAGCCGATCCGTGCGGCAAGCGTCCCCGCGTCGGTTGCATTCGTCGCCACGCCTTCCCGCGGAATAGCGATGCCGTAGGCCTCGCACAGCCCTTTGGCTTCGGGCGCGGTCAGAGCCGTGCGTCCCGAAGACCGCGCGTGATCGAGAATTCTACGTACGGAGCTCTTGTCATACGACATCAGTGTGGCCTCCTGTGCAGCGCCCGGATCAGATCACTTTGCTGGAACGCAGCCCGGCGATCTCCTGCGAGCCCAATCCGAGCTCCGCGAGGACTTCGTCGGTGTGCTCACCGAGCAGCGGTGAGCGCCTAACTTCGGTGGCACTGTCACTGAGCTTGATGGGGTTGCCCACTGTCAGATACTTACCGCGCTTGGGATGATCCACCTCGACGATCGTTCCGGTCGCGCGCAGCGATGGCTCCGCGGCGAGCTCCTGCATGGACAGGATCGGGCCGCAGGGAATATCGTGTTGATTCAACAGCTCCATGGCTTCGAACTTGGTCTTCGTCTGCGTCCACGCCTCGATCGCCGCGAAGACTTCCTTCAACCTCGGCAGGCGGGCATCCGGTGTTGCGTAGTCAGAATCGGTGATCCAGCTCTCCTTGCCGATGACCTTGCAGATTTCCTTCCAGACAGGCGCCTGGGCGATGAAATAGAGATAGGCGTTAGGATCACTTTCCCATCCCTTGCACTTGACGATGGAGCCCGGCTGTCCGCCGCCCGAGGCGTTGGCAGCGCGGGGCACGGACTCGCCGAATTTTCCGTGCGGGTATTGCGGATATTCCTTTAGGACTCCACCACGAGCCAACCGCTGTTGGTCACGCAGCTTGACGCGGCACAGGTTGAGCACACCATCCTGCATAGCAGCGAGGACCTTCTGTCCACGACCCGTGGTCTTACGCTGATAGAGTGCCGCGACAATACCCAACGCAAGGTGCAGACCCGTACCACTATCGCCGATCTGCGCACCCGTAACGAGGGGTGGGCCGTCATCGAACCCGGTAGTCGAAGCGGCCCCACCGGCGCACTGGGCCACATTCTCGTAAACCTTGCAGTCCTCGTAGGGCCCCGGCCCGAAGCCCTTCACGGACGCCACGATCATCTGCGGATTGAGTTGTTGGATCCGCTCCCAGGTGAAGCCCATGCGGTCGAGCGCGCCCGGCGCGAAATTCTCGACGAGCACATCGCAGCGCTTGACCAGCTTCTCGAGAATCTGCTTGCCCGCCTCGCTCTTGGTATCCAGCGTGATCGAGCGCTTGTTATGGTTGAGCATCGTGAAATAGAGACTGTCGACGTTGGGAATGTCGCGCAGCTGCTCCCGTGTGACGTCCCCCGCACCCGCCCGCTCGACTTTGATCACGTCGGCGCCCAACCAAGCCAGCAACTGAGTACAAGTCGGGCCCGACTGCACGTGTGTGAAATCGAGGATCCGCACTCCGTCTAATGCCTTACCCATGCCTCTCTCCGCAACTCGTTACTTGTACATCGTCTGGTTCTTGGTACCGGGAGCGTATTCGCGTGGGTCCACCCAGATGTTGATCACCGCCGACTTGCGCAAGCGCTGCACGGATTCCCGTGCGCGCTGCAAGGCCGGGGCGATCTGCGCGGGATCGCGTACCTCCTCGCCATAGCCACCCAGCATCTCCGCGAATTTTCCAAACGGCACATCACCCAGCAGATTGCCAACGTTGCCCCGCTGTTCGCCGTACTTGGCCAGTTGGCCGTAGCGAATCTGGTTCATGGCGGAGTTGTTGCCGATGACGGCGATGTAGGGCACGCCGAAGCGGTTGGCGGTCTCCATGTCGAATGCCGTCATCCCGAACGAGCCATCGCCGTAGTAGCAGAGCACTTCCTTGTTCGGATGGGCGAGGCCGGCGGCGATGGCAAAGCCCGTGCCGACACCGAGCGAACCTAGAGCGCCCGGATCCATCCATTGACCCGGACGTCGCGGACGTACCGCCTGCGCGGAGATCGTCACGACATCGCCGCCATCACCGATGTAGATCGTGTTGTCGGCCAGGAACTCATTCAACTCGTAGGCGACCCGGTACGGGTGGATCGGCGTATTGTTGGATTTGAACAGCGGCATCAGCTTTTCACCGGCGGCGGCCTCGGCCGCGGTGAGCTTCTGCATCCACTGCTGACGAGCCTGGCGCTTGTCCTGCTTCAGACGGCCGGAGCTCGCCTGGAGTACGGCACCAAGAATCGCACCCGGGTCCCCGACCAGGCCCAGGTCGATGTCGCGGTTCTTGCCGACGGTCCGGTAATCCATGTCGATCTGCACGAGGGTGAGCTTCGTGCTGATGCGCCGCCCGTAGCCCATCCGGAAATCGAACGGCGTACCGACAATGACGATCACATCGGCGTCGGCGAAAGCATTGCCGCGCGTGCGGTCGAAGTGATGTGGGTCGCCGGGCGGCAGAAGTCCGCGACTGCCGCCGTTGAAATAACCGGGGATGTCGAGACCCCGCAGAAGCGCGATCGCCTCCTCGTGACCGCGCGCCGACCAGACTTGCTGGCCGTACAGGATCGCGGGACGCTCCGAGTTGACGAGAATGTCGGCGAGCTTCTCGATATCGCGTGGATCGCCGATCGAGCGGGTCGAGGCGCGGTAGTGGCCCGGCTTCGGGATCACGGCCTTGGTCAGGTCCACTTCACGGTCGAGGATGTCGCGTGGAATTTCGAGGTAGACCGGCCCGGGCGCGCCGTTGAAAGCCTCGCGCGCGGCCATCGACACCATGTCGGCCACCCGCTCGGTGCTCGGCACCGTCGCAGCGAACTTCGTGATCGGCGTCATCAGGTCGACGTGCGGCAGATCCTGGAGTGAGCCCATCTTGTGTTGTGTCAGGGCGCCCTGGCCGCCGATGTGCAGAATCGCGCTTTCCGACCTGAAGGCGGTAGCGATACCCGTCACGGCGTTGGTACAGCCAGGGCCCGCGGTCGTGACGACACAACCGAGTTTCCCCGTCTGACGGGCGTACCCGTCGGCAGCGTGCGCGGCGACTTGCTCGTGGCGCACGTCGATAATGCGAATGCCCTCATCGACGCAACCGTCATATATGTCGATGATGTGGCCGCCGCAGAGGGTGAAGATGGTATCGACGCCTTCGTTCTTCAGTGCCTTGGCGACCAGGTGACCGCCCGAGACGACCCCTGCGTCACGGCTCTTCTGCTGCAGGGTATCCTCGGCTGTCGAGCGCTTCGTCTGAATCGATGTTGGTTCTACGGTAGCCATCTGGCCTCCAAATACGTGAATCCAATCGCGGGGTATGGCCTCGAGAGCCGGATGCAATCCCGCGACATCAAGGCGATGCTTCAGTTACGTGGTGCGCGTGCCGCTGACGTCACCGACAGACACCCGCTCTGCGGGGGGACCGGCAGCAAAGTGCCGCGCGCGCATGGGTTTCAAGACCACGAGTGCCAGGAAAGCCGCGACCAGATTGAAGCTCATCGCAAGGGTGAACACGGGGCCCCAACCGTGAACTTTTGCGATGCCGGCCGCGACGGGGACGAGCAGCGCGCCCGCACCTTTGGCGGTGTAGAGCATGCCGGCATTCGCAGCGGCAAACTTGGCGCCAAAAGTATCGCCCTGGGTTGCCGGGAAGAGACTGAATATCTCGCCGTAAACGCCGAAGTAGAGTGCCGTGACCAACACAAACACAACCGGGTTCGTGCCGGACTGGCTTAGTGTGAACAGCGCCAGCGCGCCAAGGATGAATGCCAGGGCCATGGTGTACTCGCGGCCTATCTGGTCCGAGAGCCAACCAAAGAACGGCCGGCCGACGCCATCAAAGATCCGGTTGAGCGACAACGCGAAGACCAGGCAGGGCATCGCGAAGCCAAACAACTCGACCGGGACCTTCTCGATCTTGAAATCCTTGGCAATGGGAGCCATCGAGGCAGCCATCGTGAGACCGCCCGCGGCGATCAGCACGAACATCACGTACAGCACGTAGAACACCGGGCTGCGCAGCACCTCGGTTGGCTTGTAGCCGTACGCCGTCTGATTCGCCTTCACTTTGGCTGCGAGCAACGACGGCGGAGCGACCAGCATGCCCCAGGCCATCACGAACACAATGGCGCCCTGGAGCAGTCCGAAGAACAGAAACGCCTGCTCGTAGCCCGATGAGTTGATCATTTTCGAGATCGGCACGATCGTTATCGCAGCTCCGGCGCCGAAGCCCGCAGCGGTAATGCCAGCAGCGAGACCGCGTCGACCGGGGAACCACTTGAGTGCGTTACCGACGCACGTGCCGTAGACACAGCCGGTACCGATGCCGCCGACGGCGGCGGCGAAGTACAGGACCGCGAGAGAGCTCGCACCGGAATTGATGACCCACGCAATCGCAACGAGCACCGCGCCCCCGATGACGACCCAGCGCGGCCCGAAGCGGTCGACGAGGTAGCCCTCGACTGGAACGAGCCAGGTCTCGATGAGAACGAAGAGCGTGAAGGCCACCTGGATGGCCGGGCGGCCCCAGTGGAATTTCGCGTCGATCGGGTTGACGAACAGTGTCCAGCCGTACTGGAGGTTCGCAACGCAAGCCATGCAGATGACCCCGATGATCAACTGCGTCCACGGATTGGCCAGCAGTGATCGTGCGGGAATTACCGGATTGGAATTCGTGTTCATCTCATCCCCCTTTTCGCCTGCCCTGACCGGGCGATTCGCGCCGCGGCTCATTCAACACCTGACTGATTGCGATCCGAAACTAGTCGCTGTCAGCTCGGTGCCGGGGGCGGCGCGGTGCTGGGGGGAGAGACAGGGCCGACGATCAGGGGGCTGACGGCTTGCGCAGGTATCCGGGTCGCAAGGAGCACGCGTGGCCTGCGGAGCCATCCGGAGGAAGGGTCGCGGAAGATACCGACGCGTGCGCAGTCGCTCACGTACATGCCCCCTAACTGGCCGGGCTCCTGGAGCCGATGGCCGCTATCCACCCAGTACTCACGCCATTCCCTGCTCGACGTGTGGTATATCATATATATTGAATTTTTTTCTTGTCAACCTATAGAAAATTTCATCTGAGCGTCGAGGAGTTGCTTTGGCCTTCCATGGGAAGCTGCGGCGATGCACTCCAGGCAGAGTTAGATCATTATTTATTCTCTTTAATTCAATATGTTGGGTAGAGCCGAGCGCATCACTGCCAGGACCGTTCCGCATTCGAAGCACCCCGGGAAGCGCCGGTCGCCATGTGAATCTGGACACTGCGGAACGGGGTGAATTACGTTAACCTTATATATCTGATGCAACAACGGGTTCCCCCAAGGCAATTTCGATGCAAGTCTTTGGCTTAATGGTGTTTACGCTGATTGGCATGGTTCTGGTGGCAGCGGTTTCGGTGGCGCTCTACGCCGCTCTGCCCCGGTCTTTTCTGGAGTTCGCTGAGGTCCATGGTCGCTTCCGTGGCCTGCAGCGGGATGTGCCGCTCCCGAACGGTACCCCCGTGGACTCGATGCCCGAGGGTGCTCTGACGGGACAGGCGGCCTGAGCAGCCAAGCCGCGGTGATTGGAAGAAGACGACGAGAGGTGTGATGAGTACTACGGCAAGAGCCCTCCAGCGAGCAGCGGCCTCAGCGCCCCTCACACTGGCACCGCTGAATGCAACGAGTCTGCGCGACCAGGCCTACGCCCTGCTGAAATCCGCGATTGCGGATACGGACATCTACAACCCCACCCAGGAGTTGCGACTCGACGAGCGCCAGCTTACGAAGGCGCTCGGCGTGAGCCGTACACCGATTCGCGAGGCGTTGTCGCTTCTCGAGCAGGAAGGGTTCATCCGTACGATTCCGCGCCGCGGCATCTATATCATTCGCAAGTCGAAGCGCGAAATCATCGAAATGATCCAGATGTGGGCCGCGTTGGAATCGATGGCCGCGCGGCTCGCGACGCTGCAGGCGCCTGATTCGGAGATCGCCAAACTGCGGCACCTGTTCGATGAGTTCCGCAATTCGCCGCCCTCCGAGCACCTGGACGAGTATTCCGACGCCAACATTGCGTTCCACACGGAAGTGATCCGCCTCGGCGGGTCGCAGATGATCGTGGATGCCACCCGCAATCTCCTCCTGCACGTTCGAGCGATCCGACGGGCGACCATAACCCAAAGTGACCGTGCTTCGCGCTCGATCATCGATCACCTGAAGATCATCGAAGCCCTCGAGAAGCGGGACACGGAGTTGGCGGAGCGGCTGGCTCGTCAGCACACGCTCGATCTCGCTACTCACGTCGATCGCTACTGCGACTTTCTCGGGTAGCTTCCGAAGCTCAGCAGCTAGCGTTGCGTCCCCACTGGCCGATGGTGGGGAATACAACGTCGTGCTCTGATTCGCGCAAGTACTCTTCGCGGCGACTGACCGCGACCGCTCCTTCGAGCGCGCCAGGTGCCACGATCTGCACGCTGGCGCGGACGTCGGGATCGGCAAGCGCCGTTTCCAACGCCTCACGGTCGACGAGCACTGGCACGCCGGCGGTGATGCGCAGGTAGACGCGCCCGGTCGCCTGCTCGGCAAAGATGACCTCGCGAAATACCTCGATGCACCTCTTCAGAAATCTCACATTGTGCTCGGGCGCCAGCAGGCGTCGATCCGGGTACAGTGAGCGGGGATTCGTCGCATCGACATTCACGCGCCCGTAGCGCTCGATGTTGAGGATGCCCGTGACATCCAACACATGGAATCTGTCGTTGTTACCGAAGGCAACGGTGCGGGGAAGGTCGCCGAGACGCACGCTGTTGTCCAGAAACTCGAAGTGAATGCGTTTGTCGCTGCGGCGAACCCAGGTGAAGAACACGTTGGGCATGCCGGTATAGGCCTCGACGCTGTGAGCCAGTGTGTCGTCGACCGCCTTATAGCGGCCCACCTCGAGTCCTCGTTTCCAGGCACGCTCGACCAACAGATCGGGCGGGGTGATCATGAAGAACAGGTAGAGTGAATGGCCGAAGCGGGTCAGCAGGTTGCTGCCCGCCTCGTCCGAGTCGGCGGCGAAGCTGTCAAAGCGGAACCGGTCGATCAACAGGTGGGACATCGCCCCGCGCCGGTGTTTGCCCGCCATGTAGCGGTCGAGCTTCTGGTCGATAATCTGCAGTTCCTCCGAGGTCAGAGCACCGGCGTACTTGTAGGCACTCCCCAGCGAGTCATAATCGAGCAGCTGCTTGCGCCAGATGTCCGGGCTGATGAGCGCGAAATCGCTCCAGCGCACGCCTAGGGCTCCCGCGAGCCGCTTTTGCAGCGGCCGCAATGTGCTCTTTCCGGAAGCGGAGGGCCCCTTGGTGTTGATGACGATGGGCTGCTCCTGCCGCGGCAACAGGTCATAACCCTCCTCCCGTGCCGCGTGGCGGAGAATGGAATCGAGGCTTTGCCCGATCACTTCGCTCCCATGGAGATTGCAGGCCAGGTCGGTCGCGAGTGAGACAATAACCGCGCGCGTACCCCAGGCGTGCCCCTGAACCGAGAACAGTGCTGACATGACACGTGCGAGGCATCGGTAACTCACACTGTGAATAGCTTCGGTCACAGTCCCGGCCCGGCGCTCGCATTCGGCAATCTCGGAGAGACCCCAACCACACTGGGTTGCGGGGACCTGGCGCGCCTCGTGACGACGAGTGATGCGTGCGGCCCATCTCGAAACCGATGACTGTGTCCGAGCCGACGTCGTCGTCGCCGCGCCGGCCATGACATCGGAAAGCGCGGCATCGATGGATGACGCCAATTGCCGTCGGAGTGTTGCAAACGTCGCAGTAATGTCCGCCATCCGTGGATCGAGATAACCTGCCAGGAGCCGCCGCGTCATTTCGCGGAAATTGATGCCGAGGTCTTCAATCCTCGATCCGTCCGGCACCGACAGGTCGGCGGTGACGCGAACCAGGAGTTCATGCAGAACCAGTCTTTGGGGTCGAAACGCGACGAGATCTCCGAGCGCGAACCCGGTCAGCGACTGCAGCTCGATCGCACCGGCGACCGGAGTAAACACGTTTTCCGGGCGGAAGATCGTGCATAGCGCCCGCAGCTCCACGGGCAACTGCGACAGGATGCCGGGGTTCCAGGGGCCGGATTCTTCGGCTGGTGTATCCGTAACCATCGAAGCCGTTGTCCACCAACTCCGGACGGAAAGCAAGACGGGCGGCGGACCGATACCCTCCGGGAGGCCAGTGAAACCCATGGCGCCTCGGGCCGGAAGTACGGCAAACTACGCAGGATCGTCGGCCTGATCCGCTGCCTATGCCCATGGGAAGCGAAACGTTTACCGGATGTTCAAGCGATGTTGAAACTTCCCACGCGGGCGTTGGGCCCGTTCACTGTCTCGAGCCTCGGGCTCGGGTGTATGAACCTCAACCATGCGTATGGCGCACCCCCTACCGCGGAAGTCAGTGCGCAGCTTCTGTTGCATGCCCTGGAGCGCGGCGTAACCCTGTTCGATACGGCGCCCCTTTACGGCGGTGGAGAGAATGAGAAGCTCCTGGGCAATACGTTAGCCCCGCATCGCTCCAACTTCACCCTGGCCACCAAGGCTGGGCTGTACATCCTGAACGGCAAGCGCGTCATCGACGGCCGGCCCCAAACCATCAAGGAGCAGATGGATCTGAGTTTGCAGCGCCTGCAGACGGACTGCGTGGATCTTCTTTATCTCCATCGTTGGGATAAGAAGGTCCCCATAGAGGACAGCGTCGGTGCGATGGGAGAGCTGGTGCGGGTGGGCAAAGCGCGCGCGCTGGGGTTATCGGAGGTTTCCGCGGAAAGCGTCATGCGGGCGCACACCGTGCATCCGATCTCGGCCGTGCAGACTGAATACTCCCTCTGGACCCGTAACGCGGAGATCGGGGTGCTGGAGGCTTGCCGGAAAATTGGTGCTACTTTTGTTGCCTTCAGCCCGCTCGCACGCGGCTGGCTCACGAATACCTTGGAGCTGAGCGACCTCGGGGCTGCTGACATCCGCAGGGGCATGCCCCGCTTCAAGAGTGAAAACTTCATACAGAATCGAACGGTGCTGGAAGAGTTCGTGCGCCTGGCGGGCGAAGTCGGTTGTGCACCGGGGCAGCTCGCACTGGCCTGGCTGTTGAATCGGGCTCCGCACATCGTGCCTATCCCCGGGACTCGTAGCGTGGCGCATTTCGATGAGAACATGGGGGCTGTCGGAGTCCGGCTGGACGGCGAAGTGCTCGAGCGGCTGGATCGACTCTTCAAGGTCGGGAAGATTGCGGGCGATCGATATCCTCCTGCGACGCAAGCGGAGATCGATACTGAAGAGTTTGCGTAACGGCATGGAGGTCATCATGCCCATCCATGACGGGGGTTGTCTGTGCGGAAAAGTCCGATTTCGGGTGACAGCGGCGGCGCTGGACTCCGGTTATTGTCATTGCCGGATGTGTCAGCGTAATTCCGGCGCGCCGGTCGTCGCGTGGACTACCTTTCCGTCGACGGGCTTCGCCTGGATCGCTGGAAATGCTGCCGCGTATCCCTCCTCCGCCCATGCTACACGGCGTTTTTGCGCATCTTGCGGCAGCTACCTGGTGTTCTCCAGCACGAAATCACCGCAAGAGGTCAGTGTGAATACGGCTTCGTTCGACAATCCGGAAGTTTTCCCGCCGCGCAAGCACATCTTCGTGGAAAGCCGGATCCCGTGGTTTCATACGGCGGACGAGTTGCCGGAGAACGTGGGTTATGGAGCCGCCGGCTGAAAGTTTCTGGAGAACGACCCGGTTGAGTTGGTGAGGCGCGCTGTGTAGTTCAAAGCGACTACCGTTCATGCCCGTCCGGGAGCATTTATTGCTGCGACTGCGGCTCCAACCTGGGCTTCGCCAGCGCAGGCGGGCTGGCCGGCTTGGCCGGTGAAAGTCGAATGGCAATTCCATCACCTGGAGTGCTCCTGCTATGTCTGAACAGGGTATGCCGGAAGTGAATGCGCCTAAGCCGCGCCTGTTGTTCGTCGAGGATGAAGCGACGCTGCGCGAGCACTTGGCGGAGCGCCTCTCCGATGAGTACATTGTTGATACGGCGGGAAATGGAAACGACGCGCTGTTGGCGGTGATGCGGGCCAAACCCGTGCTAGTCGTGACGGATATTGTCATGCCGGATATGGATGGTGTCGAGTTGCTCAAGACATTGCGGCAGTCGCCGGGCACACGGAGTATTCCCGTGCTGTTGATTTCCGGGCGAGCCCCCGAAGCTCAGCGCATCGAGGGGTTCGAGGAGGGCGCGGATGGCTTTCTCGCCAAGCCGTACACGGAACGCGAACTACGAGCTCTCATTCGCTCTATGGTGCGCTCCGCGCAGTTGCGTACGGAAGCTGCCAATTTTCGCAACATCGGTGAGCGGAAGCAGATCGAACGAGATCTCCAACACGCTCTCGCCGATCTTCATGCCCGTGAAGTGCAACTCAGAGAGAACCAACGGCACCTCGCCGCCGAGGCGAAATCGGTGCGGCGCCTGCACGAACTATCACAGCGCACCCTGAACCTGATGGACCGGCAGGTGTCGCATCTCGTAGACCTGGTGGATAATCTGCTCGATATCGGCCGGATCGCGCGCGGGAGTGTCGAACTGAAGCGCGAGAAGATTCTACTGACCAACGTGTTGACGAGTGCAGTCGAGGCCTCGCGGCCTGGCATCGACGCGCAGGCGCATAAACTGGTCATCGACGTGCGCCCCACCGTTCCAGTCATCATCGATGGCGATCGGCATCGACTCGCGCAAATCTTTTCAAACCTGCTCTCCAACAGCACGAAATACACCGATCGCGGGGGCACCATCACCCTCACACTCGATTGTCAGGGATCGGACGCGGTGGTCAGCGTACGCGACACCGGAATCGGCATTCCTCCCCACGCGCTCGAGCAAGTATTTGAGATGTTCTCTCAAGTAGCACCGGGTGATGCACGCTCGGAAGGGAGTCTTGGCATTGGCCTTGCCTTGGTCCGCACGCTCACGCAATTGCACGACGGCTCAGTCAGCGCCTCGAGTCAAGGTCCGGGCACCGGAAGCGTATTCACCGTCCGTCTGCCGATTATGCAAGAGGCGTTGGCAGTATCGGCCACAGGGCTTTGAGCGCTACCTTTCTGCTGACACCCGTGAATTGAAGCGGGCTCGCGGCGTTCGTGGGGCGGCCCCTGGCGGCCGCCCCCTCCAATATCCCAGATCTCGCCGACCAGTTAGTGCCAACGAGTCACTGCCGCGCGATCTCGGCGGCGCGGCTGCCGCGGGGTACCGACCGGGGAGAACTTACGTGGGCTTGTGCGCGCCAACATCCGCGCGTACGGGGAGCAAGCAACGCGGGCGCTTCCTATTGCGCCGGTCTGAACGCCGCGAGGAATTCGTCCTTTGTAACGACGCCGTCGTGGTTCGCGTCGGCTGCGTCGAAATTGGCAGCGACGGTCGGATGTGCCTGCGCTTCAGCCCTGGTCATTTTCCCTGTATGACTCACGTTCAACTTGTCAAATATCGCTTCGAGGTTAGCCGTCTGCGCCGCTGACGGTGGTGTTTCTTGCGTAGCCGTACTGCCCGGGGGCGAAGTGCTGGGCGGCGGCGGAGTGTAAGTTGGAGGTTGTTGCTGGGCGAATGCGCCGCTTGAGAGCACGGCTGCGAGCGTGAATGCGATCGACGACTTCATGAGCGATCTCCTCTGTTCGAATCCGCGGGATAGGGTTGGTGCTCAAGCAAGCGGGATGCCCGAGACCCGGCGAGAAACGTTAGATTTGCGTAACCCATCGAGAATGGGTGATGAGCGCCGTCGAGACTCCCGGTCCTGTGCGTTCACGGGACCGGGATCTTCAGCTCACGACGCGGGAGATGCTTCCGCCGACTTGAACGCCGCCTCGACACGCCGTGTCATCTCCTCCGGCGCGATATCCTCGACATGCGTTGCGATCGTCCAACAGTGACCGAAAGGATCCTCGAGCGTCCCCGAACGATCGCCGTAGAACTGATTCGCCACTGGCCGCTGCGCGCTCGCGCCCGCCTTGACGGCGCTCTCAAACGTGCTGTCAACATCGGCCACGTAGAGCATGATGCTCACGGAGGAGCCGCCGAGCGAACGTGGCCCAAGGTATCCCATGTTGGGATTCTCGTCCGCAAGCATGATCACCGAATCGCCGATCCTGATCTCCGCGTGCGCGATTCCGCTGTTGGGATGGGCCATGCGAAGCAATTCGGTGGCGCCGAACGCGCGCTTGTAGAATTCGATTGCCTCCGCAGCGCCTTTGACGATGAGGTAAGGCGTCGCCGAATGGTAGCCCTCTGGAATCGGTTTCGTTGCCGTCGCCATAGTGGAGCCCTCTGATTTTCCCGACGAGAGCTTACGCTGTCCGCGCCAGGAAGTGAGTGCTCGCAGCGGCGGTCGTTTGGGGGGTCACGGGCTGCTCAGGTTCACGGTTCGGCTCGGGCGATGGCGTCGGTGCCGGTACCCGGGGTACCGGGCCGGGATTCGGTACGGGGCTTGGAGTTGGATTATGGTTGGGTTGACAGGCAGCCAACAGCGTAGCCGACATGAGCGCCATCACGAGCGCGTGCACCTGCTTCGGGGACTGTTGTGGACGGAGCGACATCGATAGCTTCACCACAGACGACTCGTCGGCACACTCGTGTTCCAGGTAGCATTGATTGTGCCGTCGCGCGATTCGCTCGCCCTGCAAGCGCCAGGGCAACCCCTTTGCCAATGCCGCGCGATCCGCGGGTGACCAGAGCCTCTCGAGTATCCGCTCGACGGCGGTGACTCTCATCCGCCAGGCCGTGAAACGCGCGGGCTATTGCTTGCACCCAACGCATCCATTGTATTTAGATTAACAAATATGCTAATCTAAGTGCATGTCTCCGCCCCGACATCTTTCCCCTGAATCCGCTACCCGGTGGGCGGCATCGGCCCAGTTTTACTTCCTCGATGCGCTGATGGCGGATCCTGGAATTCAATACGAGCAGATCGCTTTCCATGGTGGCACCTCACTGCATTTCTCCTGGCGCTCCCCTCGCCTCTCGGAAGATCTCGATTTCCTACTGGCGCGAGAGGCGGGAGATATCCATGCGATTGTGGAACGGGCAGGCAAGAAGGTGACCGAGGCGTTTCGCGCCGACGATCCGCTATTTGCGATCGAACTGAAGGACAGGACGCGC
>DATMQL010000272.1:0-2229 GCA_035566815.1 Steroidobacteraceae bacterium | reverse complement strand
GAGGCCGGACACAGCGTCGTAGCGACGTCGTCGAAGCGCGGCACCACGGCGGCGGGAACCGCCACGAAGCCAAGTCGCAGTGCGGGATTGATCGTCTTGCTGAACGATCCGACATGAACGACCCGACCATAACGGTCCATGGAGGCAAGTGCCGGGGCGGCTCGACCGCTGAGCTGCAATTCACTCAGGTAGTCGTCGTCGATGATCCACGCCCGCGTCTTGGCGGCCCATTCGAGTAGTTCGTGGCGGCGGGTCATCGATAGCCGCATCCCCAACGGTGCGTGTTGTCCGGACGTCACCACCGCCAACGCGGCATCGGAAGCCGACGCGATTCCATCCTGCACATCCAAGCCCTGAGCGTCGACGTGGACCGGCAGATTTGTCATTCCACACAGTTCGAGCGCCACGCGTGCCAACGGATACCCCGGTTCTTCCACCCAGGCGACGTCGTTCTTCAAATCCAGCGTACGAAGTACCAGACCCAATGCCCCCGCATAACCGTTGGTCACGAATATCTGCTCGGATGTACAGCGCAGTCCCCGAGCGATTGACAGATGAGCCGCGATTTCGTACCGCAGGCCAGGTTCCCCTCGTGGATCCGGTTGGTACACACCTCTTTCGGCGGCGATGCGAGCGGACCGTGCTGCTAGGCGCGACCATGCGGCTGCGGGAAACGCGTCGTGCGCGGGAACGCCCATCTGGAACGGCATCGGTGCAGCACCAAGCCTGGGGACCAGTTCGGCCAGCACGGCGTGCGACGGAACGTTCACCGCGTCGATACCCGCGACGGGGGCCAGGACCGGGACATGTTCTGCGACGAACGTTCCCGCCGGCCCGCAGGCCACGATCAGCTGTTCGTCACCCAATCGCTCATAGGCGACGCGCACGGTCCCGCGAGCGACCCCGAGCTGGGCCGCCAGATCACGCCACGAAGGTAATCGCGCGCCTGCCTGTAGGCGGCCGTCGTGGATCGCCGCCGAGATCCACCTGCGAATCTGTTCGGACAGCGAGATACCGGCTGGTCGCTCCAGAGGTATGGATAGGTTCGCGTCCATGGGTGACGGTACAACATTTCGCTCAACTCTTGGGTCTTTTCCTGGCCCATTGCCTCCGGTCACGATGGGATGGTTACGCCCGCGGGTCCTACTGAAGAGCACATACGAACCGTGTAGAAGGAGTCCCATTGGCCACCCGACACGTCGCCGCGGCGCTTGCGATCAGCGTGATCTTCACCGGTGCGGCTCACGCCGACGAACCGCACTCCGGCGATGCGGCAAGTGCGGGTACCGTCGTGCCGGTCTTCGACCAAGCGATCACCAATATTCCCGGTAAATCTCTAGTGGCACAGGAAGTTTCATATGCCCCCGGAGCCAAAGACGCGCCGCACCGCCACGCGCAGTCGGCGTTCATCATGGCCTACGTGATTTCCGGAACAATCCGCAGCCAGGTTGAGGGTGAGTCCCCACATATTTATGGTGCGGGCCAGACCTGGCAGGAAGATCCTGGTGCCCATCACATCCTTGCCGAGAATGCGATCGACACTGAACCGGCGCGGCTGCTCGCGGTGTTTGTTGTAGACACCGCCGACAAGAACGCCCTTACCACCTCCGACATGAATCCCGGCGGCAGTAATGAGTGAGCGAATCGACTACAGCCAGGTTGCTCCACGCGGAGTGAAAGCCCTCGGCGGCGTTCATCTCTACGTTACCCAATCTGGTCTGCCGGCGGCGCTGGTGACCCTTGTGTACTTGCGTGTGTCGCTGATCAACGGGTGCGCGTACTGCATTGACATGCACTCCAGGGAGTTACGCGAGCTAGGTGTCTCCAACGAGAAGATCGCCCTGGTGCCGGTGTGGGACGAGGCAGGTGAGCTGTTCGAGACCCGTGAGCGGGCGGCCCTGGCCTGGTCGGAAACCGTTACCCGGATAGCGACCACGGGTGCTCCCGACAGTGCATATGCGGCGGTGTCGGCGTACTTCGACGAAAAGGAACTTGTCGACCTGACGATCGCAATCGGACTGATGAACGCCTACAACCGGATGGCGATCAGCTTCCGGGCGACACCTGCGGCAGTCATAGGGAGGAAAGTATGAAGGATCAAAAGAAAATTCGTCTGGGATTGATCGGTGTTGGCAATTGGGCCTTGTTCGCACATGTCCGGGTGCTGAGGCTCCTACCGGAGTACGAGATCGTAGCTATCTACAGCCAACGCAAGGAAGCGGCGAAGGC
>DATMQL010000271.1:0-6710 GCA_035566815.1 Steroidobacteraceae bacterium | reverse complement strand
TCAGGCGGGAGGCGGCCCCGGACGCAGGAGCGCGAACGGGGCCGCTGGCCAGACGCTGGCGACCGCGATCGTCTGCGTGCTCCGCTAGAGCTTCCACGGGCACAAGGCCTAGCTAAGGGTTGCGACTTGGCCTCGCCCGCGCCAGGTCAACCTCGGCGGTTACAAACGGCTCTTCGCCAGATGTGCGCGCCAGCACGCGGCCATCTGGCGCCATGATCCATCCGGTTCCGCCAACGGCATTGTTATGGCCACCGCGGGAAGACGAAACGCAGAACGCCCCGGATTCCAACGCCGCGGTGCGGCCGCCTGCGAGCCACTCCTCGTTCGCCGCGGCGCACTCGGCCGCGTCCACCGAACGGTCCATGCGCGGAATGGCGATGAGGTGAACTTTGTCTCCCCCGTAAGTACTCGCCGCGTCCGCGATCCACAGCTCGAGTCCGATGAGCATGCCAACACGCACGGCGCCCACCGTAGCCGACTCGAAGTCCGGGACCGCCTTCTGGTACCAGGTGGTCTCCCAGAAACCGTCTTCATTCGACAGGCAGCACTTCACGTGAATCGTTTCGGTAATCCCCTCGTCCTCGTTCCACACGAAGCCCGCGCTGTAGCGCAGGGCTCCGAAGTCCGCCGGACGCGTGCCCAGCGCCACCGCCGGGGTGAGCTCGGAAAGCCGCTTTTCCCAGGTATCGTGGGCGGCGACCGCAGCGCGCCAGATCCCCGCATCGAATTCCCGAGGCGTTGGAAACCAGGGAAAGAAGGGCATCTCGGGCAGGAGGACGAGATCGCTCCGTTGCGCTTTCACGTGCGACACGAGGCGGTCCCAGTCCGCCGCGAAGGCCTCGCGCCCGTTATGTAGCTGACAGACCGTGACTCTCATAGCGGCGGATGACCAGCATGGATTGTGCCGACCGGCGAGCACATGCCTACCTCCAATGGGACATCGCCTGACCCGCGCAGGCATGCCAAGCTTCGCCGCAAGAATGCCAGCATGTCTTGTACGGTACCGCGCATGCGTAACAGGAGAACACCACGGTGATCGACCTCTATTACTGGACCACCCCGAACGGCCACAAGGTCACGATGTTCCTCGAGGAAGTCGGTCTTCCCTACCGGATCATCCCGGTAAACATCGGCAAGGGGGAGCAGTTCGATCCGGCCTTTCTCGCTATCGCTCCCAACAACCGGATTCCGGCGATCGTCGACCAGGCGCCCACGGGCGGCGGCGCACCCATCTCGATCTTCGAGTCCGGCGCGATTCTACTGTACCTCGCCGAGAAGACCGGCAAGCTGATACCGGCGGATGCGCGCGGCCGTGCCGAGGTCACACAGTGGCTGTTCTGGCAGATGGGCGGCCTCGGCCCGATGGCCGGTCAGAACCATCATTTCGCGGGTTATGCGCCGGAAAAGATTCCCTACGCCATCGAGCGCTATACGAAAGAGACCAACCGGTTGTACGGCGTGTTGAACAAGCGGCTCGCCGACCGCCCGTTCGTCGCCGGCGAGTATTCGATCGCCGACCTGGCCTCCTATCCCTGGATCGTGCCCTACGAGCGGCAGGGTCAGAAGCTCGAGGACTTCCCGCACCTCCAGCGCTGGTTCGAGGCAATCCGGGAGCGCCCGGCCACGGTCCGTGCCTACGACAAGGCAAAGGCCATCAACCCCCAGCCGACGGTCATGTCAGAAGAGTCCAAAAAGATTCTGTTCGGCCAGACAGCGCGCTAGACGGACAGCACACCCCTCACCGCCTTGGCGACCCGCTCCGGCGTGAGGCCGAATAGCTTGAACAACTCGCCGGCGGGCGCGGAGTCGCCGAAGCGGTCTATTCCGACGACCGCGCCGGTGCGGCCCACGTACTTGTGCCAGAGATCGGGCGCCCCGGCTTCGACGGCGACGCTGGGAAGCAACGGAGGCAACACGCCGTCGCGATACTTTCCGTCCTGTCGATCGAATACGGTCGTGGAGGGCATCGAAACGACCCGCACCGCGATACCCTGTTGCGTCAGTATCTTCTGGGCCTCCACCGCCAGAGACACCTCGGAACCGGTGGCAATGATCACAGCGTGCGGCTCACTTTCCGGTTCAACGAGCACATAACCGCCGCGCCGAATGTTGCCGGCCACCTCGAAGAGCCGCTTCTGGAACGGCAGATTCTGCCTGCTGAACACCAGGCACGTCGGACCGTCCGCCCGCTCCACCGCTGCCGCCCAGGCAACAACGGACTCCTCCGTGTCACACGGCCTCCAGACGTCGAGATTCGGAATCAACCTCAAGCAGGCGAGATGTTCGACAGGCTGATGCGTGGGGCCGTCCTCGCCCAGCCCAATGGAATCGTGCGTGAACACGAAGATCGAGCGGATGCGCATCAACGCGGCCATTCGCAGAGCATTGCGGCAGTAATCGGAGAACGTCAGGAAGGTACCCCCGTAAGGAATAAATCCTCCGTGCAGGGCGATGCCGTTCATGATCGCTGCCATTCCAAACTCACGCACCCCATAGTGGAGATAGTTTCCTCCCGTGTTGCGCCTAACCGCGCGGGAGCCCGACCACAGCGTGAGATTCGAGCCGGCCAGGTCCGCCGAGCCGCCCACCAGTTCAGGCAACGCAGGCGCGAGCCCTTCGATCGTGTCCTGCGAAGCCTTTCGGGTGGCGATGGTCTGCGCCTTCTCCCGGACCTTCGCCAGCAAGCCTGCAACACGCCTATCCCATTCGTCGGACAATTCGCCGCGCCAACGCCGCTGCAACTCGCGCTCCTCCTCGGGATACGCCTCAGCGTATTGCCCGAGCCGGAGCCGCCACGTTCCCTCAGCAATCGCGCCAGCCTCCCGCGCGTCCCACGCTTCGTAGATTTCCTGCGGAATTTCGAACGGCGCAGGGTGCCAACCTAACTGCGCTCGAGCGGCCGCAATCTCCTGGTCACCCAGCGGCGCACCGTGTGACTCGTGTGTACCCGCCTTCGTGGGAGCTCCTTTGGCGATCGTCGTTTTGCAACAGATCAGCGAAGGCTGCGAGCGTGCCGCCTTGGCGACGTGGATCGCGTGCTCAATGTCTTCGCTGTCATGGCCGTCAACATCGCGAACCACATGCCAACCATAGGCCTCGAATCGTTTCGGCGTGTCGTCGGTAAACCAGCCCTCGACGTGTCCGTCGATGGAGATCCCGTTATCGTCGTAAAACGCGATGAGGTTGCCCAGCCCGAGCGTACCCGCCAGTGAGCACGCCTCGTGCGAAATGCCTTCCATCAGGCACCCATCACCCAGGAACACATAGGTGAAATGCGAGACGATCTCGAACCCTGGCCGGTTGAATTGGTCTGACAACAGCTTCTCCGCGATCGCCATACCGACGCCATTCGAGATCCCCTGCCCCAACGGCCCGGTGGTCGTTTCCGCACCTGGAGTCAGACCGTATTCGGGATGACCCGGGGTCTGGGAGTGAAGCTGCCGGAAGCGCCGGATCTGCGCCATCGGCAAGTCATAACCGCTCAGGTGCAGCAGCGCATACAACAGCATCGAGCCATGACCATTGGACAACACAAAACGATCGCGATCGGGCCAGTGCGGGTTCGCAGGGTTGTGACGCAGATGACGCCGCCACAACACCTCGGCGATCTCAGCCATCCCCATCGGCATGCCCGGATGTCCGGAGTTCGCTTTCTGCACGGCGTCCATTGCCAGAACACGCAGGACGTTCACCACGTCCCGGCGCGTTGCCGTGGTACCGGGAACCGATTCGATTTCAGGGACGGCGCTCATGCTCGGGCTTCCTCCAGTTGTAGTGCAGCCGAGTGCAGGGACTCGAGTTGGTCCAGCCCCAGGTACTTCGCTCCGATCCGGATCTCGTCGACGGCGTACAAGGGCCGCTCGGGATCGGCCAGCGATGTCAGAACCACGTCGGCCGCACTGAAATTCTGACCAATGGTCCATAAGCTCGGGGTCGCGACGGTAAACAGGCCGGCGGCTTTCGCCGAGCGCACGCCTATCTCGGAGTCTTCGAACGCAATCGCCCGCTGCGCGGGAACACCGAGCCGCTCGAGGGCGAAGGTGTAAATGTCGGGCGCCGGTTTCTTTCTTGGAACGACATCCCCCGTAGCAATTACGTCGAACCAACCAACGGCATCGCTCCCGAAACTCGCCATGAGCAGCGACTCCACGTTCTCCGGCGACGTGGTCGAGGCGATCGCGAGCTTCAGACCGGAATTGCGCGCTTCCATGATCAGACGCCGGACTCCGGCACGCGGGTGCAGATGGCCGAGCGCCACGAGCTCCCGGTAAAGCCGGGTTTTCGCGGCGTGGATCTGCGGGATGAGGCGTAACAGGCGACCTCGCTCCGCCGCGGCAACGCGCTGTCGGCTGAGGTAAGTGGCCATGCGCTCCTTACCCCCGGTGATTTGCAGAAGCTCAGCGTACAGCGCCGGACCCCAACGCCAATCCACACCGCAGGCAAAGAAAGCCTCGTTGAACGCCTGGCGGTGGAGTTCTTCGGTGTCGGCCAGCGTGCCGTCGACATCGAAGATGAGCGCTTCGAGATCGCTCCGCGACACCAAAAACGTCATCGTCGTGCTCCCACCCACCCCCGCGCCTGCGACTCCTTCTTGCATTCGAGCAGGCGCAAGATCATGGGTGTGAAAATGAGTTGCATGGCCAGGTCCATTTTTCCACCGGGGCAGACAATGGTGTTCGGGCGGGACATGAACGAGTCGTGCAGCATCGACAACAGGTACGGGAAATCGATCCCGTGGGGGTTCGCGAAGCGAATCACCAGAAAAGACTCGTCTGGCGCTGGTATGAAGCGCGCCACGAAGGGGTTCGACGTGTCGACCACCGGGACGCGTTGAAAGTTGATGTGAGTGCGGGAGAACTGCGGGCAGATGTAGTTCACATAGTCATGCATGCGGCGCAGAATGGTGTCGGTCACCGCTTCGGCCGAGTACCCGCGAGTGGCCTTGTCGCGATGGAGTTTCTGGATCCATTCGAGATTGATGACCGGCGTGACCCCGATGAGCAGGTCGACATGCCGCGCAACATCCACCTCCTCCGTCACCACGGCGCCGTGCAGTCCCTCGTAGAACAACAGGTCCGTCTCCGGCGGTACGTCTTCCCACTCCGTAAACGTTCCGGGCTTCTGCTGGTAACGGGCCGCCTCCACATCATCGTGCAGATATTTCCGGATCCGGCCGCGGCCGGTCTCGCCATAACCACTGAACAGCTCCTGGAGCTCGGCAAAGAGGTTGGCATCGGGCCCGAAATGGCTGAACTGGTGGTCGGCGCGCGCTACGGCGTCCGCCAGCCGTTCCTTCATCTCCAGCCGGCTGTACCGGTGGAAACTGTCGCCTTCCACGAATGCGGCACGGACCTGCTCACGGCGGAATATCTGCTCGAACGTCTTACTCACCGAGGTCGTTCCGGCACCGGAGGAGCCGGTCACGGCAATGACTGGATGTCTGGCCGACATAGCAAACTACCTCCGCGCTTCACGCATGGGTCGTCTTGAAGAGTCCGCGGGTCCCGAACAGGGGTGCATCGAATTCGAAGTCGTTGTGGTCGCGGTGATAGCGCTCGATCCTTTCGACCTCCTCCCGCGCGCCGAATACGAAGCTGATCCGCTGGTGCGCGCTGTCCGGCACGATGTCGAGAATCGGGCGATGCCCGGTGCTGGCGCGACCACCCGCCTGCTCGACAAGAAAGCCGATGGGATTGGCTTCGTACAGCAGTCGCAGTCGCCCGGGCTTGGTCAGGTCCTTCCGGTCGCGCGGATACATGAACACCCCGCCGCGCATCAGGATCCGATGTGTTTCGGCCACGAGGGAGGCAATCCAGCGCATGTTGAAGTCCCGCGCCCGCGGCCCGCTCTGCCCCGCCAGGCATTCATTCACGTAACGCTTGATGGCAGGCTCCCAATACCGCGAGTTGGAAGCGTTGATCGCGAACTCGGAGGTACTTTCCGCGATCCGCAGGTTCGGGTGGGTCAGCATGAACTCACCGATCTCACGGTCGAGGGTAAAGCCGTTGACTCCGCAACCCGTGGTCAGTACCAGCATGGTGGCCGGCCCGTAGATGGCATAGCCCGCACAGACCTGCGTCACACCGGGCTGAAGGAAGTCCTTCTCCGTAGGTTCGGAAACACCGTCCGGGCACCGCAATACCGAGAAAATGCTGCCAACCGAGACATTCACGTCGATGTTCGATGAGCCGTCCAGCGGATCAAACAACAGCAGGTATTTTCCACGCGGATATTCGCCCGGAATCGTATAGGGTGCTTCACGCTCCTCGGACAGCATTCCCGCGAGCTGCCCACCCCATTCGTTGGTGCGCACGAAAATATCGTTCGCCATCACATCGAGCTTCATCTGCGCTTCGCCCTGGACATTGACAGCGCCGGCTTCGCCGAGGATGTTGGCCAACTGGCCCTTGCCGATGAGGGTGGCGATACGCTTGCATGCGAGACGGACGTCGTTCACGAGTGCCGTGAAACTTCCCGTGGCCTGACCGTCCGTGCCAGCACTCGCGCGACGCTGCTCCTCGATGAGAAATCGCGTGAGTGTTTTTGTGTTCGTTACTTTCCCCGCGCTCGTCATGTTGTATTCTCCTCATGCGCAGGCGCTGCCTGCTCCGCCTCGATCCGGGGGCATTCCTCGCGGACTGCCCCGCGCGACGCATGCGTCGCGCCCTCATGCGCAGGCACTGCCTGCTCCGCCTCGATCCGGGGGCATT
>DATMQL010000270.1:0-3121 GCA_035566815.1 Steroidobacteraceae bacterium | reverse complement strand
CGACTCCAGAAGGGTCGTCAATCGACCGTGATTCGTATGCGGCTCGCGCGTAACCGTCGGATAGTAGTGAAGCTTGTCGCGCACCAGATCACCCAGATATTCGTGGGTCTTGAGCTCCTCGATACGGTGTTTCACCACCGCAGACTCCCTCGCCCAACGCACGCCGTGAACGAGCACGACGTGCTCGAAACGCTCGTAGACCTCGGGATCCTTGATGAGGCTCATGAACGGCGCAGCGCCGGTTCCGGTGCTGAGCAGGTACAGGCGCTTTCCGGGTTTGAGGTCATGTAGCAGCAGCGTGCCTGTGGGCTTGCGGCTTCTCAGGACCTCGTCACCCTCGCGGATGTGCTGCAGACGCGAGGTCAGCGGGCCGTCGGGCACCTTGATGCTGAGGAACTCCAGGTGCTCCTCGTGGTTCGCACTGGCGATGCTGTAAGCCCGCAGCAGCGGTCGGCTGTCCACATGCAGCCCCACCATGACGAACTGGCCATTCTCGAAACGCAGCGCCGTATCCCGGGTGGTCGTGAAAGTGAATTGCGTATCCGTCCAGTGATGTACTTTGAGTACCCGCTCCGCACCTATGGCCGCCAAGATCTGTCACCTGCACTAACGTCAATGAAACCCGAATGTTACAAGGTGCGGCCCTGGAACGATGATTTTTCCGGCTATAGAGTCATAATCACCGAGCATTAGGAACGCGGACGACGCAAGAGGGGTGGAGAATGACGCAATCTGCAGACAAGGGGCTCAAGGGGCGCACACTCTTTATTACCGGCGCGAGCCGCGGAATTGGCCTCGCCATCGCCCTCCGGGCCGCCCGCGACGGCGCGAACATCACCGTCGCCGCGAAGACCAAGGAAGCCCATCCGAAGCTCCCCGGCACGATCTACAGCGCCGCCCGGGAAATCGAAGCCGCGGGTGGCAAGGCCCTGCCACTGCCGGTGGACATTCGCAACGACGCGCAGGTCGCCGATGCCATCGCCCAGACGGTGAAGACGTTCGGGGGCATCGACATTCTCATCAACAACGCCAGTGCAATAAGTCTCACGAACACCGCCGAAACGGACATGAAGCGTTTCGATCTGATGCACCAGATCAACACCCGCGGCTCCTACTTATGCTCGAAGCTGTGCGTGCCGCACCTGGCGCGCTCGTCGAACCCACACATCCTGATGCTGGCGCCGCCGCTCAATATCACGGAGCGCTGGTTCGCGCCGCACCTGGCGTATTCGCTTGCGAAGTACGGGATGAGTCTGTGCGTGGTCGGACTCGCGGGAGAGTTGCGCAAGCAAGGGATTGCCGTGAATGCCCTTTGGCCCCGAACCGTGATCGGTACCGCTGCGTTGCAAGTCGCGATGACCGGCCGTGACTCCAGCGAGCGCCGCCGCGTTCGCAAGCCCGAGATCGTGTCCGACGCCGCGCACGTCATCCTGACAAAGCCCAGCCGCGAGTTCACTGGCCAATTCTGTCTCGACGACGAGGTTCTGCGCGCGGCCGGCACGTCCGATTTCACTCAATATCGCGATGCGGCCGTTCGGGAAGAGGACCTGTTGCCGGACTTCTTTCTGTGAGCGAATTATCGCGCCGCACAATAGCATCGCGGGCGCGGCAGGGTTAGAGTTGGTCCATTGAGATGGTGATGATGCTCTGACGGCGGGGCGCAACCCACGGACGGATTTCATCACGAAGATCATGGAAACGGCGGAATCGGCCGCCCGATACAGCTTGCTGACACTTGAAGAACTCGTCGACCCCGCCTGATCCGAGCCTGGTAGCGCTGCTTCATGACCTGAGCCAGCCCCTGACGGCGATCCTGAGCAACGCCCGGGCCGCGCAGCGCTTTCTTTCGAATCCGACGCTCGACCACCATGCTGAGATGCACGATATCCTCGAGGACATCGTCGCCGACGACAAGAAAGCCGTGGGTATTGTCGAGAAACTGAGACAAGCTATCAAGGACGCGGAAGGAGATGGATGATGAGCCTGCAGCAAGGGACCGTTTTCATCGTAGATGACGATCCGGACGTCTGCCGCGCCGTCGGACGGCTCGTGCGCGGCGCGGGATACGAAGTGCGCGAATTCAACTCCGCGCGGGACTTCCTGGTCGCCCACGAGTCCGAGCCGCCGGGTTGTCTGCTTCTCGATCTTTCGATGCCCGAGGTCGACGGACTGCAATTGCAACAGAGTCTCGTGGCGGCCGGCTGCCATCGTCCCATCGTATTCTTGAGCGCCAATGGCGACGTTCACAACACCGTGCGCGCCATGAAAGCGGGCGCCGTGAATTTTCTCACCAAGCCTGTCGATCGTGACGAGCTCATCGGGGCCCTCACTGAAGCCTTCGCGATCGATGCCGCGGGACGCGCCAATTGGGAGACCCGCCACACCATCGCTGGCCGGATGGCGACGCTCACGCCGCGTGAGCGCCAGGTCCTGGAAAAAGTCGTGGCCGGCCGACTCAACAAACAGATCGCCGCGGAACTCGGTACCGTGGAGAAGACGATCAAGGTGCACCGCTCGCGAGTCATGCAGAAGCTGCATGCCAGCTCACTCATCCAACTCATCGAAATCGCCAAGCTTGGCGGCGTCTCTGCCAAGCATGATGCCTAACCCGTGGACCAAGGGCCAATAGCCCACGCGCCCGGACGGCGCAAGATGACACTCGGGTCGCACGCGGTGGTCGGGCTGCAAGCGGGACTATCGGCACATCATCGGCGTCGTGTTCGGGGGCTCATCACCCTCGCACGACCGCCCATCCGCGCATAGGGACGGTACGGATGACTCGGTGACTTGCAGTGATGGCTGCCGCGTCGACCTGTTTTACCGCGACCAGGCCAACATCTGCCTCACGTCGCGCACCGCGGCGAGCAGACTTTCCTCGTCGAATGGCTTGGCGAGGTGCGCCGCGAAGCCGGCTTGCAGGCTGCGGGCCACATCCTCGTCAGAGACACTCCCGCTGATGGCGATCGCAGGCACCTGGCCGTTGCTGCCAAGCCGCGCGAAGCGTGAGCGCATCCGGGGCAGTAACTCGATACCGCTCCCGTCGGGCAGACTCAAATCGCAAATGGCAAGATCGAACGTCGCGCGCTCGCCCACCGCCGTCGCCGCGGCGAGGCTGGGGACA
>DATMQL010000269.1:0-2539 GCA_035566815.1 Steroidobacteraceae bacterium | reverse complement strand
AAGTCGGCCTGGTCACGTGCATCTACCACGGCGAGCCCACGCCGCGGATCTGGTCGCGCCTCGGCGCCATGTACGTGAACGAGTGGTACATGCCCTCGGTACTGCTGGCCCGACTGTTCGGTCACGAAGGCTATGCCTCGGGCCAGACCATCTGCGTACGGCGGGAGACCTTGCAGGGCATCGGAGGACTGCGCGCCATCGCCGATCACCTGGCCGACGACTATCAATTGGGTGAGCTCGTGCGGGGACTCGGGTTGCGGATCGTGCTCTCTCCCTATGTGCTCAGGGCCGAGCACCACGAGCCGACGCTGGACCTGCTGCTGCGCCATGAAGTCCGTTGGATGCGCACCCTGCGCGTCCTGCGGCCGCGCAGCTTCCGCTTGATCTTCTTCGGTTTCAGTTTGCCACTGGCGGTCATGGGGCTGTTGCTCTGCGCTGCTGGCGCGGGCTCCGTGCCCTCCCTGCTTGCCTGGACACTGTTCGAGGTCGCCGTCGTGGCGAGGGTCGCCTTGCACCTGGCACACCGGCTCCGGGGGGAGCGTCCGCTGCTGGCGGATTTCTGGCTGTTGCCGGCGCGCGATCTGTTACTGTGCTGGGTATGGTGGCGTACCTTTTCTACGTCCCGCATTACGTGGCGGGGTGGCGAGTTCGACGTTGACGCCCATGGCATCATGCGGAGCTCGTCCTGATTTTCAGTGCAACAGAGAATCCCTACTCTAAAGCTCGCGGCTTATGCCGGCGGCCTGCTGGGCTTGACCCTGCTGACGGTGCTCGTCGTCCGATCGGACTTCGCCGCGATGTGGGCGACGATCAGAACGGCCGGCTGGTCGCTGTTGTGGCTGCCTCCGTATAGGCTGCTGTACTTCGTTCTCTACGCCATCGGCTGGCGTGCCCTCCTTCGCCCTTACGACCCGAACCATCGTGCCGGTCTCGGCTACCTGTTCTGGGTAACGACGGTCCGCGAAGGCATCGATCGACTGCTCCCGGTTGCCAGTGTGGGCGGTGGATTCGCCGGAGTCCGCCTGGCGGGGTGGCGTGGGATAGGGACGGCGCCCGCTGCGGCGACGGTCGCTACTGAAGTCCTGCTCACGATGGCCGTGTTGTATGTATTTACGGCCACGGGTCTGTTCCTGCTGAGCGATCTCGGGGCACCCGACCAGACCTCCAGGCAGGTTTTCATTGCACTGTTGTTGGGTCTGCCAGTGCCCGTGGTTACGGCATTGTTGTTGCGTAATGCCGCTGTGTTCAGCCGCCTCGAGGCGTTTATACGCCCGATGGTCGGCGAGACCGCGTTGTCCAGCGGAGCCGCGGCCCTCGACCGGGAGCTGCGAGCGTGTCTGTCCCGAGGCGGGTCGCTCGCGTTCGCAGGTGTGCTGCAACTTATAGCGTTTGCTTCGGCATCCTTCGAAGTGTGGTTCGCGCTGCGGCTCTTCGGGCACCCTGTCGATATGCGCGCCGCCGTGATGCTGGAGAGCATGACGCAGGCGATGCGCCACGTGGCATTCGTCGTGCCCGCCGGTCTCGGCGTGCAGGAGGCGGGTTTCGTGTTGTTCGGACACGCCCTGGGCATCAGCGGCGAGCTGGCCCTGGCGGTATCGATGGCGAAGCGCATGCGCGAAGTGTTATGTGGTGTACCGGCACTCGTCTCCTGGCAGCTTCGGGAGGCCGCGCGACTTCGCTTGCCGCTTCGCAGCCAGTCTTGACTATGAAAAAATTCCTGATCGTCACGGCGGATGATTTCGGGATCCACAGCGCCGTCAACGAAGCGGTCAGCCAAGCGAGCACCGCGGGAATACTCACCGCCGCCAGCCTCATGGTCGGTGCTCCGGCCGCGGAGGATGCGATCCGACGCGCACGCGAGCTGCCGCAACTGCGGGTTGGATTACACCTCGTCCTGGCCGACGGCTTCTCCGTGTTGCCATGTCAACAGATTCCCGACCTGGTCGACGAGCAGGGCCGCTTCGGAGACGGCATGTGGCTGGACGGAGTCCGCTACTTCGCGCTCCCGTCGCTGCAAAGACAGCTCGAGGCCGAAATCCGGGCGCAATTCGCGGCGTTCGCCCGAACAGGCCTGGTACTCGACCACGTCAACGCCCATAAACATTTCCATCTCCACCCCACCCTGTTGAAAATGATCGTGCGGGTGGGACGGGAGTTCGGCATGAGCGCGGTCAGAGTGCCTGACGAGCCATTGTGGTTCTCCGGGGCGGGTGCGATGGCGAGCAGCGCGTTTCTGACTCCCTGGGTTGCTTTGATGAAGGCGCGGCTGCGTGCGGGAGGCATCGCCTATAACGATCGGGTGTTTGGTATCGCGAGTACCGGTCGGTTGGACGAGAGCGTTTTACTCGATATTCTTGCGCGGCTGCCGCCGGGCGTCACCGAAATCTACCTGCATCCGGCGACTCACTCACAGTCGCCGATCACTCCAACCATGTCCCACTATCAACACACGGCGGAGCTCGCCGCGCTGCTGAGCGGACGTGTGGCGGCCGCCGTTACCGCAAGCGGTGCGGTCCGCGGCGGCTACCGCGACTTCCTC
>DATMQL010000268.1:0-12606 GCA_035566815.1 Steroidobacteraceae bacterium | reverse complement strand
GGTTGGAAAGGATAAGGACGTGCCTTTCCATAGCCCGTCCGGACAGTACACGCTGAACGGAATACTGCCCTACGACGTACACATGATCGGAGTCGGCAAGGTACGGGACCTGCCGCCGATGCCGGCTGACGTGTACGGATCGCTGGGTACGGACCACTTCACCTGGAGTCGCGCCGAGATCGACCTTTTCCAGGGACACGCGAGCGTCAACGGTTCGGTCACCTGGGCTCCCCGGGACACCTGGACAGTGTCAGGGCGGCTGACAGGAATCGATCCGAGTTATTTCCGGCCCGACCTGCCCGGCAAGTTGGACTTCACGCTGGCGGTCAACGCCCAGAGTTTCGAGTCCACGGGTCCCATGACGCTCGACTTCAGCGACTTCGGCGGGCGGCTACGCGGCGCGCCGGCAAGTGGCGGCGGCAAACTGTCCCTCTCGGGGACCACCTGGGCGTTCGAGAACGTCCGCGTCGGCCTCGGGCACACCAACATCGCGGTGGATGGGCACATCGACGATCAGTTCGACCTGCGTTTCAACGTGACCGCTGAAGACCTGAGCCTCCTCGCAGCCGACAGCCGCGGCCAGGTGAAGGCTTCCGGCACGATTCGGGGCACTCCGGCGGACCCTATGATCGCCGCGACAGCGCATGGCAGCGGCATTCAGCACGAGGGGATCGGACTCGAGCGCCTCGATGCCGACATCGACTTCGACACGCATCCGGACCACGAGTCGAAAATCGATGCGCGGCTTCATAATCTGACTTACAACAATCGGACGTTCGAGAGCCTCGTCTTCACGCTCGCGGGTAAGCCCGCGAACTACGCCCTGCATCTCGACCTGAAGGCGCTCGGCCTGGCCGCAAGCGCCCAGGCGACGGGCCCCTTCTCACAAGGCGTCTTCAACGGGCAACTCAAGTCGCTCGCCATCAAAGGCACCGAATCGCTGCGACTCGAGCTCGAGAGACCCGTCGGTCTGCATTTGTCGCGTGCCGAGGCCCGGATAGAGTGGCTGTGTCTCGCCGGAACGCCCGTCAGTGTTTGCGCCGACGCCAACTGGAAGCCGGACCAGTGGTCCACGACAGTCACTGCCAATGAACTGCCCATCAGCGCGCTGACCGCGGGCATGACCCCTTCGGTGGACTACCAGGGTACGATCAACATCAACGCCCGCGTTTTCCAGGAGGGTGACGATCCCGTGCAGGCGACCGCGCACCTGGAGCTCACCAACGCGCAGCTTTCGCACAAACTGCTGAGCCATCGCATCGAGCACACCACGCTCGGTTCCGGGACGGTGAGTATTGCCGCTACCCGGTCGGCGTTCACCGCAGACGCCAGGCTGGAGGACGGTGAAGTCGGCACGATCAAGGCCAACTTCGAGGCACAACGGGGAGCGCCGCAGTGGCAGAGCATCCCAGTGCACGGTGAGCTTCACGCGCACACCGCCGAGCTGAACCTCATCTCCTTGTATATGCCGGACGTCGACCGTGCGGCGGGTGAGCTCACCGCGGATGTCAGGATCGGCGGCACGTTCGGCACTCCGCTGTTGGACGGCTCAGTCAAGGTGACCGACGGCGAGGTCGACTTCTACCAGGTCAACCTCGGGCTGCGTGAATTGGGCCTGGAAGCCAACCTCACCGACAACGGTGTGAACTTCAAGGGCACGGCGCGCGTTGGGTCGGGAACCACGACGGCGGGCGGCCACCTCGAGTGGCGCGACTCACTGCCCCACGGGAAGTTCACCCTGAAGGGAACGAACCTGCGGGTCGTGGATGTCCCCGAAGCGCAGATCGATGCCTCGCCCGACCTGGAGTTCAGTGTCGACGGCCGCAAGATCGACGTCACCGGCACCGTCAATGTACCCAACGCGAAAATTGAGCCCAAGGACCTGAACGGGGCCGTTCGAGCCTCCTCTGACGAAGTGATCGTCGGCAGCCAGACCGAGGACCCGGCAAAACGATTCGAGGTCGTCACGGCAATCACGCTCGGCTTGGGCGATCACGTGAACATCGAGACGTCGGGACTCACGGGGCGCCTCACCGGCAACATCACCGTCCGAAGCGGCTACGACGCCGTCACGCGTGCCACAGGGGAGCTTTCGGTCGAAGAGGGCAAATATCGAGCTTATGCGCATAATATGGATATTCGCCATGGCCGCCTCATCTTTACGGGCGGCCCGGTCGACGACCCGGGGATCGATATCAGCGCGGTCCGCAAATTTCCCGACGTCACGGCGGGCGTGAACGTCCGCGGGACACTACTGCAGCCGCGCCTGTCGTTCTTCTCCGAACCCTCGCTGGCGCAGGCGGAAATCGTCTCGCTGCTGCTCTCCGGCTCGCTCTCCACGACGCCAACGCGGCCGAACGGAGCCGCCAGCAACACGGCGCTCGTGCAGGGCGGGGCCATGCTGGCTGCGGAACTGGGCCAACACGTCGGAATTCAAGAGGTCGGCGTCGAGTCCAACCTGCTAACGAACGACACGTCGGTTGTGCTCGGCCGATATCTGTCGCCACGGCTCTACGTGGGCTACGGAATCAGCCTCACGCAGCAGCTCAACACACTCAAGCTACGGTACAGCCTCGGAGACCGCTGGGTTGTGCGGACCGAAGTGGGCCAGGCGCGCGGCGCAGACTTGGTCTACACCATCGATAAGTAGGGCGACCCTAAGACGTGCTTGACTGGGCGTGCATGAATATGCACAATACGCGCCCTTTTATGCGAGCAACCCGTGCTAGGCGATACCCAGCAAATCGAGCGACAAGGCGCAATCATGCGCATCCTGCGAGAAGGCCTCGTGCGCCGGCAGGAGGATCTCGTGCGCCTGCTGAAGGCCGAAGGGCACGAAGTCACGCAGTCGTCGATCAGCCGCGACCTGCGTGACCTGGGGGTTTCGAAAGCCGGCGGGCGCTACGTGCTGCCCTCGGACGAGCTCGCTCGCGCGAACGGGGATTTCGGCACGCTGGCGCAGTTCGTGAGAGGGCTCAAGCGCGCCGGTCCTTCCATTACCGTGGTCCGGACCACCATCGGGGCGGCTCAGAGCGTCGCCGTCGCGATCGACAAGGCCGAGTGGCCCGAAGTGGCCGGAACGATTTCCGGCGATGACACCATTTTCATAGCAACCGCCAACTCTCGCGCGCAGGACGAGCTCGTCAGCCGCCTGCAAACGATCTTCCGAGTTTAAACAACCATGTCCAACACCGCTGCCAGCGCGGGCTCCAAGCCCATTGTCCTTGCCTATTCCGGTGGGCTCGACACCTCATTCCTCGTTCCGTGGGTCGCGGAGAACTACGGCCGCCCCGTCATTACCGTTACCGTCGACACGGGCGGCATAGACGAGGCGGCCGCGCGCACGCTCGGGGAGCGCGCCCGTGCGCTCGGAGCCATCGAGCATCACCAGGTCGACGCCCGCGCGGATTATTTCGAGCAGGTTCTGCGCTTTCTCATCATGGGAAACGTCAAACGCGGACAACTCTATCCACTCTGTGTCGGCGCCGAGCGTGTCATGCAGGCGCAGACCATCGCGCACATGGCGCGCAAACTCGGCACGAACTCGATCGCCCACGGCTGCACGGCGGCGGGCAACGACCAGGTGCGTTTCGAAGTTGCGTTGCGCACGCTGGCGCCCGAGTTGGAAATCATCGCCCCGGTGCGCGACCGCGCCTTCAAGCGGCAGGAAGAGTTGGAATACCTGCAACAGCGCAACCTGCCGGTCCCGCCCTATGGCGCCGCCTACTCGACCAACCGCGGCCTGTGGGGTGTCACGATCGGTGGCAAAGAGACCCTCACGTCCGCCGGTAGCATTCCCGATCACGCCTGGGTAATCACGCGGGACGCCTTCACGAATCCGCGTGAGCCCGCGCGCCACGTCATTTCGTTCAAGAACGGCCGTCCCGTGGGGTTGGATGGAAAATCGCTCTCACCGGTCGAGGTCATCGAGAAGCTCGAGACACTGGCCGCGCCTTTCGGCATCGGCCGTGGCATCCATCTCGGCGACACCATCATCGGCACGAAGGGCCGCGTAGCGTTCGAAGCTCCCGCCGCCGAGACGCTTCTGACCGCGCATCGCGAGCTCGAAAAGCTCGTCCTGACAGGGCGGCAGCAGCGGATCAAGGAGCTCGTGTCACAGCCCTACGGTGACCTGGTGCACGAAGGGCAGTTGTTGGATCCGGTTTGCCGGGACATCGAGGCACTGTTGCTGTCCTCGCAGGAGCGGGTCACGGGCGACGTGCACGTGCTGTTCCGCCCCGGAAATTTGTTTGTGGAGGGCGTCGAGTCGCCCTATTCCCTGATGGCCGCATCGAAAGGCGTGTATGGCGAGTCCGTGGGCGAGTGGACGCCTGCGGATGCTCTCGGCTTCTCGAAGATCGTTTCCCTCACCGGTGTATTTCACCATCGCGCGGGTGAACGCGCGAAAGGCGCTTAAGATGGTCAATGGAATGCGAAGTGTAGTCGTCGACAAGGTCGCTTCGGTCACCCAGGCGTGCGGCTTGTCCAACGAAGTGCGCATCGCCACCGACAACATTCCTTCCGAGGAAGGGGTCGTCGTGGTCGTCGAAGTACTCACCAACAAATCGACCTACAACACGCTCGAGCTCACCAGCGGCCGCATGGCGAAGGTTGTCAAGGGCGACATCGTGGTGGGCGCGCTGGGCCATCGCAAGGCGCTGTTCGGGTACTCCGGGCACGTGCCGCCGTCGGTGCAGGCGGGCGACATCATCCAGATGCTGAACATCGGTGGCGTACTCGGCATTTGCGATTCGGCCAACCCTGACAAGGGTAAGCCGTTCGACTGCCGGGTGTTGGGTGTCGTGTTGCACTTCCCCTATCTCGGTGAGCGCATCGGCATACCGGCGCGGGTCGGTCACAAGCGGCTCGACCAGGAAGCGAAGCTCGATACGCACGGGGTGCCGGTGGTAGCGCTTGCGGGAACCTGCATGGAGGCCGGCAAGACTGCGGCCGCCTGTGCGGTCATCAGCCGGATGCGGCATCGTGGACTCGTCGTCGACGCCTTCAAGGCGACGGGCGTGTCTCTACGGCGCGATATCCTGGCTATGGAAGACGCTGGCGCCCGGCGCTCGGCGATTTTCACCGATCTGGGCATCGTGACGACCACCCGGGCGAATGGACCGGCGCTTACGCGAACTATGTTGACGGACCTTTCCACGGGAAAGCCCGACGTGATCGTGTTCGAACTCGGCGACGGTATCCTGGGCACCTACGGTGTCGATGCCATTCTTGAGTGTCCGGATATCCGCGCCGCGCTCACGGGTGTCATTCTTTCCGCGAACGATCCCGTCGCGGCCTGGGGTGGAGTGAAGCTGTTGCGCGAGCGCTTCGGCGTTGATCCCTGCGTTGTAACGGGACCAGCCACCGATAACGCCGTGGGCGTCGACATCATCAAAACCCAGATGGGCGTGGCCGCGTTCAATGCGATGACGGACGGCGCCGCGCTAGGTGATCGGGTGATCGAGGCGATCGGCGTAAAGGCCGGCGTGGCGTCATGAGCGCAGCGAGGATTCCAACTGTCGTTCTGGGCGGCACCGGCTACGTGGCCGGGGAATTGCTGCGCCTCATCGCGGGGCATCCCCAGTTCGAACTTGCCGCCGTCATGTCGGACAGTCAGCCGGGCGAGCCTGTAGGAAATGCTTTTCCGCATCTCGTCAGCGCTTTCCCCGACACGCTGTTCAAGTCGCAGGCGGACGTTCAGAAGCTGCTGGTCGAAACACCGCAGTCGGCAGTGTTCTCTGCTGCACCTCACGGTGTTTCCGCCGCGTTGATCGATACGCTGCTGACGGCTTCAGCAGCCGCCGGCAAGCGGCCTCGGGTCGTGGATATCTCGGCTGACTACCGTTATAGCTCGGCGAAGGCGTACGAGGCTGTCTACAAACATCCTCACGGCGCTCCTGAGCGCATAGCTGAGTTCACCTGCGCCGTTCCAGAGCATCTGAAAAAGCTCGAGACGCCGCACGTGGCTCATCCGGGCTGCTTCGCGACGGCAACATTGCTCGCCAGCGTCCCGTTACTCGCACTCGGACTCGTACCACCGACAATATTTGTGAGCGGCGTGACGGGAAGCACCGGAGCCGGGCGCAAGCCCATTGAAGGCACTCACCACCCCGTGCGCCACAGCGACCTCTATAGCTACAACGCCTTGTCGCATCGTCATGCGCCGGAAATCGCGGCTTGCGCACGCGCGGCGTCGGGAGTCGAGGCCGACTTTGCATTCGTGCCTCATTCCGGACCGTTTGCTCGCGGCATTCACGTCACGGTGCAGGCGTCCCTGAAAGCGCCACTCGACACTCCCCGGGTGTTGGCGGCCTTGCGCGACTTCTATGCGCATTCTCCGTTTGTCCGTGTCACCGAGCGGGCGCCGCGTATGAAAGAAATCGCGGCCAGTAACTATGCGCATCTTTCCGCGGTTGCGAACGGTCGCACCGTCGCCGTGATGTGTGTGGTCGACAACCTCAACAAGGGCGCCGCGGGCGGCGCCGTGCAGTGGATGAACCGGATGTTTGACCTGCCGGAGACTTCGGGTCTCACCGCGCCGGCCCCGGGATGGACCTGAGATCAGACACTATGAATAACGCAGTTCCCGTAACACAGCCTGCCGCCGTGCCCCACGATTTTCTGGCGCCGGTATTCGCGCAATATCCCCTCGAGGTCGTCTCGGCCGAAGGGGTGTGGCTCAAGAACCGCATCGGCGAGCGCGTGCTCGACCTGTATGGAGGGCACGCCGTCGCCTCGCTCGGGTACGGGCATCCGGGTTGGACCGCGGCCCTCACCAGGCAAGCCCAATCGTGTAATTTCCAGACGAACGCGATTCCGATGCAGGTTCGCGTGCGCGCGGCCGAGCGGCTGATCCGCTTTTCCCAACTCGACTTCACGAGCGTGTTCTTCGTCAACAGCGGTGCCGAAGCCAACGAAAACGCGATGAAGCTAGCGTTCCGTATGACGGGCCGCCAGCATATCGCCGCCATCGAGGGTGGTTTTCACGGTCGCACCGCTGCCGCCGGCGCGGTCACGTGGGGAGCCATGCAGAAGTGGTATAGCTTCCCGCGTGCTCCGTTTGACGTGAGCTTCATCCCCCGCCGGGACATCAACGCGATCAACATACACGTCACTGACAAGACGGCCGCCGTGATAGTCGAGCCGGTGCAGGGGCTCGCGGGCGCCGTGGACCTTGGAGCGCCGTACCTGGAAGCCTTGCGCCGCCGCTGCGATGAAGTCGGCGCGCTGCTCATTTTCGACGAAGTCCAATGCGGCGTCGGGCGCACAGGCTATCCGTTCGCAGCCAATATGTACGGCGTCATGCCCGACATGATCACGACGGCCAAGGCGCTGGGCAATGGCTTCCCCTGTGCGGCGATGTTGGCCTCCGAGAAAGTGACTGCGACTCTGAAGCTGGATCTGCTGGGCACCACGTTCGGCGGCGGCCCGATGGCCTGCGCCGTGATGGAGGCCGTTATCGAGGCGATCGAGTCGGAGAACCTGCTCGAGCGCGTGCGTCGGGTTTCGGCCTACATCCGGGAGACCTGCATCGTAGGCCCGGTTACCGCGCACCAGGGTGCGGGTTTTCTGACGGGGCTGCGCACGACCCGGCCCGCCAAGGAGATCCAATCGGAGCTGCTCGAATGCGGCATCCTGGCCGGTACGGCCAGCGATCCCAATATCCTGCGGTTGCTGCCGGCGTTCATTCTCGAGGAAGAGCACGTCGACATTCTGCGGGACACACTGGCGGATCTGCCCGCATGAAACGCTTCCTCGACCTCGCCGATCTGCAGCGCGAGGAAGTCACTGCGCTGCTCGATCTTTCCCGTCGCCTGCAGGAGCATCCTGAGCCGCAGGCGCTCGCCGGCAAGATCCTCGGCCTGCTGTTCTTCAACCCCTCGTTGCGCACCCTGGCCTCGATGCAGGCGGGGATGGCGCGGCTGGGCGGCAACTCGTTCGTGATCACTCCAGGACAGGGGACCTGGCAGCTCGAGACACGCATGGGTGTTGAAATGAGCGGCGCTGCCGCCGAGCACGTCCGCGAAGGTATCCCGGTGTTGGCATCCTATTGCGACGCCTTGGGGATTCGCGCGTTTGCCGACGGCAAGGACTTGCGGAGCGACCTGGCTGAGAAGACGTTCAGCTCCATGGCATCGCTGGTAGATAAGCCGCTGGTGAACCTCGAGTCGGCGATTACCCATCCCTGCCAGGCACTCGCCGACTGGAAGACGATGGATGACCTCGGTGTGCCACGGAAGGGGCGGTTCGTTCTCTCGTGGGTGTACCACCCGCGCGCGCTGCCGCTCGCAGTGCCCGCGGCCGCCTTGCACATGGCCGCTTTCCGGGGGATGGAAGTCGTGGTATTGCGGCCGGATGGCTTCGCTTTGCCACCTGAAATCATGGCCAAAGCGCAGCGGGCCGCGGCGGTGTCGGGAGGCTCGGTTCGTGAGACGACCGATCGTGCCGACGCACTCGAAGGTGCACATATCGTCTATGCAAAAGAATGGGGATCGCCGGCTCACTACGGTGATGCCGATGCGGATGCCCGCCTGCGAAAAAATCTGACCGGTTGGTGCGTGCGCAACGATTGGTTCGATAAAACGGCCACGGACTGCCGTCTCATGCATTGCCTGCCGGTTCGGCGCAACACTGCGGTGGCCGACGAGATACTCGACGGTCCGCGCAGCGCTGTCCAACAAGAGGCCCACAACCGCCTGGTCGTCCAGATGGCGGTGCTCTACAAACTGTTGAAAGGAATTTAGGAACTCCCATGATCATGCACAAAGGCGACCAGACCCTCGCGATCCGCGCGCTGAAGAGCGCTGCTCCGTACATCCGGATGTACAAGGGCAAGACCTTCGTGGTCAAAGCCGGCGGGGGCGTATTCGCCGATACCGAATCGACGCGTGTCCTCATCGAGCAGATCGCCATCCTCCACTACTTTGGCGTTCGCGTCGTGATGGTTCATGGCGGTGGCCCTCAGACCACCGAAGTGTCGGATGCGCTCGGGGTTCCGACCCGAATGGTCGAGGGGCGCCGTGTCACCGATCAGAAGTCGATCGACGTGACCTCCATGGTGCTGAACGGCCTGATCAACACCCGCGTTCTCGGCATCTGCCGTGAACTGACTATCGATGCGGTGGGCATCAGCGGGGTCGATGCCGGACTCGTGCTCGCTCACAAGCGGCCGCCGGTCAAGATGGGCAGCAGCGGCGAGGTGGTCGACTTCGGGTTCGTTGGCGATATCGATCTCGTCGATACCACGGTCATCCGTAAACTGCTCGATAACGGCCTGATGCCGGTTGTCAGTCCGCTGTCGGCTGACGACAAGGGCGTTCTTCTCAACATCAATGCCGACACCGTGGCCGCCGCCATCGGCGCCGCCCTCGGTGCGGAGAAACTGATTCTCTGCACGGGCGCTCCGGGCATCCTGGGCGACGTCAATGACCCGGGCTCGCTCATCTCTTACACCGACCTCCCGGGCCTCAAGAAGATGAAGGAAGAAGGCCGGATCCTCGACGGCATGCTGCCGAAAGTGAAGGCGATCGAGGACGCTATTCGTGGCGGGGTCCGTCGGGTGCACGTGGTTTCGTATAAAGCGCCGGAGGGAATACTCGGCGAGGTCTTCACGAACGAAGGCACTGGCACATTGATCGTCGCCGACGTCGACGCGCTCTCGCCCGCAGAACAACTCACCTCGGGGGCGGGCGGTTAATGACGCGTCTCTGGGATAAGGGAACCCCACTCGACGACCGTGTATTGAGTTATACGGCGGGCGAGGACTATGGGCTCGATGAGCGACTCGTGCGCTATGACGTACGTGCGTCTATTGCTCATGCGGAAATGCTTCATGCGCAGAAGCTGCTGTCCGCGAGCGATCTCGAAGAGATCCGCGCAGGGCTCACGGCGCTGGCCGATGAGCATGCTCGCGGGCTTTGGCATATCGAGCTCACGGATGAAGACGGCCAGACGGCGTTGGAATGGCGCCTGACCGAGCGCATCGGCGCGGCGGGAGGGCGTGTGCATCTGGGCCGGTCGCGCAACGACCAGGTCCTCACTGCAATCCGACTCTATCTTCGTGACGCGATTGACGAGCTCAGCGCGGGTGCCGCGAACGTCGCGGATGCCCTCGATAGGCTCGCCAGTCGCGAGCAGAACACGGCTCTTCCCGGCTACACCCATATGCAACAGGCGATGCCCAGCTCGGCGCCGCTCTGGGCGGGCGGTTTTGCTGCGGAAATCCGTGATGATGCGGAAAGTCTGCGCGGCGTGCATCGGCGGGCGGGCAAGAGCCCATTGGGTTCCGCCGCAGGATATGGCACACCAGGACTCCCGATCGACCGTGAGGCGACACGCGGGAAGTTGGGATACGTTGAGACGCAGGAGCCGGTTACAGCAGTGCAACTCTCGCGCGGCAAAGCAGAGTCACAGTTGTTGTTCGAAATCACGCTGCTCATGCAGGATCTCGGACGTTTTGCTGCTGACACCCTGCTGTTCTACACGCAGGAGTTCAGCTTTGTCGAGCTGCCGGAAGCCTTCACCACCGGCTCTTCGATCATGCCGCAGAAGCGTAACCCGGATGTCTTCGAGCTCATCCGCGGCCGCTCGGCCAGCGCGCAGGCCTGCCTCACGGAGGCCCTGAGTATCTGTGCCAAACTGCCGTCGGGCTACCAACGCGACCTGCAGTTACTGAAGTTCCCCCTGTTCAGGGGCATCGACCTCGCCCTGCAAACCCTCGACATCCTGGCACCGGCGATCGACGCCATGAAATTCCGGCCGGACCGCATCAGGCTCGACCCGGCCATTCACGCGGCGGAGGAAGCCAACCGCCTCGTGGTGTCGGAGGGCATTCCGTTCCGCGAAGCTTACAAGCGCGTCGCGGCGAAGCTGAAAGGCGAATAGGCGCCCTTACAACGTCACCAGATCCTCCGAGTCGACGTGGTAGCCCGCGAGTTTCACGTCTTCGCCATGAACCGCGAAAGTAAAGGTCTCGGTCCCCGACCCGTGCTCGAAGTCCGTCTTCTGCTGAAGAACCACACTGGTCTTGAAGTTGTAAGACTGCACTCTCCAACCCGCACCGGAAGTTTTGACCACGTTTCCGAGCTTGCGATGCACCGCCTGCACAAACTTTTCAAATTTCGGCCTTGAAGTGGCGGCGCGGAGCGCATCGTCCGTGCTGCTCCAGATGGCGTCGAAATCTTCCGCGTCCAAGTGCTGATGGAAGACTCCGATGGCCGCTTCGGCTTTAGCCTTATCCGCGGACACTCCGCATCCCTGCAGACCGACAAGAATCGCTACAACGAGTCCTGCGAGACGGTAGAAGCGGGCGACGGTAGACATTGCACCATCCGATAGTGAGTCGTCTTCTGCCGATTTTTACCAGAATTAAGGGTATTGGGGCACGTGCACAGTCGGCGGTCCCGATTGACGTCTATCGCGTGGCGAGGCAACTGAACGCGCTTCAGGATCCTCGTTTCAATGGGCATCGGCTGGAGGGGCGCTCGGGGGTAAGACCTTTTTCATCAGTGGGATGAGAAGCGTCGCGACGATGAGGCAGACCATGATGGCGAGGAATGCGTCGGCAAAGGCCTGCGTTTGTGCTTCTCTGAAAGTGAGCGTCCACAGCTGATGGATCGCGGCAGAGGCGCCGTGAACCGTGTCGCCGTTCCAGCGCGCAGCGTCGGCGGCGGCCACCTGGGAGAGAAGGGCTTGCGCACTGGAATTGCTGCCATTCAAGTGCTCCGCGAGATGCAGAAAATGGACATTCGCGCGGTCGTTCAGAATCGTGCCGCAAACGGCGATGCCGATCGCGCCACCGAGATTGCGCATCAGGTTGAACAATCCGGAGGCCAGTTTGAGCCGTTGAGGCGCGAGACTACCCAGCGCCAACGTGACAACCGGTGCCACCGCGAATTGCTGACCAAAGCCGCGCAACGCCTGCGGCAGCAGCAGTTCACGCCAACCCCAGTCATGCGTAATCGGAGCGAAAGTCCACATACTCAACGTGAAGCAGCCAAAGCCAAACATCATGAGCCAACGCAGATCGATGCGCCTGGCGAGAAAGGTATAGAGAGGAATCGCGCAGACCTGGAAAAGGCCGGTCGAGAACACCGCGAGACCAATCTGCAGGGCGCTGAAGCCGCGCACGCGTCCCAGGAACAGCGGCGTGAGATAGATCGTCGCAAAAATGGCGATTCCGCTGACGAACGAGAACAGCGATCCAAGCCCGAAATTGCGAATCTTGAGCGCCGAAAAATCGACGATTGGCTGCGGGTGAGTCAGGCTTCGCCAGATGAAGCCCACGCCTGCGAGCGCCGCGATCCACGCGGTAGTACGGATGGTATCGTCGCTGAACCAATCCCAACGCTCGCCCTCTTCGAGGGTGTACTCGAGACAACCGAGACAGAGCGCCATCAGGACCATCCCGACATAGTCAGCACCGCGTAACAGCGACAGGTTCGGCTTATCGACGCGGACGAGAATGGGGACGACGACGGCGACGAAGATCCCCGGGACGAGGTTCACGAAAAACAGCCAATGCCAGGAATAGTGGTCGGTGATCCAGCCGCCTACTGTGGGTCCCAACGTGGGGGCCAGAGACGATATGGCGCCGACCGTGGCAGC
>DATMQL010000267.1:0-2654 GCA_035566815.1 Steroidobacteraceae bacterium | reverse complement strand
ACAACCCATGGTCTGGCGTGGACCCATGGTCACCCAGGCGCTCACCCAACTCCTGTCGGAGACCCACTGGGGCAACCTCGACTACCTGGTCGTCGACATGCCTCCCGGCACGGGTGATATTCAGCTCACGCTGGCGCAGCGCGTACCCGTGGCCGGTGCGGTGATCGTGACCACACCTCAGGACATCGCTCTCGCCGACGCCCGCAAGGGGCTCAAGATGTTCGAGAAGGTGTCCGTCCCGGTGTTGGGTATCGTCGAGAACATGAGCATTCATGTGTGTACGAATTGCGGACATGCCGAACACATTTTCGGCTCCGGCGGTGGCGCCCGCATGGCCGAGCAGTACGGTGTGAAGCTCCTCGGCGAGTTGCCTCTCGACGCCCACATACGGGAGGAGGCTGACAGTGGCCGGCCTACCGTTGTGGCGGCTCCGGATTCGCCGCGCGCTAAGGCTTACTTCGAGATGGCCCGGCGCACGGGCGCGGCGCTGGCGATCCGCGCGCGCGACCGCAGCAGCGTGTTTCCGAAGATCGTCGTCGAGCCGAGCTGACGGGGCGAGCGGGCGAGGGCGCGGGGTTCCCCGTCAGCCTTGCTTGAATTGCTTCGCGAGCTTGAGGCTCTGTCCCTGGTAGTTGGATTTGATGGCCTGTCCGTAGAGCGTCTCCGGCGCGTCCGCCATGCGCTCATAACGAAGCCACCCCACTGTCTGGCCGTGCTCGAGTAAGAACGGCACCTCGTGTGAGCGGACTTCGAGTACGCCGCGGCTGCTGCCGGCCTTCCGGTTCACCGCGCTCCAACCGAACCCGGGATCGAAGAACCCGGCGTAGTGCACTCTGAACTCGCCGGCGCGCGTGTCGTAGGGAAGCATTTCCGCCGCGTAGTTGGGCGGAACCGCGATCGCTTCCTTGGTCATCAGGATATAGAACTCGTCGGGCACCAGTGTCAGCGAGGCTTCCTTGCGGAAGCGCATCGGCTCCCAGTAATCGAGCGGATCGTAATCGCGCCGATCCAGGTCGATCCGGCCGGTGTTCTTTTTGGCGCGCCAGCCAATCAGCGCGTCGTCGGAGCCGGTTCCCCGCAGGTCCACGGTGAACGGCAGAATCCCGGGCCTTTCGCTCGGGCGTGTTGGCTCATCGCCGGCGCTGGCGCCCACGATCAGCCCGTCATCCAGCAACTGTTTCCAGTCGGCAATCGTGATCTGGCGCGGGGCGACACCCACACTGCGGCGGAATCTGAGTTGGTTCAGGCGGGTCCCGGTCCGCACCACCACGCTGAAACTGCGCGGCGCGATTTCGATATAGAGTTGCCCCTCGTAGCCATCCTCCACCTGGTCGAAGTGGGTGGCCTCGTCCGCGATCAGGCGCGTCAGGATGTCGAGCCGTCCGGTCGAGCTCTTGGGGTTGGCGAAGGCGGCGACTTCGCTCTTGAGTTTGATCGATTCGAGTAAAGGAACCACGTACACGCGGCCTTTCTCGAGGACGGCGCCCTGGCGCAAATCGATTTTGAAGCGCTCGGAGTCGGCATCCAACTGGCGCATCTTGTCGAGGACTTTCGTGCCCCGCCCGGGCAGGAAGCTGGTGTCGACGGGGTAGGCGAAGTCGCCCAGGCGGAGATCGATGCTGGCAGGTTGGATCTGGTCCGGCTCGATGCTCTTCAGGATCTCGGCGGACTTGATCTCACCGTTCTGCACCATATCCCGGATCGCCTGGAAAGGCAGGATCCCGGTGTAGGCGGCCTGCCGGACCGGAGTGTCGGCCGGCGGATTCATTTCCATAGTCATTGCTCGCGCTTCACGCTCTTCACCTGCATCGTCCACTCAACATCATCGTTGCGCTTCTGTTGAACGCGCATGGGGATGTATCCGAGCGATGGCGCGCACCAGAAGCGCGTGGTGCGAGGTGAGTTCTGTTTCTCACTGCGATAGATGATGGTCTGGATCGTGCCGACCGGCGTCTTGAGAGTCTCTTCGCCGTCACGCGAGTAACGGTACTCCCGCACGGAGTTTCCGCTGAGGAGCGCGAACTTCTCCGGCGTGTGATCTCTCAGCAACTCCACCATCAAGGCAATCTGTACGGACAGGTCATCCTGGATGCCAGGCGGCATCGGCATGTCGACCTTCGCGTCCTCGTAGACGCCGGTAACCCGGTTGTGCTCCCAATCAAACACCACGTCCGCATCGCGCTTCGTCGACGAGGTGCCGTCGTCGGCCTTGTAGCTGAGCGGGTGCACCCCCTCAGCGGTGACTTTCAAAATACTCTCCTGCAGCGGTCGCTCCGAGAATAGCCGACCGATGCCGCGCGGCTCGCTTTTCGCCCGGTAGACCCACGTGTCGTCCTGGCGCTCCAGGTGGACCGTCGAGACCGCGACGGTCATGTTGTGCCAGGACCAGTCGTAGGAGGCGTCGAAGGGCTTCAACTCATCTGCCGAGGCCACCGCGACGCCGAGCGTCGAGCCCAACATCGCCATGATTGACGCAAGTGCGCGCCGGAATAGTCCGCGCGCTAGGAGCCTGCCTGAGTAATGATCGCCGTAGCGAGGGGTGCGACGCATGCGTCGCACGGGCTGCTCGCGAGAGTTGCCCCGGACCGCCTGTGAGCGCGCGGAGCGCGCGCAACAGCCGGCCAGATCGAGCAGCTTTCTGCGATCGTTTCCCG
>DATMQL010000266.1:0-2686 GCA_035566815.1 Steroidobacteraceae bacterium | reverse complement strand
GACTGCTCAAAGGCGTGATCGCAGAGGGCGCGCTGATGGCGGCGGCGGGCGTCATTGCGGGCGCGGCATTCGGGTTCGCGCTGGCGCGTTTAGCGGGAAGATATTTTCTCGACGTCAAGATGCCGGGCGCGTTGCCGGTGTTTGTCTCTGCGTTCGTCCTGATGACCGTCGCGGTTATGGCGTCGGTGCTGCCCGCGGCACGCGCGGCGCGCGTCAATGTGATGCAAGCGCTGCGCTCCGAGTGAGCATCGGACGGGTGAGGTCAGTGGTTACCGGCAACTGCAAACTTGAACCGGGCCAAATTATGCCCGACTTGCGGCTCATGACATCCCGGAGTGCACTCCCATGACTACGCGATGATGACCACGCGATCATTTACTTTTACTCTCACTCGTCTAAGCCGGCGACGGGAAGCGTTGTTGAATCCACGCTTCCCAGAGCGGTGTTTCGCGGGCGACGGTTCCGGCCGCCTGATCGCCGTAGAGGTAAAAGTTTAGGGTGACCATGCTCTGGCCGCCGAAGTTGACGGCGCCCAGGGCGGCGGTGCCCGGCCCCGGCTGGTCGAGCCGCAGCAGGGCGTTATATGGACTCTGGCTGACGTGCTCGACCACGCCGCCGAGTTTCGGGACGCCGGCGGGGGACTTCCATCGTTGCCCGGCGCTCGTGCCTTTCAGCCCCAATGCTGCGGTCAGCGTTTCCCAGGCGTCCGCTTCGGTTCCCGCGGCGGGGGCTATCCACTGCATCATCGCGGAGCGTTGGCCGCGGAAGTGCGTGAGATAGATCCGCAGGATGCGGAAGATGCCGGGCCAGCCCGATTCGGTGCCGATCAGTTGGTTGTCCCAGTCGTCCGTGCTGGCGAAGAGGCTTTGCACCACACGGACGACGCAGACGCCGCCCGCCCGCGCTTCGACGGTCCACTCGGTCGCGATCGGGGGTGAGCCCGGGACCCAACCGTCGGCCTCCTTGGCGAACATCCGCGGCGGATCCCAGGCCGTCACCACGGAGCGGGACTCCATGCCTGGGCCGAAATTCAATTTCACTGCGACGGGCTTGCCGTCGCGCTCCTCGAACTCAGCCGGCACGAACCAGGCCGAAATACCCGGCCCGGTGGCGATGGCCTGCCAGACTTCCTCCGGCGTACCGGGGACCTCGACTTCGACCTGGATGGAACGGCGTCCGGAGGCTTCTTTCTTCACGCTCATGACGGCTCCTTGGGATCGGCTTTCTGCGGTAGAGGGTGTGCCACGACGACCAGGCGATGCGCGCGGCCGCCGGGGGCGGATTCATCGTGATACTTCGAAACGAGTTTCGTGATGGCCTCGGTGAGTTCGGCACTGAAAGCCGCCCGGTCCGCCGGCGACCGGAAGCGGACCTCGGTATCCACCGCCAGGGTCGCCAGGCGTTTGCCCGCCTCGTTCGCTCGACGAACGAGGTCGCCCACCTCGCGGACGACGCGTGCGCCCAGGGCGATGAGATAGCTCGCGGACAGCCGATCGACTTCCCGATTCGGATCAACGGCGACAGGGCCCAAAGCGCTCGGCGAAACGACGTAGGAAGCAGCCGTTGCCACGAGCAGCCGTTCCGTCAGCCCGCCCCACTTGCGTTCCTGGGCCAGCCGCACCAGCCCGTGCGCCTCCAGCGCGTGCAGATGGTAGTTGACCTTCTGCCGAGCCAGGCCGACCCGCGTGGCCAACGTCGCCGCCGAGGCGGGCGTGGCCAACTCGGAGAGAAGTCGACTCCGCGTGGGCTCCAAGGCCACCGTCGCCGTCGCCGGATCATCGATAACTTGGATGTCGAGCACGAGGAGATGGTATCATTGACAACTATTGTTGTCAAGCATGGATCAAGGCTTTTTCTGCCGAATTCGCGGAGTCGATGGCGTGCCACAGAATTGGGAAGTTGCGGCGTGGTTGTTCTAACGGCGGATTTCAAATTCTGAATAGAATCAGGTAAAATCTCGCCGTCTGAACCGATGTCCATACGGACTGCGGACGCGGTCAAGCTGGCATGAAACGATCGACATGAAACTCGATGCCCCCGTAACGATCCGCGACCGGATCGACGATCTCTACCGCTCCGACTCGCGTCGCGTGTTTGCTTCACTCGTCCGATTGCTGAAGGATTTTGATCTGGCGGACGATGCCATGCACGAGGCGTACGCAGCCGCCGTGGAGATTTGGCAACGAGATGGGGTGCCGGCAAATCCGAGAGCGTGGTTGATCTCCACGGGAAAATTCAAGGCGATCAATGCGCTTCGTCGGCAAGGCCGCCTGAAGGCACTTCAGCCCGAAATCGCTTCGCGAGTAGACGAAGTGGCCGATGAAAATGCGGCCCGGGCCGCCACGGAGATCGAAGACGATCGATTGCGTCTGATCTTCACCTGTTGTCATCCCGCCATTGACCCAAAGCTGCAGGTGCCGTTGACGCTTCGCGAGGTCTGCGGACTGACGACCGAGGAGATCGCCCACGCGTTCTTGACTTCCAAGGCAACGATGGCCCAGCGAATCGTACGCGGCAAGGCGAAGATTCGTGATGAACAAATTCCCTATGTCGTTCCGTCTCTGGGGGACCTGCCCGAACGGCTGGACGCGGTACTTTCCGCCATCTATTTGGTGTTTAACGAAGGATATGCGGCCTCGCAGGGCGGTTCGCTCTTACGGGTTGATTTAACAGCCGAGGCCATTCG
>DATMQL010000265.1:0-3012 GCA_035566815.1 Steroidobacteraceae bacterium | reverse complement strand
CGAGTCCGTCCGCGAGGACGTCCGCCACTGTCCGGTGTCCGGCGCCCGGACACATCGCCCTCGCCCGGCCCGGGCGCCGCACGCCGACAATCTCTTCTGATTCAACCGCTTGCGCACCCAACAAACATTGGCACGCCCCCTGCAGTGCAGTGCCCAAGCGAAGGATCACACATGAAAATTACTCAACTCAGACGCCTCGACCCCAACACCTCCACCGCCGCCCCGGTGCGAGGTACGGCGGCCCAGGACGCGCCGGTGACGGATGGCGCCGCCAATCGCCGCCGGCGTCTCGCAGGGTATGCGGGGAGCGCCGGAGTGATGGCGCTGTTGGCCACTTTCGCCTGGTTGGCCCACAGCTGGTCCAACTCCAGCCACACCGTGTCGGCAGATCGGCTGCGCATTGCGACCGTCCAACAAGGACACTTCGTACGCGACGTCGCCGCCCAGGGCACAGTGGTCGCCGCAGTAAACCCTACCCTGTTTGCGATCGCCGCCGGAACGATCAACTACACCGTCCACGCCGGTGACACGGTCGTGAAAGGCGCAGTGCTGGCGACACTCGACAGCCCGGAGCTCAGCAACGAGTACCAGCGCGAACGGGCCACCCTGGACAGTCTCAACGCCGCGCTGGCCCGCCAGGAAATCGAGATTCGCCGCCAACTCCTGACCAGTCAGCAGCAGTCGGACCTGGCGCAGGTGGCCATCAAGGCCGCCGAGCGCGAGCTGAAACGCGCACAGTGGGCCTGGGACCAACATGCCATGAGCGAGCGCGACTACCAACACGCCATCGACGACGTGTCGACCGCCAAACTGAACTTCGACCATGCCCGCGACACGGCAGGCCTGGAACGTGACAGCGTGGTTCTCGATTTACGCACGCGGCGCCTGGAGCGCGACCGGCAGGCGTTCGTCGTCACGGGTCTCGAGCAACGTGTCAATGAGCTCACCATACGCTCGCCTGTCGACGGCATGGTGGCCAACCTCGCGCAGCCGGAAAAGACCCGCGTGGCGGAAAACACCCCACTCCTGACGGTCGTCGACCTGACCGCCTTCGAAATCGAATTCCAGGTCGCCGAGACTTACGCCGGCGACATCAAGCCGGGAATGGCCACGGACATCAATCTCGGTGGACACGCCGTGCCCGGAACCGTCACCGCAATCTCGCCGGAAGTGCGCCAGAACGAAGTGACCGGACGCGTCAAATTCAATTCCGCGCAACCACGCGGCCTGCGCCAGAACGAGCGCGCCTCCATCCGCGTCGTGCTCGACGAACGCGACAGTGTCGTAAAATTCGAGCGCGGATCGAGCATAGACGAGGCGACACGCGCCGTTTATGTCGTGCACGGCGATCAGGCCGTCCGGACGCCCGTGGAGTTGGGGACAGCTTCCGTCTCGGAGATCGAGATCATCCACGGCCTCGTACCGGGTGACAATGTCATCATTTCGGATACCCGTGATTTCAACGATGCTCCCGTGCTACTCATCGGGAAGTAAGGACTCGCCATGCTCAAGATGCGCAATATCAGCAAAATCTACCGCACCGATCTCATCGAGACGCACGCGCTGCGCGACTTCTCGCTCGAAGTGGCGGCCGGAGAATTCGTCGCGGTGACCGGCCCCTCGGGCTCGGGCAAGACGACCTTCCTGAACGTCGCCGGCCTGTTGGAAACATTCGACACCGGCAGCTACGAGCTCGATGGCGCCGATGTGAGCCGCCTGTCGGACAACAAGCGCTCACGGCTGCGCAACGAGAAGATCGGCTTCATCTTCCAGGGATTCAATCTCATTCCGGATCTCAACATCTACGACAACGTGGATGTACCGCTGCGCTATCGGAACCTCAAGAACGCCGACCGCCACGAGCGCATCAGCAGCGCTCTCGACCTCGTGGGGCTCGCCTCGCGCATGAAGCACATGCCGTCGCAACTCTCGGGCGGCCAACAGCAACGTGTCGCGATCGCGCGCGCCATCGCCGGCGACCCCGCCTTCCTGCTGGCCGACGAGCCCACCGGCAACCTGGATTCCTTGATGGCGCGGCAGGTGATGGACCTGTTGGAGCAGATCAACGAGATGGGGACCACCATCGTACTCGTCACCCACGATCCGGAGCTCGCCCGGCGGGCGCAACGCAACGTACACGTGGTCGACGGCCAGATCTCGGACTTCAAGGCGTACGAGCCCCGGGTCGCGGTGACCCCACAAACCTCCGGCTCGGCACGCGCCTGACCCACCCAACAGAGGTTCTCGCCATGCTCGCCTACAACATGCGGCTCGCCCTGATGAGTTTCAAACGCACGCCCGGCCTCACCGCACTCATGGTAGGCGCGCTCGGGATCGGTATCGCCGCCTGCGTGGTTACCATGACGCTCTACCACGCAATGTCGGGCGATCCTATCTGGTGGAAGAGCGACCGCCTCTATGCCGTGACCATGGACAGCTGGGACCCTAATAAACCGTTCGAGCCCTCGCGCCCGCAGTTGCCGCCGCCGCAACTCACCTACCGGGATGCTCTCCACCTCGCCGACTCGGGAATTCCGCTACGCCACGTGATCATGCACTTGGATAGATCAGTGCTGACCGGCGCACCGGGGCAAAAGCGGCCGGAGCCCGTCAGGACACGAATCACATCAGCCGATTTCTTCGCCATGTTCGACGTTCCATTTCTCTACGGCGGCGGGTGGCGGCCCGCGGCGGACGCGGCGGCGGAACCGGTCGTTGTCCTGAGCAAGCAGGAGAACGAAACCCTGTTCGGCGGCGCCAACAGTGTCGGGCGCATCATTCGTGTGAACGACGTGGAATTTCGAGTCGTCGGCGTGTTGGACGACTGGTTCCCGCACCCGAAATTCTATGACCTCACGGGCGACTCGTTTGCCGCGCCCGAAGATACGTTCATCCCCTTCGGCTGGACCGAGGCGCGCGGCAAGCCTCCAACTGGCGGCGACCACGACTGCTGGCGCCTCGAGAGCACCAACACCTTCAAAGATTACCTGGACGCGGATTGCATCTGGATCC
>DATMQL010000264.1:0-4014 GCA_035566815.1 Steroidobacteraceae bacterium | reverse complement strand
CTACCGGTCCAATCCGATCGAGCGCATCTTTCGCGACGGCATGGCAGCACTGCAGCATGCCAACCATTCGGCACCATTTCTGGAGGCCGCAGGCCGAGTACGGCTCGGCCTGGATCCGCAGATGCGGTTGTTTTGAGCACCGAATACGTGCCGATAGCGGCACGCCACGTTGAACAACGCAACACTCTTGCGTTGTTTGTGTAGACTGTGGTCATGCCGCCCGAACGGACGTTTCAGCGCGCCTACTCAGCACGGCACAAGGAGCAGCGCGTCACCGACCTGATGCAGGCGGCGCGCGCCCTGGCCGCCAGAGACGGGGTGCGCACGGTGACGTTGACCGCGATCGCGACCCAGGCCGGCGTACATGTGTCGGCGGTACGTCGCTACTTCGAATCTCGCGAGGAAATCCTCCTCGGTCTCGCCGAGCAGGGTTATGCCGAGTGGGCGCAAGCACTGACCGATCGGATCCACGGCCGCGATGGCCTGACGTCGACCGATCTCGCGCAGGCGGTGACTGCCACCCTCGTCGAGCGTCCCCTGTTCTGTGACCTGCTCACCCACGTCACCCTGAATCTCGAGCGGGAAGTGACCTACGAACGCGTACACACTTTCAAATTCACCGTCAGTGCGATACTGGGCCCCCTCCAGGAAGCCATCACCGGCGCTACTCATCTGACGCCGGAGCAAACCGGCGACCTCGTCATCGCCACAATCGCGTTGACCGCTCCGCTCTGGCAAGCCGCTCACCCCGCGGAGACGCTGACGCGCCTGTACGCGGAGGAACCCACGCTGGCACACATCGGTATCGACTTCGCCCCCACCCTTACCCGCCTGCTCACCGCGCTGTGTGACGGCATGACCACCGCTCACAAATGACCAGCTCCCTGCTACGTGGCGCGGGGGCTAAACCCCTGGAACGCACAGCCGAACTACAGCAGCTTTCTGCGGTGCTGGCCGCCGCTGCGAGCGGCCGTGGGCAGGTGTGCGTGATCGAAGGGCCCAGCGGCATCGGCAAGTCGCGTCTGCTCGACGAGTGCGCCCGTTCCGCTCAGACGCTGGGCATGTCAGTCTTGCGGGCACGTTGTAGTGAACTGACCCGCGACTACCCGTATGGGGTTGCCCGTAACCTGTTCGAGACCATGCTCGTTCGCGCTGATGCGCGGACACGGGCGGATTTGATGCGGGGACCCGCGGCACTGGCCGAGCCCGTTTTCGGCAACGGCGAGGCCGCAGACGAATTCGGCGTCCTTCACGGTCTTTACTGGCTAACCGTCAACCTCGCCGAGCAGGGTCCGACGGCGATCCTGGTTGACGACCTTCCCTGGGCTGACGACTTCTCGTTACGATTTCTTGCGCACATCGCCGAACGACTCGACGATCTGGGCGTGGCTCTGGTCGTCACGATCCGTTCCGGGGATCCAGGTGCCGAGTCGGCGCTTATCGATCACCTGTGGAATGCGGCCACCGCACCACCGATTCGTCCACTCGAGCTCACCGATGACGCCGTCCGGACGCTGCTCGGTGAGGCACTTCCGGCCCATGACGTGGATGCGAGTCTCACCGGAAACGTCGTGCGCGAGACGGGAGGAAACCCATTCCTTGTCGTTGCCGTCGCTGACTCCATACGCGCCGGCGAGAGCCCCGGGTCGGCAACCCCGGAATCTATACGCCGCCACATCGCCCGCCGAATGGCGAGGCTGAATCCCAACGCCCGCGATCTGGCGAAGGCTGCCTCAGTGCTCGGTGACGAGGCCGCCTTAAGCGACGGCATTCTATTGGCTGGGCTGGACGCCTATCGTGGACGGGTTGTGGCCGAGGAGCTGGTACTTGGGCAACTCCTGCAATCGGTGGATCCAATCCTGTTTGCGCACAGGATCGTTCGTATAGCGGTTTATGGCCTACTTGAGCCGGGTGAGCGGCTCGCGCTGCACGCGGGAGCGGCGAAGTTGTTAGCGGGGAACGGCGCTGAACCCGAGATCGCCGCCGAACATGTGCTGCTGACCGGGCCCACGCATGAGGCGTGGGCGCTAGCGATCCTGCACGAGGCTGGGCACGCCGCCCTGCGAAAGGGTGCGCCTGCCGCCGCGTTGCGCTACCTGCGTCATGCGGTCCAAGCTACGGATACGGGTGACCCCGCCCCGCGAATGCTCATTGATCTCGGTCTCGCTGAAGCGGCAGCGGGCGAACCGATGTCATTGAACCGCTTCGAGCAAGCTTTAGACCTCATCAGCGAGCCGAGCGAGCGGGCTGACGCGCTCTACTCGCTCGGGCAGACGCTCTATCGTTTCGGGCGTTTCGCTGAGGCCGGTGCAGCGTTTCACCGCGGCGCCCGCCTGTTCGAGGGAGGCGACGAGCAGGTCCGACTTCGCTTCGAAGGCATGGCCTGGAGTGCCGAGGTTCATCTCACGCCCACGCAGCGCGGTCCAGAGGGTGCCGTCAACGGCGATGGGCCAGGCAGCCGCGCGCTGCTCGCTGTTGAGGCCCTGCGCCAGTCGCTGACCACACCGCCCGTCTCCCGGGCCGCTGATCTCGCGTTGCACGCCCTCGGCGACGGGGCATTGCTTGCCGAGCAAGGTTCACAAGGTCCCAGCGTCAACCTTGCGATCCTGGCTTTGCTCCACTGTGGCCGGTTGATCGAGGCGCACGTCGCCGCCGATGCCACCGTCCGCGACGCCAGAGACCGTGGCGCCCATCTCGCCTACGCCGAGGCATCGCTGGTGCGGGCCCTTGTTCTCTATGCGCGCGGTCGGATCAATGACGCGGCGGCGGATGCTCAGGCGGCGATGAATGGCTTCCAGCGTAAGGGGCATGCCCACGCCCAAACCGCCCTGGCGATCCTGGTGCACTGCATGGTCGAACGCGGTGAGCCGACAGAGGCGGCGAGCGCTATCGAGCGCGCGGGCGAGGAACTCGTGCTGACTCCGGCCATCAATGCCTACGTGTGCCTGGCCCGCGGGCGAATGAACCTATGGCGAAGGGATGTTGACGCGGCCCGGAAGGATCTCGACGCCGCGGAGAATGCGCTGCGGGATTTGGGTCCGGTAAACCCGACGATGTTGCCGTGGCAATCACTCGCCGGGATGGTTGCGCACCTTTCCGGTGATGAAGCACGGAGCCGCAGCCTGCTTCAAGAGGAGATTCGCCTCGCCCGGTCATTCGACGTACCTATCGCATTGGGCATTGCCCTGCGCCGCCGCGCGCACACCCAGGCCGGAGACCAGGCACTCGAATCGTTCCGAGAGGCCATCAACGCGCTAGAGGCCACTGAGGCGAAGCTTGAGCTGGCCCGCGCCCACGCGGGCCTGGGACGTGGACTGCGGCGCGCCGGTCAGCGAATCGAGGCCCGCGGTCACCTGGAGATCGCTTTGGATCTGGCGCATCGTTGCGGCGCAACGGGGTTGGAAGCCGAGACCCGAGAGGAGTTGATGGCCGCCGGCGGACGGCCACGCAGACCGACGGTCAGCGGGGTCGAGTCGCTTACACCGACAGAACTCAGAGTTGCCCACCTCGCCGCAGAGGGACTGTCCAACCGTGAGATTGCCGAGCAGACTTTCGTGTCGCGGCACACAGTTGCCTGGCACCTGCGCAACATCTATCGCAAGCTTCAGGTCGAATCACGCGAGCAGCTAACGCCGCACATCGACACGTAATGCCATCATCCCGCTTCGCTGATCGCCCCACCGATACCGGTAACTGATCCCCTCCACGACCTGACGATGATCTCCAAACGGCCGGCCCCCCACCCCATCCGAGCCCGGCAGCAACGGCGCAATTACACCCCACCGGCACGCCGGTCACACCGCATCACGAGTCACACCGAACACACTGACCCACAATCGGCGTTACCTTAGCCTCGATCCACCGACGTGCCGGTGCTGAGTGGTGTCGAGGGTTATTTGATCTTGATTGGTGGGTGTAGGCGTGGGTGATCGGCTGGTCTGCCCAGCTTTTCCTGTCTGCTCCGGTCGGGCCTTTCAGCGAGGGTGGTCAGGGCGTCGTGAGCAGTGGCGGCCT
>DATMQL010000263.1:0-10056 GCA_035566815.1 Steroidobacteraceae bacterium | reverse complement strand
GGGATGGCCTATGGCTTCTCGGTGTTCTGGCTACCCCTGTCGCGGGCGGTCGGCATCACGGCCAGCGTCGCCTGCCCCAAGAATCTCGGGGTGTTCGAGCAGATCTTCACCACCACCTGCGACTGGAAGATTTCCATGCTGGGGTGGACTTTCACACTGTTCTTTTTATTTCTCGGCTTCTCGGCTGCCATCTGGGGTGGTTGGGTGGAGCGCGCTGGTCCGCGCAAGGCGGGCGTCGTGGCGGCGGTCTGCTGGTGCGGAGGCCTCGCGGTCGCCGCCCTCGGCGTCATCATCCACCAGCTCTGGCTGTTGTGGCTCGGTACGGGCGTGATCGGTGGCATAGGCCTGGGACTAGGTTACATCTCGCCAGTCTCGACCCTCGTGAAGTGGTTCCCCGACCGCCGCGGCATGTCGACCGGGCTGGCCATCATGGGCTTCGGCGGGGGTGCCATGATCGGCGCGCCGCTGGCCGACCAGCTCATGAAATTGTTCACCACACCGACACAGGTGGGTGTCTGGCAGACCTTCCTGGTGTTCGCGGCAGCCTACTTCGTGTTCATGATGGCGGGGGCGCTGGGTTACCGGCTCCCGGCGGCCCACTGGAAGCCGGAAGGTTGGAAGGGTCCGGGCCGGCAGGCCCTGATCACCGATGGCCAGGTGCACCCCGACGTCGCCTGGCGTACGCCGCAATTCTGGCTGCTCTGGACCGTGCTGACCCTGAACGTGACAGCCGGTATCGGCATCCTGGGCATGGCCTCGCCGATGTTGCAGGAGGTCTTCGGTGGCCGGCTCATCGGCGTGAAGGCCGCGTTCGATCAGCTGACACCCGCGCAGCTGAGTGTGATCGCCGCGACCGCGGCGGGATTCACCGGCCTGTTATCCCTTTTCAACATCGCGGGCCGTATTTTCTGGGCCTCGCTCTCGGACCAGATCGGCCGCCAGGCCACCTACATGGTGTTCTTTCTCTTCGGCGCCGCGCTGTATGCCGCGGTACCGTGGACCGCGGAGGACGGCAGTCTCGGACTTTTCGTGGTTTTCTTCTGCGTGATCCTCTCGATGTACGGTGGCGGTTTCGCGACCGTACCCGCCTATCTGGCGGACCTGTTCGGGTCGAGGATGGTCAGCGCCATTCACGGTCGACTGCTGACGGCGTGGGCCACGGCGGGTGTGTTGGGACCGGTGTTGGTTAACTATGTGCGTGAGTACCAGCTCGAGCACGGTGTCCCGCGTGCCGAAGTCTATAGCGTCACGATGTACGTTCTCGCGGGTCTGCTCGCGGTCGGCTTCGTCTGCAACCTGATGATTCAGCCCGTCGCGAAGAAGCACTACATGACGCGTGGGCAGCTTGCGGAGCTCGATGCGGGCAATAACACTCCGAGAGTCACGCGTGCGGATGCCCGGGCTGCGGCTGCTGCGGTAGCAACCCGTACCTGGCTCGTGGCTCTCGCATGGGCCGCTGTGGGGATTCCGATTGCCTGGGGTGTTTGGGTTACGGTGCAAAAGGCGTCGGCGATATTCACGCAGGGGTGACCCTACGCGGGCCCCCTACGCGGGCCGGGTTAAAACCAATGCAGCAGGTCGCGGAAGCGTTCGGGGGCGGTGACCAGGACGAACGCCAGGCCGGTCAACGCTCCAAAGATATGCGCATCGTGATTGATGCGGTCCTGCGAGCGTCCCGATGAGTAGTAGCTGAAAGCCAGGTAGGCGATGGCGAACAGCGGCGCCGGAATCGGCACCGGAATCGGCAGAATGACCAGCCGCTGCCGCGGGAAATACACGATCGAGGCGAACAGGACGGCCAGGATGGCCCCCGAGGCGCCCAGGGACGCATAGTTCGGCTCGTTGCGGTGCTTGATGCAGGTGCCGATGTTGCTGATCAGCAGCCCGCAGAAATACAACACCTCGAAGGGCAATTGCCCGATCGCGCGCTCGAGCGGAAAAGCGAACGAATAATAGGTGATGAGATTGAACAGCAGGTGTCCGACATCCGCGTGGACGAACCCGCTGGAGAGCAGCGTCGCGTAGCCCGAGCCGCGCGCGATCGCATAAGGGCGCAACACCGCCCGCTCGATGACCTTGCGGGACATGAGGCCGATCACGCTGACGCCGATCGTCAACACCAGGATGATCATTGCGCCCGACATCGTTGCGCTCAACATCAGTGTGCTGACACCAGGTAGAGACGGATGAGATCGCGCATTTCGGCCAACACGGCACGCTGTGTTGCCGGCTCTTCTTCCTCCGCCGTGCGGTAGACCGCTCTAAGAAGGTGCAGTAGGACGACCGCCATCGACTCCGACCTGGCCCGGGGTAGGCGGGGAACGACTTTGCGTATGACGCCCGTGAGGCCGTGTTTCATCGCTTCGCGGTAGCGCGCTTTCAGAGCGGTGTTCGTACCGCGAGCCTCCGTCAGCGCAATCACGAAGCTGCGTTCGTCCTTCAGCCCGAGCATCAGCTCGACGAGGGAGGCGGCGGCGACTTCCGGTGTCATCTCAGTTGTGCGCGCCGTCAGCGCGGCAAGTCTTTCTGTCATCTGATCTACGTAGTGGAGCAAGAGGGCGTCGGACAAAGATTCCTTCGAAGGAAAAAACCGGTAGAGCGAGCCGATCGCCGTCCCGGACCGCGCCGCGATCTCGGTCATGGTGGCGGCATCGTAGCCTTTTTCCATGAATACCTCGCGGCCGGCTTGGAGGATAGCGGCGACGCGCAGGCGTCCGCGTTGGCGTTTTGGGGCGCGCGCGGTAGCGGCGGCCGCTGGGGCGGCAGCGCTGGTGCGCTTCGTTGCTATTTGCGAGGGCATCCTCTACTATCCGTTATGCGAGGGGACCCTCGCATAATAGCGCGTGGAGACTCGAATTTGAATCTGACGCTGCAATGGCTGCTGCTGGCTGGACTTTCGGCCGCGGTGAGTGCCTTGTTGCTGTGGTTTGCCCTGCCCGCCGCGTTGTTGCTGGGTCCCATTGTGGCAGGGATTCTAGTGACCACGAACGGGGGACGGGTGGACGTTCCGAACCGGCCCTTCGTGCTGGCGCAGGGTCTCATCGGTTGCATGGTGGCGAAGATGTTGCCGCTGTCGGTTGCCGGCGAGATCGCCGGGCGTTGGCCTGTGTTTGTTTGCGGCGCGCTGGCGGTCATCGCGGCGAGTGCGCTGCTCGGGCTGTTGCTGAGTCGTATGAAGGTATTACCCGGAAGCACTGCTCTGTGGGGCTTGAGTCCGGGCGGCGCGACGACCATGGTTTTGATGGCGGAGGCGCACGGGGCCGACGCGCAACTGGTTGCGTTCATGCAATACCTGCGGGTGGTTATCGTGGCGGCGGTGGCCTCGCTCGTAGCGCGCCTGGCGGGGTTGCATGTCGCGCACGCCGCTACCCAGGCGGTTGCCTGGTTTCCGCCGATAGCGTGGGTACCGCTGATCGAGACTATCGCGCTGGCGGTGCTGGGCGCCGTGATCGGCAACATGTTGCGGTTGCAGGCTGGAGCGTTGTTGTTACCCCTGGTGGCGGGGATCGTACTGACCCGGTTTGGCTTGATCACGATCGAGTTGCCGCGTTGGCTGTTGACCCTTTCCTATGCAGTCATCGGGTGGCGGATCGGGCTGCGGTTTACGCGACCGCTGTTGGTTCACGCGGCTAAGGCGCTGCCCCGTGTGCTGGTTTGCACGTTGGTCCTGGTTGCGTTCTGCGCCGCGCTCGGGGCGTTGCTGGTCGTGATCGTGGGGATCGATCCGTTGACGGCTTATCTGGCGACGAGTCCCGGAGGCGCCGACTCGGTCGCCATTATCGCCGCCTCCAGCAAGGTGGATGCGTCATTTGTGATGGCCATGCAGATGGCGCGGTTGGTGGCCGTGCTGGCGTTGGGGCCACCGATGACTCGGTTTTTTGCCGCGAATGCGGATCCTTAACAGGTGTCGGTGGGACTCAGCGTCGATTTCCTGGTGTTACTGGCGGGGGTGTTGGCGCTGGGGACGTTCTCATCGATGCACTTCGCCCGGGTTCGTGGGGTGGCGCGTCCTGAGTAAGGACAGTCCTGCCAGGGCTGCGCCCGCCGCGACCGCGTAGCCGGCGGCCACCGTCAGAGTAATTGCCGGCCCCAGGCCTGCGGCAGCACCAAACACGTAGTCGCTGGCCGCGGTCACGGCGCTCGGGCCCAGGCCGGCCCCGAGTGCGACGTTGAGGAAAAAACTGATCGCCATGGCGAGGCCGCGCGATCGGTTCGGAACGACGTCGAGAATCGCGGAGAAGCCGCACGCCGTGACGATGCCCGACAGGGCGAAATACAACGGCACGGACAGCATGACCAGGTTGAATTCGCTGGCGTTGATCAGGAGGGAGACGGGGAGGATCAGGAGTCCGGAAAGGAGGCAGACTCCCAGTTTGTAGGATGAGCCGCCGCGGCTACCGGCGCGGTCGGCTAACCAGCCGCCCAGTAGTACGCCGCCGCCGAAGCCGGCGGTGAGCAGGAAGCCCAGCTGCACGCCGATCTGCGCGGGGTCGCGGGTGAATTCGCGGATTAGTAGGGTGGGGGCCCAGGCGCCTACAGCGTTGTCGACCAGGGAGGCGGTGGCGACTACCAGGTAGATGGGGATTACGCGGGACCAGGGAGTTGGGCGTCGGGTGGCCGGGTGTTTGGTTGCAGTTGCCGTGCCTGTGGTGTCGTACTCGGTGCCGGCAGCGCCCGCCTTGGCGCGAGCGCCGATGGCTGTGCCTTCGCCCGCGTCTGTAGGGTCCTCTGTCGTCTTTCGCGCGGGCTCTTTGATCAGGAGTATCGCCAGGGACCATAACAGGCCTGGTGCGCCGATCAGCAGCAGCACGAGGCGCCACGCCGGCTGTCCGGCCAACGGCGTCGCCGCCAAAACACCGCTCTCCACCACATGCAACACGCCGCCGCCGATGAGAATGGCCGCTCCAATGCCCATGGCGATGCCGCTGAGAAAGAAACCCACGGCTGTGCCCCGACGCGCGGGCGGAAAATAGTCGCTGATCAGCGAGATCGCCGCCGGCGACAGCACCGCTTCGCCCAACCCGACGACGATTCGGGCGGCGAACAGTTGTCCAAAGCTGTGCGAAAAACCGCAGGCCAGGGTGCCGCAACTCCAGACGAGCACGCCCGCAAAGATCAGATTACGGCGTGAGGTCCTGTCGGCGAGAAAGCCCAGGGGAATCCCGGCGATTCCATACACGACCGCGAACGCCGTGCCCAGCAGAAGGCTCACCTGCGTATCGCTGATTCCCAACTCGCCGCGGATGGGATCGACCAGCAGGCTCAATACCTGCCGGTCTGTGTACGACAGGACCGCCGTAGCAATCAGAATCGCTACGACGGTCCAGGCGTAAGGACGGCTCGGGTAGCCGCTTGCGTCTGCCATGCTCAGAACTTGTAGTTCAAATCGATTCCGAAAGTCCGCGGCTGGTTCGTCGCGACCCGGTTGAAGATCGGCACGTTCGCGGAGAGGGCGCCCGTATCGCTCAACAACGCCACCTTGTTGGTCAGATTGTCCACGAAGAACATCGCCGACCAGTTATCGGCCTCGAGCCCGACCCGCGAGTTCACCAGGTCGTAGGACGGCAGAGTGTTGCGAGCGTAGGTGATGTCCTGGATCGAATCCACATAGCTATTGTTCACCCGCACGACGAGGTTCATGGGTTGCGAGAATGGCAGCGGATAACGATACGTGGCACTCGTGTTCGACGTGACCTCCGGGACGTCGAGCAGTCGATCACCGGCGACCACGCCGGCCTCCGGAAGGGTCGTCGAGTTCGTGGCGTGGGTGTACCCGACGCTCTCCGTGAGCGTGAGCCCTATCACCGGAATAACGGCGATTTCCAGCTCCGCGCCGTACACCTTGGCCTTGCCGGCGTTCGTGGTGAACTTATAGCCGCAGGGCGGGGCGACCTGCTGCTGAATGTTCGTCCACTCTTCGAGGTAGACGTCGCCGTTGATGGAGACACGGGAGTCCGCGAGACGTAGCTTCTCACCGAGTTCATAGCTCCAGACACTGTCCGGCCCGAACTGCTCCGGTGCCGGGGTGCAGGGCGGTGGGATCGGCGAGTTGGGGCCGCCCGGGCGGAAGCCCTTGGAGATCGTTCCGTAAATCGTCGTATTGTCGTCCGGAATGTAGGCGAGATTGATTTTCGGAGTCACGCCGGAGTTTTGCGCGTTGGCGTGCAGCGTAGCGCTCGTGCCGTTCGCCGACACACCGCTGACGGAGGTATCCGAATTGCTGTGGTACATGAAGTAACGGAACCCGACGGTCGACTTCAGGTGGTTGGGCATTTCGTACGAAGTCTCGCCAAACAGCGCGTACTGGTCGATGTTCAGAAGGCGGTGATTGTCGGCCAGGTTGTTGGTTCCAAACAACGCGGTGAATCCGTCGTAGTAGGAGTACACGTGCGAGGTGGCGTGGAAGCTGCTGTAGTAACCGCCTCCGAGCCACTGCCAGGGACCGTTGCCGGTGGAGGCAACGCGTAGTTCCTCACTGACCTGACGGGAGTAGTCGTCCTCGGAGATCGAGCCGGCGCCCAGGCCGCCATCGGCCGTCGAGAACGGGAAGTTGGCGGGCGGCCCAAGGAAGCCGCCGATGTAGTCCTGCATGGCCTCGGAAATATCCTGGGTCTGCAGTTGGTGCCGGGTCCAGTTGGAGGAGGCCGACACGATCTGGAAGCCGTCGAAGTCGTACTTCGCCGTGAAGGTGTAGAGATTGAAGTTATCCTCGAACGGCTCGGATACGTCGAAGGGCTGGTAGTGCACTTCGTTTCCGGGTGGCACGTCGATGGTGTTGGGACCGCCCTGGTGGATGCTCTGGTAGAGGATGCCTGCGTCGAGGCTCAGCGCGTCGGTGGGCTTGACGAGCAGCGCGGCGCGGCCGGCTCGCAGCGTTTCCCAGTTCGCGTTACTGAAGCGCTCGGCGACGGGCGCCGCGGCGACATTGCCACGTTGGGTGCTGTTGTTGACCTCCAGCGGAAACGGATTCAGGACATCACGATCGATCCAGCCGCTGATGTTCTCGTTGGTGCCGACGATGCGCAGCGCGGCGATGCCCTGCACCAGGGGCAGGTTGAGCATCGCATTCTCGGTGTGGTTGAAGCCGCCGCCGTCGGTATCCGAGAAGGCTCCGCGGGCGTTGACGCCGAAGTGCTGCAGATCCGGCTGGTTCGTTACGAGTTTTATGGTGCCGCCCATCGAGCCGGCGCCGTAGAGCGTGCCTTGCGGCCCGCGCAGAATTTCGATGCGGTTGAGGTCGAACAGGCCCGGGTCGATGACGACCTTGCCGTTCTGGGCCATGGCGGGCGGGGTGAGCGCCGTCTCATCGAGATAGAAGCCCACGGTGGGTGATTCGCCGCCGGTCGAGGTCAGGCCGCGCATTTCGAACTCTGTCTGGCCCGGGCCCGAGGTCTTGAAAGAAACGCCCGGCACCTGTTGGGCCACCTCGACCAGGTCGGTGACACCCTGCGCCTGCAGGTCGGCGCCGGTGATGGCGGTCATACTGATGGCGGTTTTCTGTACCGTGGAGTCGCGCTTTTCCGCGGTCACGATGACTTCCTCGAGATCCGCCGCGGGCTGCAGGCGCTTGGTGTTGTCCGCCTCGCCCTGCTCAGCGGCCCATGTTGGGACACTTCCCAGCGCGCAGGTTCCGGCCAAAGCCGCTGTGAGAGCGATGCGCGGGCGTATTCCGCGCGCCGGGGTCGCGGTTCGTTTGCTCTTCATTGTGGTTACTCCCCATGTTTGATTATCTAAGTCTTGGCAGGGTCTGTGGGCGCCGCGTTCAGCTCGTACTTCATGATCTGCCCGTGCCGGCCGGTACGATCGCGCTCCAGGAGATAGACGTCCCCCTGCGGCCCGCGACGTCGGTCGGTTATCGCCGAGATCGCGGCCAGGTCGTCCGTGTCCAGGCGCAGTGATCCTAGCTGAGCATGTGCCTGCAGATGCGTTGTGTTGGTCGCGCCGACGATAACGGCGGCGACCTGTGGCCGATCCAGCAGCGCTCGTGAGGCGATGGAGGCCACATCGGTGTTGTGCTTTGCGGCAATCCTCGCCAGTTGCGCCAGGAGTTGTTGGAACAGGTCCCAGCCGCCGAAATCCTCAATAATGAGTTTGTACTTGATCAAGGAGCGATTGGTGAGATCGGACGGCCCGCCCGGGCGGTTGGGCTCGGCCTTGCCAAGCCAGCGCTCGGACAGAAAACCGCCGCCTACCGTGCCATAGCACAACAGTACGATGTCGTGAGAGCGGCAGTAGTCGACCATGGTCACGGCAGGGCGGTGATCGATCAGCGAGTACTGCAGCTGGTGGGAGACCACCGGAATTCCCGCTGAGACGATCTCATCGAGTCTTCGGGTATCGAAGTTGGTCACGCCGATATGCGCGATCTTGCCGGCTTTTCTCAGGCGATCGAGCTCGAGGGCGGTCTCTACGTGGCGGGGTACGTTGAAATCCCACCAATGGAACTGCACCAGGTCGAGACGCTCCATGCCGAGTCGCTGCAGCGACCGGTCGATGATGTTTTCGACATAGCGGCGGTCGAGCGAGCTCAGATCGGACAGGTCCGGGACGAACTTCGTGTGAACCTGCACCAGGGGCGCGAGCGTTGGATAGGCGCGGCGGAACGTGCCGATCAGCTGTTCCACGCCGGTGTAGATGTCGGCGCAGTCGAAAGTGGTGATGCCGGCTTCGACGAACACCGCCATGTCTTTGATGGCCTGCTGCGGATCGATCGCGCCATGGTCGCCGGCGAGGTGCCATCCTCCTTTGATGATTCGCGAAAGCGAGTAACCGTCGGAGAGTGTATAGCGCGGTATCACCGGGAATCCTGCGCGGGAAGCGGGACGGCGGTCACGTCGGAGTGCTTGAAATGACGCCGCCCGGTGCGGGTGATCCGGAAGCGGGTCGGGCAGTTAGGATCCGGGCACGCGACTTCCGCATCCGACGTCATCCAGTCGTTGGGGTCGGTGACGCGTTGTTTGGCGGGTAACAGGGGCAGAAGGGCGGCCAGGGAGTAGATGGAAAAGCCTTGTCCAGGCGGGAGTTTCAACATCTCGCCGTGCAGCTCGAAGAAGTCGCCGAGCTTGGCGCCGCAGTAGATGGGTTTGTCTGGCGGGCCGACGACTTCGATGCGCAGGTCGTATAGGTCGAAGCCGGGGGCGGCTGGGGCCGGGTCGGGCGAAGTGGCTGTTGTGCCGGTCGGAGCGGCCGTTGTGTTCGGGTCCGTCATGCGGCGCCTCCCTGGCGTTGCCAGAGTGTGTGATCCGTCATGACGAGTTCGAACGCACGGCCGATGTCGGATTCGAGCGCGGCGCGGGCGGCCTTGCCGTCCCCGCGGGCGAGGGCGGCAACGATCTCGATGTGAAAGTTGGTGCCACGGCCTTCGCGGCCATCAAACCGCTCAGAGGCCACGCGGAGGTAGGGTCCGAATTGCAGCCACAGGCTTTCGATGATCGGCAGCAGGACGGTCGAGCCCGATTGACGGTAGATCGCGAAATGGAAGGCGCGGTTCTGGCGGGCGCTGGCCTCGGAGATATGCTCGGCGTCGGTTTCACTCTGCGCGGCGATGAACTCTTTGAGTTGCGCCAGCGTTTCCGCCGTCATGTTCGCAGCGGCCCGGGCCACAGCCAGGCCTTCTACTGCGAAACGGGTCTCCATCAGGTCTTGCAGAGCGTCCTTCGATAGAGCGGGGACCCGCACGCTCCGGTTCGGCATCGATTCGATCGCCCGCTCAGCGGCAAGCCGGTTCAGGGCTTCGCGGACCGGCATCGCGCTCGTTCCCAGCGCACTGGCCAGCTCGCCGATTTTCAATTTCTGACCCGGCTCGAATCCGCCCCGCATCAGTCGATCGCGGAGGACGCCATAGACGCGCTCCTGGATGGTTTCGCGCTCTATGCGCGCCAACCCGAGCTGTGAACGGTCGGCCATGCAGGTGCCTTTGATTTTTGATCACAGATTTATAATCAAAAATCGGGAGACAGGCAAGCTGGTAAGGGCCGGGGCCGCGGCGGGGCTGCGCCGGGGGGTCAGGAGCCCCGGGGGTGAGGTCGGGGGCGGAAGGTTCCGGGTCGGGGGTCG
>DATMQL010000262.1:0-9522 GCA_035566815.1 Steroidobacteraceae bacterium | reverse complement strand
CGCTCCTCGGACAGAACGTTCGAGCGGTTGCACCGTTGATGTTCGCGTTGTTTGTCGCAGGCGGCTGCATCATCGGGGGTCAACTCAACTTCCCCTCCATGACCGTTGCGCTCTATCCGCAGCACGTGCGAGGCGCCGGTACAGGATGGACCATGGGCGTGGGGCGACTCGGCTCAATTGTCGGACCGATGGTGGGCGGAGCACTCGTCGCCGCGAACTTCAGTGCCGGCAGCCTCTTCGTCATCGCCGCGATCCCGCCGGCCATCGCCGCTGGCGCGCTGGTCATCGCGGCTCGGATGCAGCGGACTCGTCCGCGCCTTTAATCGAAGCCGAACAATCGCCGCGGATTCTCGACGAGAATCTGCTGTCGCGTGGCTTCCGACGGCGCCCAGTTGAGAAGCAGGTTCACCAGCTCTCCGGTATCACGGGTTCCGTCAGGCAGATGCGGCCAATCCGATCCCCACAGTGCTCGCTCGGGGCGGGTCGCGGCGATCTGTTGGGCGAGATGAGCGACGGCTTCGTAGCCGCGATGTTTGGCAATTCGATAGGGCCCGGACAGCTTCAGCCATGCCCGGCCCGTCTTCATCACGTCGAGCAGGCGCGCGAAATCACCTTCGGTCAACCCGTCTTCTTCGAGCATATAGCCCATGTGGTCGATCACGAAGTCATGCTCCAGCGTCCCCAGGAACGGCAGCAGATCGCGTACCACGTAGCCTGGCGTATAGAACTGAAGATGCCATCCTCGCGGCCTGGCTCGCTCGAGCATGCGGAGGATATAGGCCTGGAGATCCACCCGGGGCCAGGAGGCTCGCGCAAAGAGGTCGAGGCGAATCGCGCGCACTCCCAACACATGAAAGTGGTCGAGCTCGGCGTCGGAAATGCCCTCCTCGACCATCACCACGGCGCGGCAGCGATCTCCGATGCGCTCGAGCGCATGGAGCAACAGGCTGTTGTCAGTACCGTAGAAGCTCGGTTGCACCAGCACCATCCGCCCGATCCCCAGGAAATCACACAGGGCCAGGTATTGGTCAATGGTCGCCTGGGGAAAGGTGTAGTGCGGCCGGGCCACGTGCGGGTAACCGGGCTCGAACACATGAAAATGCACGTCGCAACTCTTCGGCGGCAAGCGGAACCGCGGCGCGGTGTTGGAGGACGCGGGGCGAACGGGCTTCGTGGTGAGGATGTCGTCACTCATGATGTTGTTTTCTCCGAGCGTGCCCGCCAGTGCTCCGCGCGCTGGGCGATTCCGGCGGCAAGAATTTCGGCATCGATGCCGGCGAAGATGAGGGGCACCACACCGATGTCCAACAGATCCCGATAGTGTTCGGGATCGGCAACTCCGCCGACCGCGGCGAGCTTGCCGTGACGAGCCGCAGCACTGGCGACCTGCTTGCAGGCGGCGAGCACATCGGGATGGCGCAGGCCCCCGGTGTGGCCGAGATCGACGGAAAGATCGTTGAGTCCGACGTGCAGGATGTCGACCCCATCGACGGCCGCAATAGCATCGACGTTGGCAATGCCAGTGGCCGTCTCGAGCAGGATATGCACACTGGTGAGCCGATCCGCCCACTCCATGAGCTCCGCCGCCGGAAGCCGCTCAAAACAAAACTGCGGCAGTCGCGCGATTTGCGATCTTTGGCCGCGAGGCGGGAAGCGCGCTGCGGTCACCACGCGCGCCGCTTCCTCGGCGGATTCGACTCGGGGCATGATGATTCCCGTCGCGCCGCCGTCGAGCAAACGCCCGATCGCGCCGTAATCTTTTTCGGGAACCCGCACCCACGCTTCGAGGCCGAGATCGAAGGCCGAGGCGAGAATTTGCGAGGCGCAATCGATCGACATGCTGCTGTGCTCGAGGTCGACCCAGATCACGCGATATCCGGCGCTCCTGGCCAGACGCGCGATATCCGCTGTGCGCGCACTCCGGACGCCGAGACTCAACACCGGTTGCCCCGCCCTCAGGTTGCCCAGCACAGCGCTTCGGGCCCGCGGGTCTTCCGGCATGGTGTCGATCACGGACAGCGTCCTTGGATTGAATCGTTGCAGACAGTTTTCGCGGCCGGCTCGCGTGAACGGAACCGGGGGCGAGCACATGTTGCTCCAAAAGCCGCTGGGCGATATTTCAATGTGCGGGGGTCATTGATTGGCGGGAGAAATCAATGAGTGCCGAAACGGCGTCGGCCGAGCGCCGCCCGGCAGGAATCTGCGAACGCGGGCGCCGGCCGTTAGACGCGATGCGGGTAACTTCCCGCATCTAATTCATTTGTCGTGGTCGCCGTGCCCTTCGTCATGGCCATGACCCTTGTCGTGACCCCGACCCTGCCCATGACCGCCGCCGTGATCGCCGCCACCGTGCTGGTAACGCGGGACGTATTCGTTGTTGTACCAGTCGTCGCGCACAAAGTAGACCGGCCGGCCGCAGGCGTTGTACTGCGCACAGTGCTTGCTCCAGTGTTTCTCGTGGCCCGGCGGCACATGCAGGTAGACCGGCGCGGCCGATGCGAATTCCGGCGCCTGCCGCACTACAACGGGTTGCGGGTAAACCAACTGCGGCCGCGGAACGTTTCCAATATCGATCTGCCCGTAGAAGCCGGGTTGGCCAATGTTGATCGACACACCCACATCAGCGGCAAACGCCGGGGTGGCACAGGCGCCAAGCAGCGCCGCGTACAGAATCTTCTTCATAATCTTGTACTCCTTCGGTTAGCGTCCGCGAGGCGACCCGCTGGTCCCCCACAGTCGTGTTAATTCAGTGGCGAGTTCACGGGATATCGACTGTCGTCGTCTGGTTCGCGCTAACCATGATTCCCGCTTTGACCGGGTTGAACGTCACGGCACTGTCGGCCTGATCGGCATTGTCCTGGGCAGCCTGACACGTGAAGGCAACCGTGTACGTGCCCGGCGCCAGGAACGTGAACTGGTAGTAGTACGGTGTCGGGGAATTCGCGACGGGCGCCCTCGAGGCTAGCGGTTGGTTGGTATCGCTGGGCGCAGCCGCGCTGTTCATGTCTTCGGGGGCGGTCACCGTGCCGCTATAGAGATAGACGCCGGGGGTGCATCCGCTCGGCACCAGCGTGTTGCTAACTACACCCTGTATATTGCCTACCGTGGTGTTATCGACCAATCGCTCCGCAGGCTTGAGAAGGCACGCGGGGCCCTGTCCGGGCGGGCACGTGATGGCCTGGCGCAGATCGAAGTCGATGGTATAGTCCACCACACCGCTGCTCGGCACGGTGAAGCCGGAAACGAGCTTCAGGCCGGTTTGGGAGCCGCTCGGCACCTGCAAGCCGTGCATCGTTCCGTCGGAAAGCATGATGTAGGAATTGCTTGGGTCACCATCCGCGAGCACCATCAAGCGAATCTGGCCGTAGGAACCGGCAGGAATCGGCTGATCAAACAGCACCGCTGACGCGGTGCCGCCCTGGGTGAGCAGATCGATGGTCTTGGGTTGGGTGAAAGTAATGTCAACCGGGTTGCCGCCATTGGCGGTCAGTTCAACACCGGTAAATTTCACGACGACCGCTTGGGCGCCATCGACCGGGGCATCGGCCACCGCCAATTTCACCTGGCCCGTGGCGCTGGGGCTGCTGCCGCTGCCGCCGCAGGCAGCGAGAGCGAGTGCGGCCGCAACGAGCAATCCAACAAGCCCGAGACGACGATTTCCGTTAGACACTTTAACTCCCTCCTACCGTATGTGAGATTAGAATGCCCACTTATGGCTGAACGCAACCTAAACGGGCTACCCATCGCCCGAATCCCAGGCGCGTAGCGCCGAGCGCGGTACGTGCGTCGTCATAGACGACAAGCCCGCAGGTGTAGCCGCTGCGCGACGGTGTTATGTCGCGCAACGCGGACGCGAATGTGACCTTCGTCACGTTCTGGTTAGGCCACTAGTGGGACACCTTGACTCACATATAGTCGATCGCCGCAAATGGTGCCGCTTCGAATTGGAAACGTGCCGTCTCTTGCGGCCGGCGAAATCGTGAGGAGAGATCAATGTCGAAACTCGTGTATGCACTTCTTGGCGCGGGCGCGCTGGTGGCCGTTGCCTCGCTCAATTCTCGCGTCGTCGTGGCGGACACCCTGTCGGGGAGCAGCAGTTCCAGCAGCAGTTCGAGCGGCAGTTCGAGCAGCGGTAGTTCCAGCAGCGGATCCGGCCCGGACTGCAGTGGCGCAGCGGCGTCGCTCGGCGTCATCTGGCCGCCAAACCACACGATGGTGACAGAGAGCATCGTAGGCGTGACGGACGCCTTCGGTCTCCCGACGACCATCACGGTCACGGGCATTCAGCAGGATGAGCCCATCAATGCGATCGGAAGCGGCAATACTCAGCCCGACGGCTCTGGCGTGGGCACCTCGACCGCCTCCGTACGCGCCGAGCGCGCAGGTCCCGGAACCGGCCGCATCTATTTCATCTCATTTTCAGCAACCAACACACAGGGCGCGCAGTGTAGCGGAATGGTGCAGGCGTTCGTTCCTCACGACCAGGGTCAGGGATTCACTCCAGTGGATACCGGACAGCGCTACGACTCAACCGCCCTGGCCAATTGACCGCATAGAGTAAACTCGGGCTGCGGCCGCTGCGCCTCCCGGCAGCGGTTCGCAGGTCGAGCCTCAGCGACAGTCCACGATGTGCTGCACGGCATTGCGCCACTCGCATTGACTGTGCGTCAGGGGGCGGTGAAAGCTCAACGGCGAATAGAACGCGAAGCTGACTAGTAACAACACTACAATTACCGCCAGCTCTGACTCCTGCAACGCGCGCTGTACGCGCCATCTTTCCGCGGCCTCGGCCAAAACGAGGGGCACCAGGCAAAAGGCAAGAACCAACGCCAGGAAATAATGGTATAGATACATTACGCGCATCGTTCCCAGATACGCATGTACGGTCATGAACACCACATACTGCAGGAGTAGCATGACCATCAGAGCGCGGCGTTCAGAGTTGGACGATGGGCACGGACGCCACCACTGCAAGATCAGCAACCCGACTGTGGCAATGAGGGCGATGCCTGCGATCAACCATCCCCAGAGATTTCCGACCAATTGCACGTACGCCGTATGCACACCATCCGAGTCCCACCGGTAATTGATGGCGCGGATATGTAGCGGCCATTCCACCGGTCGCGACCCATTCTGATCGTTCTTGGGCACACCCTTCAAGTCGGTCAACATAAAGCGTGTGTAGTCCTGCGCCGCGGCCAACACCACCAAGGCAGAGAGACCTCGTTCACCGTTGAGGTACGCCTGGTAGGTATGCGATATGAAGGGTTCATCTTTTACACCGGCGGGACTGCCCGGGGGTGGGGGATGAGGGGTTACCGCAACGTGAATCGTCCACACGGCCACAATGGCCAGTAGGCAGCCCGAGGCTATTACCGACCCATCGCGCAGGGCCGTCAGGAGCAGACGTGCTCGCGGAGCGCAATGCCAGCCCAGTCCGACGCGGCGGACAATCAGCATCAGGCCAAGCAGGGTCCACAGTACCGCATTCAGCTTGACCATGATGGCCAGCCCGCAAGCTGCGCCCAGGGCAAACTCCAGCCAAGACGAGCTGCGCTGGCCACGGCGCACGCTTACAGCGAAACACAGCAAAGCGGCCAGCGCGAACGCAAGTTGGAACGCATCGAGATGGGCGGCTCGAAAATGCACGATGAACGCATTTTCAAACACGTACAGATTACTGAGCAGCAGCGCCGGGAACACGGAGCGCGTGAGAGTCAGCATTACGGCAAAAAAAAGCACCGCCCCGATCACCGCAAACACGCCGGACATCAGCCGCACACCCGCGAACGAATAGTGCTCCGGGAGACGCTCCTCTGCAACCTGCTTGTCCCAGCCGATGGCGTGCGTATCAGTTCCGCGATTGGGATGCAGCAGCGCATCACCGGCGGCTAACAGCATCAATCCGAGGGGCGGATGGCTTGCGAATTGGGCGGTCCCGTCCTCGTACCGCTGCGCCGCTGTGAGGTAGTATTTCTCATCCCATATCGGGTGGGAAGGCTGACCGATCCCAACCAGGAAATTCATCGTGGCCAACGCGACGACAAACACCACGGCGGGGAGGATACCGAGCTTTTTTGCCAGGGCAATCGGCCATCGCCGTTTGACAGTCGTATGCAGTAGCTCGAAAGCGCGTTCCATGTTAACCGGCAGTCTGCCCCCGTCAGTCCTGCGGAACCGTGATCCAGGACACGGTCCGATGGGGCCAGTCAACGGTACCAGGCCGTAGTACAGTATCCGCCTAAATACCCTGACGCAGCGGCGCGCATGAAAAACGACACCCGCATCGATCGACGCGACTTCATCAACGGTGTGGCGGTGACCGCGTTAGCTTCGCGACTCGCCCTGGCGCCATCCGACGTCCTGGCAGGTAATGCGCCGCTCGACAACGCTGTTCCGGACCCGTCGGAATACCCGCCGGTCGCCACTGGGCTGAGGGGACAGTATCCGGGGTCTTTTGAAGTCGCCCACTCGGTCCGGGATGGACAGTTTGCCGGCGCTATCTCCGCCGAAGACACTGGGGAGGTTTATGACCTGGTGATTGTCGGCGCGGGCATGTCTGGCCTGGCCGCCGCGCATTTCTTCCGCAAGGCGCTCGGCGAGGAGCGGAAAATCCTGATCCTGGACAACCACGACGACTTCGGCGGACACGCGAAGCGCAACGAGTTTCACCACAACGGCCGCATGTACCTGGGGTACGGCGGGACCATGAGCATCGAGACCCCCTTCCCCTACAGCTACACCGCCAAGTCGCTGATCGCCGAACTGGGGATTGACGTGTCCAGTTATTCGCGTCACGAGAGCCAGGAGTTGTATAAGGGGCTCACCGAAGGCGTTTTCTTCGACCGGGAGCATTTCGCCGGCGACAAGGTGGTGGCAGGAGTGGGCCAGAGGCCCTGGACGGAAGTTTTCAAGGCGGCTCCACTGTCCGAACCGGTGCGTGCCGACCTGACTCGCCTGCATACCGCCGTCGAGGACTACCTGCCGAACCTGTCACCCGCGCAGAAGGCCGAGGCGCTGAAGCACATGAGCTATCAGGACTTTCTCCTGAAGCCCGCGCGCCTGCTGCCGCAGAGCCTGCCGTACTTCGCCGGGATAGGCTTCCGCAACAACATGAGAGTGGACACCTGTCCGGCGTACACGGCGGCCCGCTCCGGCGCCGTTGGGTTCGCCGGGATGACGCTTCCGGACGACCCGGTCTTTCGATCCGATTATGAGTTCCATTTCCCGGACGGCAATGCCTCCATCGCACGACTGTTGGTGAGTCGCCTGGTGCCCGCAGTGTTTCCCGGCCCTCAGAATCAGGAATCCATCGTTACCGCGCGGGCGAGCTATGCCGAGCTCGATCAGCCGAACAAATCCACTCGCATCCGGCTCAAGAGCACGGTGGTGAGAGTGGAGCATGCCGGGGACCCTGCCAAGTCCACCGAGGTCAGGGTCGTCTACGCACGCGGCGGCAAGACCTATGCGGTGCGCGGCGGCAACGCCATCCTGGCCTGTTTCAACAACATCATCCGTTTCCTGGTGCCGAGCCTGCCGCAGGAACAGAAACAGGCGTTGGCGTACGCATCAAAGGTTCCGATGCAGTACACCAACGTACTGGTGCGAAACTGGGAGCCGTGGCGCAAGTTGGGTGTCCAGCGTATCTCCGCTCCCAACGGCTATCACACCTATGCGGGCCTCGACATCCCGGTGAGTATAGGCAACTACCGGTTTCCCACCGACCCAAGCGGGCCCATTGTCGTGCACATGGTCCGCAATCCCAACCACCCCGGACTACCGCGCAAGGAGCAGCATCGTCTGGGACGGGCCGAAATGCTGGCGACGCCGTTCGAGAAGATCGAGACAGAGATCCGGGCGCAGCTACAGCGCATGTTGGGTCCGGCGGGGTTCGACTCGAAGAAAGATATTCTCGCCATCACGGTCAACCGCTGGCCGCATGGGTACGCGTATACCTACGACACGCTCGGAGACCCGGAGATGGCGGAAGCGCAACGCCCTCACATCCTCGGGCGGCAGCTGTTCGGTCGGATTGCCGTTGCTAACGCCGATTCCGGCGCGGCGGCCTTCACCAACACCGCCTTTGACCAGGCCGAACGCGCCGTACAGGATTGTTTGACCAGCCGCGGGCTGATCTGATAAGGCTCAGGAAGCCCTGACCTTCAGGGCGAGTAAGGGTAGCGGTCATTGGCAATGAAACGCGCTGGAACGACCTGGAGGTCACGGTGAGCATCGGTATCGCTACCTACCCCGACGACGGAACGGACGCGGAAACATTGATGAAGCGAGCGGATTTTGCGATGTACCATGCCAAGGACAGTGGGCGCAACAACCAGCAGTTCTTCGAACCGAAGATGAACGTGCATGCGGTCGAGCGCCAGTCGCTCGAAAACGACCTGCGCCAGGCCATGGACCGACCCGCGGACGTTCCCCTGCACCGCATCGCATCAAGCAACGCCATGATGTGAGGCCGCCCGCGCGCGCATGCCGCGTGCGGCCTCACGGACGCGATCCAACAATGCCTACATGAAAAATTGTTCTGATGCGATCTTCCCGTCTTTGACTTCATAGACGCAGACTTCTTCCATCTTCATGCGCCCACGTCCTTTCATAGTAACGTCCAGCTCAAGCGTCATGGCAATCGCGTTACCCGCAACCAGCGGCGTGGAGGCCGTGCATGCGTGCACCTTTTCCACCGTCGAACTCCATTTGTGGCCCTTGTCGATGATGGCATTCAGTCCCTTCGTCTCCTTGGGAAACTCAGGTGTCTCGTGCGGTTCGATGCTCACCGCATCTTTGGCGAACAGTTCCTTTTGCGCAGCTTCGAACTGGCCCTGACGGCAGAGCTCGGCCAGACGGGCAGCAATCTGTTGTGTTGACATGGCAATGCTCCTTGGCAGCGAGTAAAGGGGCGTCGAGGCCACAGATTACCCGCTGGCCCGGGAGTGGCGCCACCCAGGGCTTTGCCTCGTCGATAGAGTTTTACCCTCGACCTATACGCTCAAGGACAAGGTGCCGCGCTGGGGAGCGTACGGAGCCCGACGCGCGCCCTGGGCACGGTGTGATCGCGTGTTTCCGTACGCGCTCGCGGACGTCGACGTTCTCGTGATGCACTTACGTGAGATCCAACACGCTCGGATCACATCCAAGCGCTCGATCTGAGAATGCGTTTCGATGTTTTAAACTGGCCGCTATCTCTTCTACGACGGATCAACATCCGGCAAAATGTTCTCATCCCGACGCTGAGCGCTCGAGACTGTATTGTGATTTGGTGTTGCACTCCCTACCGGAGGCCGCCCGCCGGGCGCTACAAGCGATGGATGCTTCGAAGTACGAATATCAGAGCGAATTTGCCCGGCGCTATTTTGGGGCGGGGAAGGCTGAGGGCGTGGCGCAGGGCCGTGTGGAAATCGTGCTCAAGCTGCTTGCCACCCGCTATGGCCAGCTGCCCGCGGCGGTCGCGGCGCGAGTTCAGGGCGTCAACACGGCGGATCTGGATGCAATCGCCCAGCGGGTGCTGAC